>JBGATX010000106.1:0-19050 GCA_044228975.1 Planctomycetota bacterium | reverse complement strand
CAGCTCGTCCCGTCCCGTGCTCGTGTCGAGGTCGTACTCGCGGCCGAGGTAGAAGACGCCCAGCTTCTCGAAGTCCTGCATGCGGCCGAGCAAGGTAACGTCGCTCGCCGCCGCTCGGGAGCGCCGGGCTCGTGCCGCGCCGACCGCGCGCTCGTTACGGGCGAAAGCCGCGCGATCGTGTTCGGTCACGCGCGCGCCACGTGAGCGCCCATGCTCGAATCGGTCGAGCGGCGACGCACGGATGGAGATCCGCAGCGATCTCGACGGCCTCCGTCGGACCGCAGAACCGCCCTGTCGGTCTCGCCAAGGGCGATCGAGGCGCGCACAGCTCGCCTCGACGAACGTCGGGAAGTCCTGGAATCACAATTGCTCCCGCCGCGCGCCCCCATTGCGCCGCGGGCTTCGCCGGGCAACGATTTCGCCCAGAAAGACGCTGACTCCATGCTCCGAACCGCACGACTCTTCGCCCTTCTCGCCCTGCTCGGCATCGCGTATCCCGCGCGCTCCGCCTTCGCCTGGCAGTATCCAGGGTGGGGCGGCGGCGGCGGCACGAGCGGCGGAGGCGGCGGTGGTGGAGCAGGCGGAGGCTCGCAGACGGGTGGTGGAGGATCCGGCGGCGGCACGGGCGGCGATGCGAGCACGAACGATGGCGGTCGCGGCGTGCCGACCGGCGGTGGCGGTGGCGGTTCGGGCGGAGGATCCACGGGTGGCGGCGGCGCGACGACCGGCGGGATCGGTGCCCGGCCCGCGGCATCGACGCCCGGGCCCAAGGCGCCCACGGCGCCCGTGCTGTCGGCTCCCGCGGTACCGGTATCCACGTCGGGGCCGTCCGGCCCGCGTGCGGCGGACGCTCCGCGAACTCCGACCGCGGAGTTCGACGATCTCTCGAGCTGGGAGACGTGGTGGATGTTCAACCGCGAGGCGCTGCTCGGCCTGCACGATCGCGCGCAGCTCTCGTCCACCTCGGGTGGCGACGAGTTCCTGGCGCGCATCAACGGCGTCACGCCCGGCGGGCGCGTGAGCGGCGTGACGCTCGACACTCGCGTCCTGCCCGCGCTGGAGCTGCTGCTCGACAAGACGAGCGACCCCGAGCTCCTGTCCCAGACGATCATCGCCTACGCGCGCTGCGCGCGCCCCGATGCCGGACTCACGCGCACCGCGCGCTGCCAGCGCATCCAGGGGCTGCTCGCGCACGCGCAGATCCAGGTGTCCGAGTCGGCCGCGCTCGCGCTCGGCATCCTCGGTGAACACGCGGCGGTGCGTCCGCTGCTCGACCTCGCGCGCGACACGCGCGCCGGCCGCGAGCTCTGCGCCCGCCGCGAAGTGCCGTACCGGACTCGCGCCTTCGCGGCGTACGCCGTCGGGCTGCTCTCGTCGCGCGCGGTGAACGAGGACGTGCGCCGTTACGCGGCGAGCGGCTTGCTCGAGCTGAGCGAGGACGGCGACGCGCCGCGCGACGTGCAGATCGCCTGCATCTCGGCGCTCGGCATCGTCTCCCTGCCCTCGGACGCGACGACCTGGATCCACGACTCGCGGCGCACGTCGAAGGAAGTCCTTCCGACGGCTTCGCGCGAAGCGTTGATCGCCTACGCATTGCGCCGCTACGCCAACGAACGCCAGCCGGGCATCCTGCGCGCGCACCTGCTCACCGCGCTGGCGCGACTCTCGGACGGCGCGAGCCGTTCCGCCCAGGCGGCCGTGGAGGACGCGTGCATCGACGCGCTCGCTCCCAACGCGCGCATCCCGACCGAGATCGTGCAGAGCGCCGCTCTCGCGCTCGGCCAGCTCGCCGACGCCGGAGTCGAAGCGCGCGACAGCGCCTCGCGCGAGGCCCTGATGCAGGCCGCGCACCAGGCCGATCTCGACACGCGCCATTTCGCGCTGCTCGCGCTCGGTCAGATCGCGGCGCGCGCGGACGAGGATCCCGAGAAGCCGTTCAGCGGCACGGCCGAGATCCATCGCTTCCTGCTGCGCGAGCTCGAGAACGGTCGCGTCGGCATGCGCGCCTTCGCCGCCGTCGCGCTGGGCCTGGCAGGACACGAGCTCAGGAAGCTCGGCCACGCGCCGTCGCAGGAAGCGTCGCGCGCCCTGCTCGTCCGCGCGAAGAATGCCAATACTCCCGACGAAGCGGCCGCGTGCGCCATCGCGCTCGGCTTGCGCGGCGTGAGCGACGCGCGCGACGTGCTGCGTGCGCGCCTCGACGACGCCAGCGACGACCTCACGCGCTCGGGTTGCGCGGTCGGACTCGGGCTGCTCGGCGCCGAGGGCGCGCGGCCGGCGTTGCGGCGCCTGCTCGTGTCCTCCAATGCGCGTCCGGCGTTGATGCGCGAAGCCGCGGTGAGCCTCGCGCTCCTCGACGACGCATCGTTGACCACCGATCTGTGCGCGCAGCTCGAGACGGCGCCCGGCAGCGCCGCGCAGACGGGTCTGATGCAGGCGCTCTCGACCGTCGGCGACGCGCGCAGCGTCGAACCGCTGCTCGCTCTCTCCGCGGACACGGTGAAGGCGAGCTTCGTGCGCGCGCGCGCCGTCTCGGCGCTCGGAGCCGTGTGCGATGCGCGCTCCTTGCCGTGGAACGACTCGTTGACGCGCGGCGCGAACTACCTGGCGAGCGTGGAGACGCTCACGAACTCGCGCGGAACGGGCGTGCTCGACCAGCGCTGAACGCGCGCGCAACGGCGCTCTCTCCCGCCCGGCGGCTCGCGCGAGCGAGTTCCGCCGGGCGCGGTGTTTTCGGAGCGAGACACGTCCACGCGAGCCGATTGCGACCGATCACCGGCGCGCGTAGCGTGGGCGACCGGGCCCGCGCGGATCCGCATCCGCTCGGGTCGCTCGTCCAGCCGCAGCCATGAGCGCGAACTACGAACGCATCGACGTCGACGGTGGCGTTCCGATCAAGGCCTGGGTGCGCGGCGTTCCGTTCGAGGACGAGGCGCGCCAGCAGTTGCTCAACGTCGCGCGGCTGCCGATCGTGCACAAGTGGGTCGCGGCCATGCCCGACGTGCACTGGGGCATCGGGGCGACGGTGGGGAGCGTGATCCCGACGCTCGGCGCGATCATTCCGGCCGCGGTCGGCGTCGACATCGGCTGCGGGATGATGGCCGTGCGGACCTCGCTCGCCGCCTCCGACCTGCCCGACGCGCTCGGAAGCCTGCGCGCGCGGATCGAACGCGCGGTGCCGCACGGCCGCGTCGCCGGCAAGCGAGATCCGGGAGCCTGGCACGACGTGCCGCAATCCTCGCTCGACGCCTGGGCGGGCCTCGCGCCGGCCTTCGAGCGCTTGTGCGCGCGCCACCCCGTGCTGCGCAACTCGAACCACGTCACGCACCTCGGCACGCTCGGCACGGGCAATCACTTCATCGAGCTGTGCGTCGACGAGTCGCAGCGCGTCTGGGTTCTCCTGCACTCGGGCTCGCGCGGCGTGGGCAATCGCATCGGCACCTACTTCATCGAACTGGCCAAGCAGGACATGCGTCGCGTGCTCGGCAACCTGCCCGACGCCGATCTCGCCTACTTCCGCGAGGGCAGTCCGCACTTCGACGACTACGTCGAAGCCGTCGAATGGGCGCAGCGCTTCGCGACGCAGAATCGCACGCTGATGATGGAAGCAGTGCTCGCGGCGCTGCGCGAGTGCCCGGGCGTGCGCGCGTTCCACGCGGCGGACTTCGTCGTGCAGTGCCACCACAACTACGTCGCGCGCGAGCACCACTACGGCGAGGACGTCTTCCTGACGCGCAAGGGCGCCGTGCGCGCGGCGAAGGGCGTGTTCGGCATCATCCCCGGATCGATGGGGGCGCGGAGTCACATCGTGCGCGGCAAGGGCCATCCCGAGAGCTTCGACTCGTGCTCGCACGGGGCGGGTCGTCGCATGAGCCGCACCAGGGCGCGCTCGACGTACTCCGTGGCCGATCACATCGAGGCGACGCGCGGCGTCGAATGCCGCAAGGACGCGAACGTCGTCGACGAGACGCCGATGGCGTACAAGCCGATAGACGCTGTGATGCGTGCGCAGGACGACCTGGTCGAGATCGTGCACACGCTCGAGCAGGTCGTGTGCGTGAAGGGTTGAGCCGCCGCGGCGCGTGGCTCGGCTCGCCGTGGCTCAGCGCCAGCGCTCGCGCGGCTCCAGGCGCGCTTGCAGGTGCTCCCACGCCGTCCACTGGCGCGTCGCGAACGCACTGTCGCGGCTGCGCGAGAGGTAGCGCAGTCCGTCCCTGGCGCAGGTGCGCGAATCGCCGCGCAGGAGCGTGAACCAGCGCGGCCGCGTCTCGTCGCGCAGCCACGCCTGGTGCGCCAGCGCCCAGCCGTACATCGCGGCCGTCATGTACTCCGGCTTCTTCAGCCCCGTGCCCGGCCAGCGCGTGAAATCGGCCAGCCAGGCGCGCGGACCGTTCGCCAGGAAGATGCCCAGGCCGTGGTGCACGACGCACAGATCGGTGACGAGCTCGTTGTCGAGCTCGCGACCGCTCAGGCGATCGTCGCCGAGCAGCTTCAAGTGCGAGAGTTCGTGGGCGAGTGTCCCGATCAGATGCAGCGGCTGCGAGATCTGCGACGCGCAGACCTGAAGTCGCTCGCGGCCCTCGTCGGAGCGGTAGTAGCCCGCGGCGCCGCCGACGGCGTGGCCGTCCTGATTGACGAGTCCGAGTTCCACCTTCTCCGAAAGCACCTCGAGCTCGACCCGCGCCGGATCCACGTCCATCCAGCCGCACACGCGCTCGAACAACGCTTGCAGCGTGCACCCGCGAGCGTCGAAGAGCTCGGGGAAGTGAGCCTGCGTCGGCAGCACGGGCTCGCGCTCGAGGAAGCGAGTGTCGCCGAACTGCTCGCCGAGCCAGCGCAAGCGCCCCTCGACCCAGGTCTTGGCCTGGAAATCGACGGGACAGCGCGGAGCGAACCAGGCGAACACGGACGATGGATTGAACCCGTGCCCTGCACGAGGCGCAAGCGCTGCGCGACCGGTCGTGGAGGCCGGGAATGAAAGAGGAGCGGCAGAGGATCCGGGCGTCTACCCCCCGGCATTCGGACCGGGATCCTCCACCGCTCTATTCGTTGCGCGCGCTCATCGAAGCAGCTCGCGAGCGCGCGTGGTCGTGGTTTTCAGAGAGGCCGTTCGCAGTGTCGTTCGTGGCGAGAGGGAGAAGCACGCGGCGCGGGTCGAGGGCAACTCAGAGTCGGCAGACAAGGGCTCCCGCGCCGCGTGTTTTCTGCATTGGCTAGCGAGGCAGCCAGTGCGCGTTTGCTGTGGTCTCGGCCCACGGCTCGGCAGCCGCGTCGAGAATGGGCTGGCGCAGGAGCGTGATCGATCGAGCGCCGCCGCGATCGAGGATCGCGCGCGCGCGTTCGGCATCGCGCGCGCTCGTGGCGCGCACGGAAAGCAGCACCTCGCCGTGCTCCAGGCCGCGTTGATACCGACGAGCGTCGAAGGCGGGAACGCCGAGGCCGATCAGGGCTCCCGCGACTCCGCCGACCGCCGCTCCGAATGCGGCGCCGCTGAGCGAAGACAGGATGGGACCCGCGGCGAGCAAGGCGTCGAGCCCGGGGATGACGAGCGCTCCGACTCCCACGAGCCAGCCCAGCGTGCCCCCGACCGCGCCGCCGGCGCTCGCACCCGCGACCACGCCGTCGGGTGCCTTCGTCGTTTCAACCACGGCGTCGATGCGCACTTGGTCAGGTCGAGCGGCGTACACCACCGAGACCGAGTCGGAATCGAATCCGGCATTGCGCAGCGACTGCACGACGCGCTGCGCGCTGCGCGGATCGTGGCTCAGGGCGATGACGTTCTTCGACATGGGGAGCTCCTCTGCGCGGCGTGAGCGTTCAGTTCGGCTGCACCTGCAGCTGGTCGTCGACGGCGTCGTCTCCAGCGGCCTTGCGCGCGATGTCGACCACGCGCGTGCGCTCCGTTTCCGTCGGCACGGTCCCGCGCAGCGTGACCTTCCCGTCGCGCGCCACGACCGTGACCGTCTTCGCGGCGATCGAGAGGGCAGCGTCGTTGGCGATGTCCAGGCGGATCTTCTCGACGAGCGTCGTGTCGGATGCCGTCGTGGATGCTTCCGACGAAGGGCTCGGCGACGGCGGAGGCAGCGGCTTGGGAGCCGCGGGCGTCAGCGCCGGCTTCGAGACCGCGTTGGGATCGCGCTGTTCGCTCGACGACGACTTGCGTTGCGCTGCCTCGACCTCGTGCTGCGCGTCGCGCTTGCAGCCGACCGCGGCTAGGGCGATCAAGAGAGCGTGGATCGGGCGCATGGCGGTTCCTCTTGCAGAAGGTCGGAGAAGTCCGGCGTGATTCGTGGCGCACTCAGGCGCCGCGCCGATCGCGTTCGCAACCGTCGTGCCGTTGGGTGGCGCGCCCGAGATGCGCGCTCGAAATCGACGGCTGCGTGCAAGAGCTACAAAACGACGGCGCTTGGATCGATTTCGCTGCGCGGTCACGGGATCGAATGTCGTGGCCGCGCGCGCGACCGAGGCGCGACACGGTCGGGCCGGTCCCGAACTCGGCGCTTCGACGGAGTTCACGGCGACAGCGGCGCGCGCGCTCGCGGCTCGCCGTTCGTCGCGCGCTCTCCCGCGCCATCGTCCGGCGCGGACGAGCGCTGCTCGGCCAGGCGCAAGAGCTCAGGCAGCATCTGCAAACCCAGGCTGACCAGGACGCCCGACCACGCGCGGGATCCCGTGGGTGCGCGCCCCTCGAGTGCAGGCGGCGGAGCTCCACTCGGCTTGCGCTTGGGGACGAGAGACATCGCGATCGCCGCCGCGGCGGCGGCCGTCAAGAACGGGTGCGCGCGAGCTCCGGCGCTCGCGACGTCCGACGTGCGCCGCGGGAGGGCGCGCACGTGCTTCCAGCTCTTCTCCCGCTCGCGGCGCGCGATCTCGCGCAACTCGTCGAGTTCGCGGCTCATGACGGGCGCACTCCGGGCTGCGACGCAGGCGACGTCGGAGGCGACGCTTGCGGGCCAGGCTCGTGAGGCAGCGCGCGCCGCACGCGAGCCAGCGCGCGCCGATGAACGGCGCGCCGGGCGCCGTGCACGCACCACGCCACGAGACCGAGGATCATCCCTCCGAGGAGCAGATCGCTCCACCACGCCGACCCGCTCCACAGCGACAACCCCTGGCGGACGCTGCCCACGATGAGCAGCGCCGCCGCGAGACTCAGGGCGCTCGCGCACATGAGCGCGCAGGCCCACAGCCCGGCGCGCAACGCGAGCTCGAACAGCCGCAGTTGCAGGACCTGGCGTTCCGCGAGCAGCGAGCGACGGAACGCGGAGAACGCCTGCTCGAACTCCGCGCCCAGCGCCGCCGTCGTGCGGGCGAACTCGTCGTGCGCGCGGCCGTTGTGCGCCGGCGCGCCGTGCGCGTCCCTGCCCGCCTCGGCGTCCGATCGTGCATTCGCCCGCACGTGGATCCTCAGCGGCGGCTTCGCAGCGCGTATCCGATCAACGCTCCGACGCCGGCTGCGAGCAGGACGGACTTGAACGGATTGTCGCCGACGTAGCGCTCGAAGCCGTCCTTGGCTGCCTCGGCGCGCTCGCGTCCCTCGTGCAGGAGATCGCTGCCGCGCTGCTTGACCGATTCCAGCGCCTCGCCGGCGCTCGAGATCGCCATGCTGCCCAGTTCGCGCACCTCGTCGACGACGCGACCGGACTGTTCTCCGAAAGAGTGCGCGTGCTCGTGAGCTCCGCGCAGCGCGCCCTTCGCATCCGACGCGAGAACTTCGTTCTTGTTGGCCATGACTGCCTCCTGTTGGTTTCGTGATGTCCGGCGGATGCCGGTGGCTGGGTCGACGGCGCGCGCAGAGCAATGCGCGTTCCGCGCGCGGCGGCGCGAGGGCACGCCGCGCGAGCCGCGCAAGCGAGAGAGCCGCCCGAGGGCGGCTCTCTCTCCACGCGCTCGCGTGGCGCGCGCGACGTCATCCGGTCTTCGTGTTCGAGGACTCTGCGCGAATCCTCGTTCACGGCTCCGCGCGACGTCGCGCGCGGTGCGCATCAACGCGAGAGCGTCGCTCCAGCGGCGTGGCGCGCTCGCCGGCCCGGTCGGCGCGCGCTCCGAGGTTCAACGCGAGAGCGTCGCTCCAGCGGCGTGGAGCGCTCGCCGGCCCGGCCGGCGCGCGCTCCGAGGTCTCGCGAACGCGCGAGCTCGTCCTCGGAGCGGCGCTCCCGAGTCGTTCACGGGCGTTCCGACTTCACGCGCGTCGCATTGGCGAAGCGCGCCGTCTTCCAGAACGGGTCGCAGCCGTAGTACGAGCAGAGCTCGGTCAGCCACGGCGTGCTCGCCATGCGCTTCTCGTCCTTGGCGTCGTATTCCGGCGCGTTGACGAACTTCGCCGCCTCGACCGGCGTCGAGACCAGGGTCTGGCTGTGCTCGTCGATCTGGAACTGCGCGCGCGTCCACGGCAGCGCGACCTGCTTGTCGCCGGCGTCCTTGTTCGTGTCGACGACCAGGTAGGCGACGCACGAATTCGACGGCGCGAGGATCACGTCCTCGAGCTTGCCGACCGCCGCGCCTTTGCCGTCGGTGACCGACAAGCCCTTGGCGTGGCTGAGGCGCACGAACGACGGCGCGCCGGTGCCCGTGAACGCCCAGGCCTCGCTCTTGCCGAACGCGGCCTCGACGCTCTTGTCGAGCTCCGCGTCGAGCTTCGCGTCCTTCTTGATCTTGGGCGCGGCCTTGAGCCTGGCCTCGGTCAGCGAAGTGCGCGCGACGCACTTGTCCTTGTCCTTCTCGTCGCAGACGACGTTGATCAGCGACCAGGGCACGACGCGCTGATCCTCGCCGACGCCGAGGAAGCCGCCGACTTCGAGCACGGCGTAGCGGATCTCGCCCGAGCGCGGATCGACGAGCAGGTCGCCGATCTCGCCGAGCTTGGTCGCGGGCTCGCCTTGCACGTTGAGTCCGATGATCTTGCCGACGGGCAGGATCTGGTAGGTGTTCGCCGCTTCTTTCGGAGCCTGCGGCGCAGCGCTCTGAGCGAACGCGGTTGCGCCGAGAGCCAGGACGGTGGCCGAGAGAGTGAATTGGAGATTCTTCAAGTGGTTCTCCTCGTGGGGGAACGGGCCGAAGTCCTTGGGATCCGCGAGTGCCGCCAGTCCGTTCCAACACCTGCGCGCTCGCGGTGGAGCCGGTGCACGTCGGCAAGGTGCGTGCCGCCGTCGATCTCGCGAGCGCTCGTGCGCTCGGCTCGGCACGCGACGTGAGCGAGCGGCTCGACGCGTTCCGTCGCACGCATCGCGCACGCCAGCGCGAGTGGTGCTGCGAGTCTCACGCGCGAACGGTTAGGCTGTTCCCGTTGGCCACGATGACACAACCGCCGATCAAGCTCGTCCTGCTCGTCGTCGACGACGACGATGAATTCCGCGTGAGCCTGGCCGGGCTCCTCGCGAACCAGCAGCACGAGGTCGCCCAGGCCGCCGATCTCCAGAGTGCTCGAGCGCAGCTCGCGCAACGCACCTTCGACGCGGTGTTCGTCGATCAGGAGCTGCCCGACGGCAAGGGTTCCGATCTCATCGTGGACATCGCGGCGCTGCGCGACACGGACATCGTCGTCGTCACCGGACACGCGAGCGTCAACGCAGCCGTCGACGCGCTGCGACGCGGCGCGGCCGACTACCTCACGAAGCCCACCGATCCGACGCTGCTGCAGGCGACGCTCACGCGCCTGTTGCGCGTGCGCAGCCTGCGCAGCCAGGTGCAGGGGCTGCGCGAAGAGCTGCGCGGTCGCGGTCGCCTGGGGCCGATCGTCGGGCGTTCCGCGGCGATGCAGCCCGTCTTCGACATGATCCAGCGCGTCGCGCCGACCGACGCCAGCGTGCTCGTCCTCGGCGAGAGCGGCACCGGCAAGGAAGTCGTCGCGCAAGCGCTGCACGAGCTGAGCAAGCGCCGTGAAGGGCCGCTCGTGGCCGTGAACTGCGGCGCGATCCCCGAGAACCTGATCGAGAGCGAGCTCTTCGGGCACGAGAAAGGCAGCTTCACGGGCGCGGATCGCGCGCACAAAGGCTTCTTCGAGCGCGCCGACGGCGGCACGCTGTTCCTCGACGAGATCACCGAGATGCCGTTGCAGCTGCAGGTGAAGCTCCTGCGCGTGCTCGAGACGGGCAAGGTGCAGCGCGTCGGCGGCTCGGCTCCCGTGCAGACCGACGTGCGCGTGCTGGCGGCGACGAACCGCGAGCCGGAGCTCGCGATCCGCGACGGCAAGCTGCGCGAAGACCTCTTCTTCCGCCTGGCCGTGTTCCCGATCCGACTGCCGCCGTTGCGCGAGCGCAGCGGCGACGTCGCGCTGCTCGCCGAGCAGTTCCTGGCCGCGCACAACGCCGCGCACGAGACCGACAAGCGCTGGGCCGAGGGCGCGCTCGAGCAGCTCGCGCAGCGCGAGTGGCGCGGCAACGTGCGCGAGCTGCGCAACGCCGTGCAGCGCGCCTACATCCTCGCCTCCGAGTTCTTGCGCGCGGAGGACGCGATCGTCGGCATCGAACGCGCGAGCCGCGGACGAGCCGCCGCGGGCGCGGTCACGGTCGCCGTCGGCACCTCGATCGCGGATGCGGAACGATCGCTGATCCTGGCCACGCTCGAACAAGCGGGCGGAGACAAGGGCGAAGCGGCGCGCATCCTCGGCATCAGCCTCAAGACGCTCTACAATCGCCTCAACGTCTACGAGGCCGCCGGCTCCTGAGCGCGCTTTTCGCCCGCGCGCGGCGCATCGAGCTCGCGCGGCGCGGAATCGCGAGGCCGCCAGCGCGATCCGCCACGCCTGGCAGATTGTTCTTTTTGCACGCTGCGCGCTCGGGCTGCGCCGCGTTCGACCGACCTGCGCGTCCGACCGCGCTGGCACGCGTCATGCTTTTGCGAGCCGGACGTGAGAGCGCGCGGATGCGCGGTGCAGCGCGCGCCTCGAGTTCACGTCGGTGGAAACGGAGGTCGATCATGCTTCGCTGGGCACTCATCTTCCTGATCGTCGCGCTCGTCGCCGCGGTCCTGGGCTTCGGGGGCATCGCGGGAGCGGCCTCCAGCATCGCGACGACCCTGTTCTGGGTCTTCGTCGTGCTCTTCGTCCTCTCGCTGCTCGTCAGCCTCGTGACCGGAAAGCGCACCCCGGTGCCTTGACCTCGCCGCGCACCTCGCACACCGAGCCGGTCTCCGGCGGAGACGACACCGCCGGCGGGCCGGCTTGCGACGAGCCAGCGATCTGCGCCGCCCCCGCCTCGGAGTGCAGCGGGTCCCTGCCCGAGGATGCGCGCGCAACCGTTACTCTGCATCCGATGGGTACGAGTCCTCCGGCGCCGGTCTCGACACCGACGTCACCCCCCGCCAAGTCCGACGTCATGCAATCGGGTTCCTCTCCTCAGCCGAGTTCCACCGATGCGGGAGGGGGCGGACCCGGCGCTCTTCCCGGCATCGCCGCGGGCAGGCTGCGTTTCCTCGAGCGCATCCAGAAATCGTTCTCGCACGACTTGCGCACGCCGCTGGGATCGATCGTCAACTACGCGGGCGTGCTCGAGACGATGCAGGAACCGAACGCCGACGAGGTCCGCGACCTCGGCAAGCGCATCCGCGGCAACGCGCAGCGCGCGGCGCGCATGGTGCAGACGCTCGTCGTGGCCATGGGACACGCGAGCCGGCCGCAGCGGCGCAGCTCGACCGATCTCGTCGCGCTCGCCGCCGCCGTGCTCTCCGACGCCGGCGGACGCGGCAGCATTCAACCGATCCCGGCGAGCCTGGCGCGCTTCGTCGAGGTCGACGCCGAGCTGCTCGGCTTCGCCTGGCGCGCGTTCGTCGCCGTCGAGAACGATGCGCGCGGCCGCCCGCTCGACGAGCTCGAGCTGCGCTGCGACGTCGTCGACGGGCGCCTGATCAGCGAGGTCTCGACGCGCGACGGTGCGACCGCTCCGACGTCCCCAATCGCTCCGATTGGGGTGACCGCCGACCCGAGCCGCGCTCGTCCGTTCGTCGCGCGCCAGGACTACCTGCGCCACAATGGAGGTACGGAGCGCCTCGAGTGCGCCATGGGCTTTGGCCTGGCCGAGGAGCTCGTGGCGAGCCACGGCGGCGAGGTCCAGGTCTGGGGGCGGCCTGCCGCGTGCTCGGGCCTGCGCGTCGCCTTTCCCGCGGCACCGTGATCCGAGCCGGCCTCGCGCCGATCCCTCCGCGACGGAAATCGCCCTCTCCAGCGCAGCTGCGCATGCATGTCACGAGTCCCCGAGCAACCCTCCGCCAACCGCTTCGATCTGTACCGGCTGGGCGAGCAGATCCGCGCCGGGCTGAACCTGCCGATCCAGGCGGGTTTCGTGGCGCTGGCGCTGCTCATCGCGGTCAGCTCGTGGGTCTCCCTGCACCAGACGTCGGTGCTGAACACGAGCCAGACCTGGGTCGCTCACTCGCAGATGGTGCTGGCGCAATTGCGCGACCTGCACGCGACCGTCCTCGAGGCGCAGGCGGGTGCACGGGGTTTCGTGATCACGCGCGAGTCGACCTACGCCGAACAGTACGAACGGGCCCGCTCGAACCTCGGCGGAAGCGTCGACGCGCTCGAGCGCATGGTCGAGGACAACGCCGCGCAGCACGAATCGCTGGCGGAGTTGCGCGTGCGGGTCTCGGACGTCTCGACGCGGCTCGCGCGCATCGTCGAGGCGGCGCGCGTCGAGGGTTCGGACGCCGCCGCGGAGCTCGTCCGAGCGCGCGAGGGCCAGGACAAGATGGACGCGTTGCGAGCCTCGCTGAAGGCTGTCGAGGCCATCGAGCAGGGCCTGCTCTCGAAGCGCGTCGAGCTCTCGCACGACAGCTACGTGACTGCGCGGTGGACCGGCGTGGGCGTCGGACTGACGGCCATGATCCTGCTCGGCGCCGTGTACCAGCTCGTGCGCCGCTACGACCTCCTGCGCGAGCTCTCGGCGCGCTCCGCGGCCGACTCGGAGAAGCGCTTTCGCACGACGCTCTCGAGCATCGGCGACGCGGTGCTCGTCGTCGACGCGCAGCGCCGCCTGACGTTCGTCAATGGCGCGACGCCGGCGGTCACCGGGATCACGCCGTCGATGCTCGGCCGCGACGTGGAGGAGGTCTTCACCTGCGTGATCGAATCGACCGGCAAGCCGCGCGAGAATCCCGCCGCGCGCGCGCTGCGCGAGCCGGGCGTCGTGCGCACGGGGCCGGACACGGCGCTGCTCCTCTCCGACGGCACGTTGCGCCCGATCGAGGCCACGGCAGCCGGCATCCGCGGCCAGGGCGGCAGCGAGCTCGGCGCCGTGCTCGTCGTGCGAGACATGACCGCCGCGCGCCAGATCGAGCGCGAGCGCCAGCGCATCACCGATCGCTTCCGTTCTCTCGTGCTCGCCACGTCGCAGATCGTCTGGACGGCCGACGCGCGCGGGCACGTGATCGACGACTCGCCGACCTGGCGCGGATTCACCGGCCAGACCTACGAGCAGTGGCATGGCGAAGGCTGGCTCGACGCGGTGCACCCCGACGACCGCGAGCGCGTGCGTCGCGACTGGCACGCCGCGCTCTCGAGCGGCCGGCCGTTCGAGATGGAGTACCGCCTGATGACGCGCTCCGGTTCGTACCGCTGGAGCCGCTCGCGCGCGGTGCCGGTCGAGAACGCGGGCGGGCTCGTGCGCGAATGGGTCGGGATGAACCGCGACATCCAGGCGCGCAAGGAAGCGGAGGAGGCGCAGCGCGACGCCAGCCGGCGCAAGGACGAGTTCATCGCCATGCTCGCGCACGAGCTGCGCAACCCGCTCGCGCCACTGCGCAATGGTCTGCAGCTCCTGCGCGGCTCCGGCACGCCCGAACGCGAGCGCGCGCTCGACATGCCCGAGCGCGAGCGCGCGCTCGACATGCCCGAGCGCGAGCGCGCGCTCGACATGATGGACCGCCAACTCGACCACATGGTGCGCTTGATCGACGATCTGCTCGACGTCAGCCGCATCAGCCAGGGACGCCTGGAGCTGCGCACCGAACGCCTCGACGCGCGCCGCGTGCTCGAGCAGGCCGCGGAGACGGCGCAGAGCGCGATCCAGGCCAAGCGCCAGACGCTGAGCCTGTCGCTCCCCGACGAACCCTTGTGGGTGGACGCCGATCCGGTCCGTCTGGCGCAGGTGATCACGAACCTGCTCAGCAACGCGAGCAAGTACAGCGGCGCGCAGGCGCGCATCTGGCTCAGCGCCGAACGCGAGGGGGCGCGCGTGCTCGTGACCGTGCGCGACACCGGCAAGGGCATCGCGCCCGAGCTCATGCCGCGCATCTGGGATCTGTTCCACCAGGGCCACGGTTCGGCGGAGAAGTCCGAGGGCGGCCTCGGCATCGGCTTGACTCTCGTGCGGCGCCTGGTCGGGATGCACGGCGGCGTCGTCGAAGCCTTCAGCGACGGTGTCGACTGCGGCAGCGAGTTCGTCGTGCGCCTGCCCGCCGTTGCAGCGCCCGCGCTGCCTTCTCCGCGCGCCGCACCGGCGCGAGCTGGCCTGCCGCACTCGGAGGTCGCGTCGTCGTCACCGCCGATGCGCGTGCTCGTCATCGACGACAACGAGGATTCGGCCGAGAGCCTGGCGATGCTCCTGCGCATCGGACGCCACGACGTGCGCGTGCTCTACCGCGGCGAGGACGGCGTCGCGGAGGTGGCTCGCTTCCAGCCCGCGCTCGTGTTGTGCGACATCCGCATGCCCGGCGTGAGCGGCTACGAGGTCGCGCGCCGCCTGCGCGAGAGCCTCGGCTCCGGAGGCGCGCTGCTCGTCGCCTTGACCGGCTACGGCGCAGCCGCCGATCGGGAGCTCTCGACTGCCGCGGGCTTCGATCGCCACCTCGTGAAGCCCGTCGAGCCGGAGCTCCTGCAGCAGATGCTCGCGCTCGCCGCGGCACGCGCGCGCGGTGTCGAGTCGGCGTTGGGCGAGAGTCGAGGCGCGCCGGGCGGTTCGTGAAGTGCCGCGCGGGGAACCGTCGCGCTATTCGGCGCGGAAACAACGCGCGAGCGTGAGGTCCTGCTCGCGGTAGCTCGACGGGCGTCCTTCGCCGTAGAGACGCTCCGGGCGGCCGTTGGTGTGGAAGAAGCGCAGGCGGCAGAAGAGCTGGCCGTCCTCGACGAGGAACGGCACGTCGTGCGCGCGCACCTCGAGCACCGCGGGCGTGCCGCCCGGCTGCTCGCGACCGAGAGAGTTCGCGCGCCAGCCGAAACCGTTGTCGAAGAAGCCCGCGTAGTTGTTGCGCAGCTCGCCGATGCCGACGTCGACCGGCAGCATCTCCGCCGCGAGCTCGGGCGGCACGCGCAGGCGCTCGCGGCTGGCGAAGATGTAGAAGCTGCCCGGGCCGAGGATGCAGCTCCCGTTGCGCGCGTGGACGGGCTCCCAGTAGTCGTGCACGTCGTGCGCGCCGTCTTTCGAGAACTCGAGCACGTCCGTGTGGTGCGCGGCGCGCCAGCCGGCCGGTTCGCGGCCTTCGAGGCCGACCGAGAGCGCCAGACAGCCGTCCTCGTCGATGTGCACCTGTCCGGCGGTCAACGGCCGGTCGCCTTCGAACACGAGCGGCGTGCGCTCGTGCAGCGCGCGCAGCTCCTCCGCGTTCAGAGCCGGACGCCCGCGCGACAGGCGCATCTGCGCCAGGCGATCGCCGCGGCGCAGCTTGAGGGGGAACGAGAGCGACGAGATCTCGATCCACAAGGGACCCGAGTAGCCCGGCGGCGCCTCGTCGAAGCGCGGGTAGCCCTCGCACAGGACGCGCGTGAAGATGTCGCAGCGCCCGGTCGAGCTGCGCGGGTTGAAGCGCGCGCGCACGTCGGGCGCGAGCTCGATCTCCTCCTCGAGCGGCACGAGGTACACCTGGCCGCGCTCGAGCAGCGCTCCGTCGCCTTCGAGCGAGAATTTGGCGATCGCGAGGTCCTCCATGCGCGACTCGAGCAGCGTCCCCCCGGGCAGGAAGCCCGCGCGCACGCGCCAGGCGGTACCGCCCAGGCGCAGGTCGATGCTCGCGGGCTGCACTTGCGCCGCGGTGATCGGCGCGCCGCCGCGAGCGACGCGGATGCCGCGACCGAGCAGCGCGTTCAGGTCTCGATCGACGAGCAGGTGCGCCTGGGCTCGGGAAGGGGAGCTCATGATGCGGGCGCACAGCATACGCGCGGCCGCTCCGATTCCGACTCGGGCTCGCGAGGCCGCCGCGGGCTCTTGCGTCTCCTCGCGCGGATAGCGTGGGCCTTTCGGGCAAGGAAATCCGAGGTTCGACGCATCCTGCGCGCCGCGCGCGGCAGGAATGGAGCCGAGCGCCCACGCACCCGAATCGATGACGCACGCGGAACGACCCTTCGATGCCGAGGATCTCCTGGCGCACGCCGGCTGGGTGCGCGCGCTCGCTCGCCATCTCGTGCCCGGCGACGCGCACCTCGCCGACGACCTCGCGCAGGAAGCGTGTCTCGCCGCGCTGCAGAAGAAGCCCGCGCCCGATCGAGGCGATCGGCCCTTGCGTGCGTGGCTCGCGGGCGCGCTGCACAACGTCCTGCGCCATCGCCGCCGCACGCAAGGCCGCGTCGCGCGGCGCGAGGAGCTCGCGGCGCGTCCCGAGGCGCAGCGCTCGACGCTCGATCACGTGACCGCGCTCGCCGTGCACCGCGAGCTCGTCGAAGCCGTGCTCGCGCTCGACGAGCCGTACCGCGAGACGATCGTGCTGCGCTACTTCGACGAGATCTCTCCTTCGCAGATCGCGCGCCGCCAGGGGATCCCCGTCGCCACGGTGAAGTCGCGCCTCGCGCGCGGGCTCGCCGAGCTGCGCACACGCCTCGATCGCGAGCACGGCGGCGACGGTCGCGCGTGGATCGTCGCGTTGCTGCCCTTGTCCAAGTCCACCGGCGGTGTCACCGCCTCGACCCTGGGAGTCGTGCTCGTGAGCACCAACGTCAAGATCGGAATCGGCGCCGCGCTGCTCGTGTGCGGAATCCTCTTGTTCTGGCGCACGCGCGGCGAAGAGAGGCCGCGCTCGGTGACGAGCCCCGAGACGGTGGCCGCCTCGGCTTCGGCGCCATCGCCGAGCGCGCACGGGAGCTCCGGCGTGCTCGCGGCCGGCGATGCGCCGTCGAGCGAGCGCAAGTCGCTGGAAGGCCACGCGAGCAGCGCGAGCGAGCCGACAGCCGCTCCGAGCGCGCCGGCGCTCCAGCGCTTGCGCGGACACGTGCTCGACACGCGCTCGCGCGCGCTCTCCGGCGTGCGCGTCCAGTTCAGTCCGGGGCAGCGCTTGATCGCCGCCAACGAGTTCGACGTGCCGCGTCCCAAGCTCGACGAGCGCGCGCCGAGCGCGACGAGCGACGAGCGCGGCGGCTTCGAGCTCGACGCGCCGCCGATCGCGGGCGAGCTCGCGCTCGACGGCGACGAACGCTGGACGACCGTGCTCTCCTGTCTTTGCGGTCCCGGCCAGCGCACCGGCGATCACGTCGTGGTCGCGGCGCCGCGGCTCGTCCATGAAGGTCACGTGGTCGACGAGCAGGGCCAGCCGCTCGCGGGAGCACGCATCGAGATCCTGCTGCCCGCCGATCTGCGCACCGTGTTCGCGCACGACATGGACAACTCCTCCGCGCGCGGTTGGGTGGCGCAGAGCGACGAGCACGGCGATTTCACGTTCGTCGACGCACCGGCCGTGGAACGTGCGGAGCTGCGCGTCTCGCGCGCCGGATACCTCGCGCACGTCGAGCCGGCTCCGGAAGTCTCCGCGCGCGGCCTGCGCCTCGTGCTGCGCCGGCTCGACGCACGGCCCGGGACGGTCGCGGGACAAGTCGTCGATGCGTCCGGTCGGCCCGTCGGTGGCGCGCGCGTGTCGCTCGGCCGGAACGCGAGCACGGTGTGCGACGCGGAGGGCGCGTTCCGCATCGAGCTTTCGAAAAACGGCGGCAATACACCCTGGATCGCGCTCGCGCCCGGCCATCAACCCGCGATCGAGGAAGCGAGCCCGGCGGTGGCCGCGGGTCAGGCCGGCGCGGAGGAATTCGTCGTGCTGCGCCTCGGTCCGCCGCCGCTGTCGATCCGCGGGCGCGTCGTCGACGCGGATCACGAGCCTCTCGCGGGCTGGCGCGTCTTCGCGGCCGACCCGACGTTCTTCGCGCAGCTCGACGAGGTTCCATCGCACGTCGAAGGGCTCCTCGCGGGCGCCGCGGGGCGCGCGGAGATCGAGCGCCTGATGGCGAACGCGCCGGCCGGGACGGATCCCGAGCAGCTCATCAAGCAGACGTCGACCGCGTTCTGGACCTTCGTGGTCACCGACGCGCAAGGACGCTTCGCGCTCGAAGGCCTGCTCGCGCGCACGTACCGCCTCGCCGCGCTCGATCCGCGCACGTTGACGCGCGTCGAGAGCGAACCGATCCACGCTGGACGCGCAGACGTCGAGATCGCGCTCCCGCGCAGCGCATGGCTCGACGACGTGAAAGGGCGCGTGCTCTCGGCGCAAGGCAAGCCGCTCGCCGGCGTGCTCGTGATCCCGACGCACGACGTCATGAAGGTGCAGCTCGACGCGAACAGCTGGTCGGGCTTCTCGATCGACGCTCCGAGCTCGATCACCGATGGGGAAGGACGCTTCTCCTTCGCACGCCTGCCGCGCGAGGGCGTCTACCTGAAGCTCGGCGGCGAGAGCATCGTGCCGCTCGAATGGGGCCGGCGCGAAGCGGGCGGACTCGAAGCGGCGGCGAAGGGCAAGCTCGATGCGATCGTCATCCACGCGGCCTTGCGCTACCACTTCCAGGTCGAGTGCGCGGCCGAGCTCGGCGACGAGATCTTCGCGCTCGACGCGCAGGGCGAGCGCGTTCCGCTCAACGTCTTCGAAGGCAACTCGTCGATGAGCACCGATCGCATGCCGCTCGTGGAGGGTCGATCGAAGGTCATCGTCGTCGGCGACGAGGCGCGCACGCTGGTCGTGTTCAAGGACGGCCACGAAGTGCGGCGCGTGGCGCTCGAGCTCGCGCAGGGAACGGTGAACGTCGTGCGCTTGTGAGTCGCGCGTGACCGGCGGGCGCGCGGAGCGTGCTCCGCTTCCGCCGATCGGCTCGTCTCCAGCCGAACGGCGCGCTCATCCGGGTCTCGCCCGTCACGAGCCGCACGCGCCCGC
>JBGATX010000105.1:0-19222 GCA_044228975.1 Planctomycetota bacterium | reverse complement strand
TGAGCGCGACCACCGACCTCGTGCTCGTCGCCAACTCGCGCATTCCCTCGCAGCGCGCGCAGGGACTGCAAGTGATCCAGATGGCGGCCGCGTTCCAGCGCGCGCGCGTGAGCACGGTCCTCTTGCACGCCAAACGCAAGAGCCGCATCGAGCTCCCGCCCGGCCAGGACGCGTGGCGCTACTACGGCGTGAACCAGGACGACCTGCCGCGACTCGAGGCGATCGCCTGCGTCGACTGGATCGATCGCGTGCCGCGCGTCCTGCAGTACGTGCCCGCGCGGCTTCAGGAGCAGTCGTTCGCGAAGAACGCCGCGCGTTGCGTGCTCGCGTCGTACGCGGACGCGCGCGTGCTCTCGCGCGAGATCGAAACGGCACATTTCCTGTGCCGCAAGAAGCACAAGCGCGTGTTCCTCGAGCTGCACCGCGTTCCCGGCGGACGCCTGCGCCGGCGCGCGCTGCTCGCGTGCGCGCGCCACGTCGCCGGCATCGTCGCGATCTCCGGCGGCGTGCGCGACGACCTCGTGAAGCTCGGTCTCGACGCGGGCGCGATCCAGGTCGAGCACGACGGCTTCGACTCTCACCGCTTCGAGCACCTTCCGGCGCGTGCGAGCGCGCGCGCGGCGCTCAACCTGCCGCCGTCGGTGCCGCTGGTCGTCTACACCGGCGGATTGCTCGAATGGAAAGGCGTCGACCTGCTCGTCGACGTCGCGCGCACGCTGCCCGATGCGTACTTCGTGATCGCCGGCGGCATGGACGCGGACGTGCAGCGCTTGCGCCAGCGCGCGGGCGGGCTGGCGAACGTGCGCATCGAGGGCTTCCAGCCGCCCGAGCGCGTGCCGCTCTACCTCGCGGCCGGCGATCTCGGCGTCGTGCCCAACCGCTCGAAGCCGGCGATCAGCGCGCGCTACACCTCGCCGCTCAAGGTGTTCGAATCGATGGCCGCCGCTCTGCCGCTCGTCGCCAGCGATCTGCCGAGCCTGCGCGAGATCCTGACGCACGAGCGCGACGCCTGGCTCGTCGCACCCGATGACGTCGAGGCCTTGAAGGCGGGCATCGAGCGTTTGCTCGGCGACGTGCGTCTGCGCCAGACGCTCGGAGCCGCGCTCGCCGCGCGCGCGCGCGAGCACACGTGGGACGGACGCGCGCGACGCATCCTTGAGTGGATGGCGCAGCGCGAGTCGCGGTCGGCGTGAGTACGGTACACGGCATCTTTCTTCCCGATTCGCTCGCGTCGAAGCGCGTGCATCCCCGCCGGCGAATCGGGAAGAAAGATGCCGTGTACCGTACTCACGCGCGGGCGAGCACGGCGCGCGCGCGTTTCGCGTAGCTCGATTCGAACGACTCGCGCCGCACGGCGAGCTTCTTCTTCAGCTCGGGGTCCTTGAGCTGGCGCTTCACCGCCGACGCGTAGTGGTTGGCGAGCTCGCGGCCTTCCAATCCGCCCGACACGGCGGCGTCGAAGCCCGCGAGCGCGCGGTAGTAGCTCTCCTGTCCCGCGACGCGCCGGCAGCCGAGGATCAATCCGCCCGCGACTTCCGCGCGTTGCGCCGCGTTCCACTTCGGCCAGCGCGCGAGCTTCGCGCCCCACGCGTCGAGGAACGGGCCGAGCGGCAGGAGCAACTCATGGCTCGCGCGCAGGAGCTTGAGCTCGCGCAGCGGATAGTTGCGGTGACCCTCGGTCGCGAGCAGCTCGCGATACAGTGCGGCCGCGCGCCCGAACGCGCCGCCGTAGCGCTCGAAACGCTCGCGCGCGAGGTCGGCGAAGCGCACGCGCAGCTGTGGCCCGATCGCGCGCGCGCCCTTGGCGTCCATCGCCTGCATCACGTCGCCGGCGTTGTGCGTGAGGATCGTGGCGAGGTTCAGGAGCTCGATCTCGCGCCCGGCCTTCCTCTCGACGCTCGCGAACGCGCGCGCCTCGCGTGCGAGCTCGAAGTCGACGCGCTCCTCGAGGCGCGTGGAGCTCGCCGCATCGCCGCGCGCGAGCATCGCGAGCATGCCGCCGCACAGGACCGAGAGGCGCTCGCCGTCGTGACCGGAGACGGGGCCGCAACCGTCGACGACGACGAAGCGCGTGCTGATGCCGCGGATGTCCCACTGCTCGAGGGCGAGCGCGAGCTCCAGGCGCTGCTCGAGCTCCTCGTGCGGATCGTCCTCGAACCACAGCGCGTGACGGATCTTCGAGTCGACGTCGGTGGGGACGTAGGTCGCGACGCTCGCGAAATGAGCCGCGAGGCACAGCGCGAAGTAGTCCGTGCGCTGCGCGGGCGTCGGCGTCGCGGTGGACGGCACGAGCTCGTGCTGGCGCAGGATCGACCACCAGCCGAGCGGATGACGCGCGTGATCCGCGAGGCGCGCTCCGCTCGTCGCCGGCACGAGGTGGGAAGCGGGATGGCTGCCGTCGAACAGGAAGGGCGCCGCGTTGGCGACGAGCGCGACGAGATTGCGCGGCCCGATGAAGCCGCCGAAAGCTCCGCGAGCTTCCGGCGCGAACGCGCTGCGGCCGGCCGCGCTCAGCGCCGCGGCTTCCGTCTCGGCCGCGCCGCGCGTGCCATCACCATCGTGGTCGTGCATGAGGGGCGGGGATTCTACGCTGGCCGTGAGCGCAGCGTTGTCAGTCCCAGTGCGGATCGGCACGCTGGCGCGGATCGACCCCGCCGTCGCATGCCCCTGCGCGTCCTCTACCTGACCGATTCGCTCTCCGATCTCGACGGCGTGGGGCGCTACACGAACTCGCTGCTCGCGGCGCTCGAGCAGGAGCGAGCGGGCTTCGAGCCGCGCATCCTGCTCGCGCGCAAGCATCGGCCGACCTCCGCTTCGGTGCCGGCGCGCTGGCCGGTGAGCGTCGCACTGCCGCCCGACTACTTCTTCTACATGTCGCGCGCGCGCTTCTGGCCGAGCTTGCTCCTCGCGGCCCTGCGTGCAGCGCGCGCGGCGCGCGACGTCGACCTCGTGCACGCGATCAAGGACTATCCGCACAACCTCGTGGGGCTGCTCGCGGCGCGCTGGGCTCGCAAGCCGTGCATCGCGACCGCGCACGGGACCTACAGCGTGCAGCCGCTCGTCGATCCCAGGCACGCGCGCCTCGCGCGCTGGACGTACAAGCGGCTCGACGGCTTCGTCGCGGTGAGCCGCTACACGGCGCAGCGCATGCTCGAGCTCGCCGGGCCGGACGTGCTCGACGCGTCGCGCGTGCGCATCGTGCCGAACGCGGTCGACACGGCTCCGTTCGAGCGCGCTCTCGCGCTCGGCCCGCGCCCGTGGCACGGGCTGCGCTACACGCTCGGCATCGGCGAGCTGAAGGAGCGCAAGGGTCATCACCTCGCGCTCGCCACGTTCGCGAACGTCGCGCCGCGCCATCCCGACTTGCACCACTTCCTCGTCGGCAACGTGACGCAGGACGACTACGTGCGGCGCTTGCAGGGGTTCGTCGCCGAGCGCGGGCTCGCTCGGCGCGTGCACTTCCTCGGCAACGTGAGCGAGGACGAGAAGATCGATCTCCTGCGGCGCGCCCAGGTGTTCCTTCACGCTCCCGTGCGCGCGGCCGACGGCGGCTTCGAGGGCTTCGGCATCGTCTACCTCGAGGCGGCGGCATGCGGCGTGCCGGCGATCGGCACGCTCGGGTGCGGCGCGGAGGACGCGATCGTCGACGGCGTGACGGGCGCGCTCGTCGCGCCGCAGGTCGAACCGCTGGCGGCGGCGCTCGAGCGCCTGCTCGTCGACGAGCCGTACCGGCTGCGCCTCGGCGCCGCGGCGCGCGAGCACGCGCGTCGTTCCACCTGGGCGGAAAACGCGCGCGCCGTGCTCGACTTCTACGACGAATGCCTCGCCGCGCGCGCTCGCACGGCTGCCGGAGCGTCGGCGCGCCCTTGATTCCCGCTTCCCCGCGCGCATCCTGGGGCGCGCGAGCCGAGGCCCTTCTTGCCGACGCGAGCGCGAATCGATGCGGATCCTGTTCCTGAACGACTTGTGGGATCCGCGCATCGGTTCGTCGGTGCGCCTGACCTACCAGCTCGCCGCGCGCCTGCGCGAGCTCGGTCATGAAACGGCACTGATCACGACGACGCCGGATCCCGGGCTCGCGGGCGAGACCACGCTCGAAGGTTTGAGCACGCAGCGGCTGCACTCCGACTATCCGCCGCGCTTCCGCGCCTGGGTCGCGCTCGACAACCCGCGCGTGCGCGCTCCGGTGCAGCGGCTCCTCGCGGAGTGGAAACCCGACGTCGTGCACGCGCACCTCGTGCATTCGCATCTGTCCTACGCTTCGCTCACGGCCGCGCGCCGGGCGGGAGCGGGCGTCGTCTTCACCGCGCACGACGTGATGAGCTTCTGCTACCAGAAGCTGACCTGCTTCCATGGCGGCGAGGAGCACGGCGGGCTGTGGCGCGACTACTCCGCCTATTGGCAGAAGTGCATTCCGTGCCAGCGCCTGCGCTGGAATCCGTGGCGCAACGCGCGCATCCGGCGCGTGCTCGAGCGCGACGTGCAGCGCATCACCGCCGTTTCGAGGGAGCTCGCGACCGCGCTCGAGGCGAACTCGATCCGCGTCGATCGCGTGATCCACAACGCGACCGCGCCGCGCGCGGCTCTGCCGACTCCCGCGGAGGTCGACGCGTTCCGACGCTCGCGCGGCCTGGTCGATCGCCAGGTGATCGCGATCGGCGGCCGCTTGCACGAGCAGAAGGGCGTCGGACAGCTCCTGCGCATGCTCGCGCGGCTCGCGCCGCGCTTCCCGAAGCTCCGTCTGCTCGTGCTCGGCCACCGCGACGTCTACACGGCGGAGTTCGAGCCGCTGGCGCGCGAGCTCGGCGTCGACGAGCGCGTCGTCGCGACCGGCTGGCTCGAGGGGGACGAGCTCCAACGCGCGTATGCGGCGGTCGACGTCTTCGTGACGCCCTCGATCTGCTTCGACACCTTCGGCATGGTGAACCTCGAGGCGATGGAGCACGCGAAGCCCGTCGTCGCCACCGAGTTCGGCGGCAGCCGCGAGGTCGTCGAGGACGGCGTGAGCGGTTTCGTGCGCAACCCCTTCGATTTGGAAGGCTTTTCCGAAGCCATCGCGCGACTCCTGGGCGACTCCGAGCTCGCGCTGCGCCTGGGAAAAGCGGGCCGGACGCGCTGGGAAGAGCACTTCGGGATCGCCCGCCTGACCGGCGAGTATCTGGAGCAGTACGAACTCGCTCGCGCGGCTTCCGTCGCTCCAAGACCCATGTGATTCGCAAGTTGTGACAGACTGGGACGAGGGATAGAGTTCCCATGGGTTATCCGTCGAGGAACCATCCACGCGCCCGGTTCGCGGCGCCTTCATCGATCCTGCACCCTGCTACCGCAGCCTGATTCGACACCCGATGCGCAAGACCCTGCTCACCTACGTCAAGCCGCACGTCCAGGAGGATCCGCTGGCGATGATCCTGGGGATCGCCTACCTCGGCGCGGCGCTCGAGAAGGAGAACCTCCCGGTCGAGCTGTGCGACGAGCGCATCATCAACGACAACGAGATGCGCGAGGCGATCGAGCGCAACGACGTCATCGGGTTCGACGCGCTGACGCCGAACATCCGCCGCGCCATCGCCTGGGCCAAGTACGCCAAGTCGCGCGGCAAGATCACCGTGATGGGCGGGCCGCACGCCTCGGTCGACCAGGGCATCTTCCTCGACAGCGGCCACTTCGACTTCGTGCTCAAGGGTGAGGCGGAGGAGACGCTGCCGCGCTTCTTGAAGGCCTACGAAGGCAACGACTGGAAGGCGCTCGGCGAAGTTCCGGGGCTGGCCGCCAAGCAGGACGGCGTGCTGACGATCGACAATCCCGCGCCGCCCCTGATCAAGAAGCTCGACGACCTGCCGCTGCCGGCGCGCCACCTGCTGCCGATGCAGCGCTACTTCCAGCTCAACCCCGAGCGCCTGACCTACGTCTTCACGACGCGCGGCTGCCCCTTCAAGTGCATCTTCTGCCAGAAGGAGCTCACGGGCCGCGGCTTCCGCGTGCGCTCGACGGCGCTGATCGTCGACGAGCTCGAGCACATCGTGAAGACCTACAACCCCGGGGTCGTGCTCTTCGTCGACGAGATCCTGACGCTGCGCAAGAAGCGCATCCACGAAATGTGCGACGAGATCCTGCGCCGCGGTCTGAAGTTCGAGTGGATCGCGAACACGCGCGCCGACTGCGTCGACTACCCGCTGCTCAAGCACATGCACCGCGCCGGCTGCCGCCGCATCTACTACGGCTGGGAATCGGGCAGCCAGCGCATGCTCGACGTGCTCAAGAAGGACCTCACGCCCGAGGTCATCGTCGAGGCCGCGCGCATGACGCGCCGCGCCGGCATCTGGGCCAAGGTCTACCTGATCGTCGGCTCGCCGGGCGAGACGAAGCAGGACATCGAGGAGACGGAGAAGGTGCTCAAGCTCGCCGGTCCCGACCTCGTGCGCGTCAGCGTGTTCAATCCGCTGATCGGCACGGAGAGCTGGGACGGGTACCTGGCGAACATCGACCTCACGGACCTCAGCGAGAACTACGTCAGCTCGAACCGCTCGGCCTACAAGCACGAGCACTTCACGCAGGTCGAGCTCGAGGAGCTGCGCAAGAACATGGTGCGCAGCTACGAGCGCTGGTACTACGGCTACAACCAGCGCGCGAAGCGCTTCTTCGAGCGCGCGCTCTACTACCTCGAGAACCCGCAGTTCGGCAAGAAACGCCTGGGCCGCGCGATCGGCCTCGTCCCGCCGCCGCGCAGCGAGAAGGTGCACGATCAGCTGCGCGAGCAGGCGGCCAAGGCCGCGAGCTGAACGGTCGCGAGGGCGCGGCGCGCGCCCCCGGTGCAGCGGACCGCTGACCGATGAACGGCGTCGCCTCGCGCGACATGGGCCGAGTGCCAGCGGATGCGGACGCGCTCGGCTCAGCTCGTTCCCGAACTCTCGAGCCTGGCCGCCGAGCCGCCGGCTCCGCTCGCGCACAGGTTGCGCACGAGCACTTCCTCGAGCTCGCTGAGCTTGACCGGCTTGCTCAGGAAGTCGTTCATGCCGGCCTCCAGGCACAACTCGCGGTCGCCGCGCATGGCATTGGCCGTCAAGGCGACGACGATGGTCGGCTCGCGACCGTCGAGCTCCCGGCGGCGCAGCTCGCGCGTCGCTTCCCAGCCGTCGAGCACGGGCATCTGGCAGTCCATGAGCACGAGATCGAAGTGCTGCTGCTCGAGTTCCGCGAGCGCCTCGGCGCCGTTGGCGACGACCTTGCAGGCGTAGCCGAGCTTCTCGACCATGCGCTGGGCCACGCGCTGGTTCACGACGTTGTCCTCGGCGATCAGGATGCGCAGGCTCGCGCGCGTGGCCCGCGCGGCGCCCTCGAGCGCGTTCCAGCCGATGCGCGCCGGCGGGACGTGTTGCGTCTTCTCCAGACGCTGGCCGAGCATGTGGACCAGGCGGTTCCACAGGTGTGCGCGGCGCACGGGCTTGGTCAGCACGGCCGTGAAGCCCGCCTCGCGCGCGCCCGCGCCGGCGAGTCGATCGGGCAGCGAGGTGAGCAGGAGCATCGGCAGGTCGCCGCAGCCAGGCAACGCATGGATGCGACCGGCGAGCTCGCCGCCGTCCATCACGGGCATCTGGAAGTCCAGGATCGCGGCGGCGATCGCCGGAGCCTCGCCGGTCGGCCGCGCCAGGCGTTCGAGCGCTTGCGCGCCGCTGTCGACGCACTCGACCTCCATGTTCCACGAGAGCAGCAGGCGCGAGAGGATCGTCAGGTTGGTCGGGTTGTCGTCGACGCACAGGACGCGCACGCCGCGCAGCGTGTCGGGGTCGCCGCGCGTCGGCGCGTTCGGACGATCCTCGAAACGCGCCGTGAAGTGGAACTCGCTGCCGCGGCCGACCTCGCTCTCCAGGCCGACCCCGCCGCCCATGAGTTCGACCAGGTGCTTGGAGATCGCGAGTCCCAGCCCCGTTCCACCGTACTTGCGCGTCGTCGACCCGTCGGCCTGGGCGAAGGCGCGGAACAAGCGATGACGCACTTCCGCGGGGATGCCGATGCCGGTGTCGGTCACGGCGAAACGCAGGCAGAGCGAACCGTCCTGCGTGGCAGCGCGCGCGACGCGCACGATGATCTCCCCGCGCTCGGTGAACTTGATCGCGTTGCCCGCCAGGTTCAGCAGCACCTGGCGCAGGCGCGCGGGATCACCGCCCACGACCTCCGGTACGTCGGGATCGACCATGGCGTTGATCTCGAGGCCCTTGCCGTGCGCGCGCTCGGCCAGGATCTCGAGCACGTTCTCGACCACCTCGCGAGGCTCGAAGTCCAGGAGCTCGAGATCGAGCTTGCCGGCTTCGATCTTGGAGAAGTCGAGGATGTCGTTGATCAGCGAGAGCAGCGCCTCGCCGGAGGTGCGCACGATGCCGGCGAACTCGCGCTGCTCGGTGGTCAAGGGCGTGTCGAGCAGGAGACCCGTCATGCCGATGACGCCGTTCATCGGCGTGCGGATCTCGTGGCTCATGTTGGCCAGGAACTCGCTCTTGAGCTGGCTGGCGCGTTGCACTTCGACCATCGCGCGATCGAGCGCCGCATTCATCTCCTCGATGCGCTCGATCTGTCCGTGCAACACGCGCGAGATGCCCAGGCCCAGCGCGCCGAAGAGCAGCGCGGCGGCGACGCTGATCCAGACCAGCACGCTCCAGACGTTCTCGAGCACCGTGGCGCCGCGCGTTCCCAGCTCGGTCGAGAGCGCCAGCTGCCGTTCGTCGAGCGCGTACAGCGAGCGCTGCACGTCGCGGAAGACCTCGTTGCCGCGCGCGCGCAGGCGCGCGTTCTCGGCCAGGGACGCGAGATGCGCCAGGCTCATCGAGTAGAGATCCGCGGCGTCTTCCGCGCTCGGTTGCGCCGCGCGCCGCGTCGCGCCGGCGTCCGGTGCCGCGTTCGCCTCGGCGCCGCCGAGCAGCGCGTGCCGGACGCGTTCGAGCTGCACCAGGCGCGGCGTGTCCGCGCCGGGGGCCGCGCGTTCCTCGCACAGCCTCACGTTGCGTCGCAGTCGATCGAGGATCGGCGTGACGCGGTTCTCCTTCCAGTCCGCGAGGCTGTCGGCGTCAGCGAGCGATTGCAGGTGCTCGAAGAGCAGCGTCAGGTCCTGCAGGTCGAGCTCGAGCTGCGCCTGGTCCACCGAGAGACCCAGCTCCTCCGCGACGGCCTGCGCCAACGGCGCGCGCGCGTCGCCTTGCGCGTCGCGGTAGCGCTTCAGGGCCATCGCGATGCGCAGGCGCATGCGCCCTTGGAGCGTCTCCATGACCGAGCGCAATTCGTTCAGCCCCGTTCCGACCTCGGTGCGCGCGCTGGCGAGCCGTGCCGCTTTCGAGCTCGCGCGCGCGCCTGTCCTCGAGCAGGCGCCCGACGCCGCCCAGGCGCGTCTCGAGCAGCTGCGTGCTCGGTGCGTCGAAGACGGGTTCGAGGGCCGCTCGCGCGCGAGGATCGAGCCGCGGCGCCGAGGTCGCCTCCGTCGCCAGCTCGGCGCGCTGCGCCGCGCGTCGCGCGTCGAGCAGGCGCTCGACGCCGCTCTGGGCACTCTCGCTCTCGGCGCGCAGTCGGTTGACGACGATGGACAGCGAGGTCGAGCTGCGCTGCGCGGCGTCCGCGTCCTCGCGGATGCGCAGCAGGGAGCAGCGCACGACCAGTGCGGTGACGAACACGGTCAGGATGCCGAAGCTCGTCAGCGCCCAGACCAGGCGTCGCGCATGAGGCGCGCTCGAGGAACCGCGCGGCTCCATCACTGCGGCTTCGGCGCCCGAGCGCGCTGGCGCAGCTCGCTCCAATCGAAGGGCACGATCTCGCCGGCGTGCAGCACGGTCGGCCAGACCTGATGACAAGCCTGGTGGTGTTGCGGATCGAGCCGCAGCGGGGTGCCCAGTCCCAGGTCGAACTCGCCCAGTCCGAGCAGCGCGTCGACGACGCTCTCGCGCGTGGGTTCACCGGCGACGCGCGCCAAGGCACTGCAGAAGATCGTGCCGCAGACGTAGCCTTCCAGCGAGCCGAAGTTCGGCGCGGCCTTGGCATCGAGCGCGGCGAGCGCCGTCCGGTAGCGGGCGACGATCGGCAGGTCGGCTTCGTAGTGCGGCACGACCTGGGTGACGATCACGCCCTCGCCCTGCTCGCCGAGCTCGGTCGCGAGCGCGTTGGCCCCGACGAAGGAGACGTTGAGGAACAGGGGCTCGAAGCCGACCGCGCGCGCCTGCTGGATCAGCGCCGCGCAGGGCTTGTACGCGCCCACGAGGATCACCGCGCGCGGCGTGCGGCGCGCCAGGAGCAGCTCGGCCAGCCCGCTCTCGACCGCCACCGTGTTGCGCTCGTAGCGGCCGTGCACGACGTCGGCGCCAGCTTCGAGGCCGTGGCGCTCGAGCGCCTCCAGGCCGCCGCTGAAGCCGGAATCGCCGTACCCGTCGCGTTGGGTGAAGAAGGCGACGTCGTGGACGTCGAGGCCGCCCTCGCCGAGCAGCGCGTCGACCATCGCCGAGGTCTCCTCGGCGTAGCTCGCGCGGTAGTTGACGACGTAGCGCTCGGGCGGTTGCTTGCGCAGCAGACCCGCTCCAGTGAAGGCCCCGAAGAACGGAGTGCGGCTCTGGTTGGCGATCGGGACGGCGACGATCGCCGTCGGCGTGCCGACGTTGCCGATGACGGCCAGCACGCCGTGCTCGTCGATCAGCGCGTGCATGTTCGGCGCGCAACGATCCGGCTCGTAGCCGTCATCGAGCGCGATCAAGCGCAGCCGAGGCGCGTCCGCGCCGCGCGTCGCGTTGAATTGCGCGAAGGCGGCTTCGACGCCCTCGCGCATGCGCAATCCCAGGCTCGCGGAGGGCCCGCTCAACGCCGTGGACATGCCGACGAGCCACTCGCGTGGCACGGCTGCGGAGGAAGCGCCCCGAACCTGCGTGGGCTGCGTGGCCTGCGTCGCGCCTTGCGCGGCGAGCCCAGTGACGGCGGTGAACGCGATCGCGCGGATCGCGGAATGCAGGCGCATGGGGAGAAGCTCCGCAGACGACGCTCGGGGATGCGTCGCCTCGCCGCGCGTTGGCGGAGCGACGCCCGGTTGCTGCTGCTCTTCGTCGTCGGCTCCTGCGTGACTTGACGCCGCACGCGGGGGTGGACGAAGTCGCTCTGGCGATCCGCAAGTCCGCGGCGCGGGGAGCGCTCTCCGATCACCAGAGCGTGAAGAGCAGTGCTTCCGCCAGCAGCGACTGCACGAGCGCCACGGCGAGCAGGCCGCGCAACGTGCGCGCGCTCCACGCGGCGGGCGTCACGGCGCACGCGGCGAGCCACGGCACGCTGAAGAGCCAGATGCGCTCGGTCTCCATGAAGAAAAGACCGCCGAAGCTCATCAGGGCGAGCGTCGACAGCGCCGCGATCGTCCACGAACGCGACGCATTCTCGACCCCAGCGCTCCCCGCGACGCGGTGCGTGGCGAGCGTGGCCGCCACGAGCGCGACGCCTCCACCGAGCAGGAATGCGCCCAGGTTGCCGACGCTGAGCTCGAGCCAGCGCGACGTGGGCGGGCCCTTCAGGATGCGCGTCATCAATTCCAGGCCGCTCGTGCGCGCGTGCTGCAGGCAGTCCCACCAGGCAAAGCCCGTCGCGAACCAGAACACGACCAGGAACAGCGCGAATCCGGCGCCGATCGCGCTCAGCGCTCGCCAGGTCTGGCTCCACGGCGATCGCCGGCGTCGCGGGCTCTCGAGCGCGTTGAGCAGCAGCGCGAGGGCGACGAAGAGCGCGGCGAAGCTCGCCAGCGCCGCCACACCGAGCAGTGCGCCGGTGGCGAGCGCGATTCCGAGCGACGGTCGTTCGCTCTGGGCGCGCAGCGCGCGCACGCCCGCGAGCCAGGCGAGCGCGGCCCACAAGAGGAACACGGCGTCCATCGACGTACAGGCGAAGTCGAGCATCGACGGCGCGCACAGGCACAAGAGCGCGGCCTGACGCGCCGCCGCTTCGTCGAGCAGCGTGCGCAGCGCGAAGAAGGACACCGTCGCCGCGAGCACGAACGCACCGAGCACCGCGAGCGCCTGCGCCGTCGCGGACGGCCCGAAGACGCGCTGCACGGCGAACGCCCACAGGGCGTGCCCGGGCGGGAAGTGCTGGCCGTGCAGCGAGAGCTGCGGCATGGCCTCGACGTAGTGTTCGAGGAACACGGGCACGCCCGTGCGTCCCTGCGCATCGCGCATGAGCGCGATCTTCTGCGCGTCGTGCACGAACTCCTCGTTGCGGTACAGGTTCAGGTTCGCGCCCAGCGCGCCCAGGTCCTCGCGCGCGGCGAAGAGCGCCAGCGGAAAGAGCGCGCTCGCCGCGGCGAACGCGCAGAGGAAGCGCGTGCGCGTCGAGCGCTGCGGATCGCACAAGGCCGGCGCGAGCACGACCCATCCCACGGAGAGCGCGACGAATCCGATCGCCGCCGGCCTCAGCACCGGCATCCAGAACGCGTACAGCGGACTCTGCGCCGGATGTCCGCGGAAGCTCGTCAGCACCTGCGTGTGCAGCACGAAGCGATCGAGCGCGCACAGCGAGACGACGAGCGCGAGCGCGGCCGACCAGGCGCCGAGCCCGACCGTACGGTTCGCGTGAACGGACGCCGTCGGAGCGTGCACGGGTGCAGCGGGTGGCGAGGACGGCGCGGACATGATTCCGTGCGCGAACTCTAGCAGCGCCGGCCGGAGGCGCACGCGGGCGTCGCACGCGAACACGTGCAGCACGCGTCTCGCGCCTCGCGCTCGGCACGAGCTCAGCGAGGCGCGCCAGCCAGTGGAGCGTCGCGGCGCGCGTGCGTATCCTGTCGCGCCCCGTCCCCCGGACCCTGAATTCGGCAATCCCACGCATGTTCCGCACGCTGGCCTCGTCTTGCGGCGCGTTCGCCTTGGCGATCACGCTCCTTTCCGCTCCTTCGCAGTCGCAGACAAAGCTCCTGCGCTTTCCCGACATCCACGGCGATCGCGTCGCCTTCTGCTACGCGGGCGATCTGTGGGCCGCGCCGTCGACGGGCGGCACGGCGACGCGCTTGACGGCGCATCCGGGCCTCGAGGTCTTTCCGAAGTTCTCGCCCGACGGCGCGTGGATCGCGTTCACGGGTCAGTACGACGGCGACGAGCAGGTGTACGTGATGCCCGCCGAGGGCGGAGTTCCGCGCCAGCTCACGTGGTATCCCGCGACCGGACCGTTGACGCCGCGCTGGGGCTGGGACAACCAGGTGTACGGCTGGTCGAGCGACGGCAAGTCGATCCTGTTTCGTTCGATGCGCGACGGCTGGACGCACACCGACACTCGGCTCTACACGATCCCGATCGAAGGCGGTCTGCCGACGCCGCTCCCGATGCCGATCTCGGGCACGGGCGATCTCTCGCCGGGCGGCAAGCAGGCCGTCTACTCGCCGCTGACGCGCGACTTCCGCACCTGGAAGCGCTACGAAGGCGGCTGGGCGCAGGACCTCTTCATCTTCGACTTCGCGACGCACGCGCTCACGCCGGTGGCGAACAGCCCGCGCACGGAGCGCGATCCGATGTGGATCGGGAACCAGATCTGGTTCGTCTCCGACCGCGACGGCACGCAGAACCTGTTCGCCTACGACGACGAATCGCAGAAGGTCGAGCAGGCGACGCGCGAGACCGGCTTCGACGTGCGCTGGGCGAGCCGCGGCGACGACGGCGAGATCGTCTACGAACTCGGCGGCGAGCTCGTGGTCTTCGACACGCGCACGAAGAAGGCGAACAAGATCTCGATCCGCGTGCCCGACGACGGCACGGCGTGGCGCCCCGCGCGCAAGTCCGCGGCGGACGCGATCGAGAACTTCCACGTGTCGCCCAAGGGCGAGCGCGCGCTCTTCTCGGCTCGCGGCGACGTGTTCAGCGCGCCGATCGAGAAGGGACCGACGCGCAACCTGACGCACACGACCGGCGTGCACGAGCGCGGCGGCGTGTGGTCGCCCGACGGTGCGCGCGTGGCCTTCATCTCCGACGCGACGGGCGAAGAGGAGCTCTACGTCGTCGCGCAGGACGGTTCCGGAACGCCCGAGCGGCTCACGAGCGACGGCAAGGAGCGCCGTCAGGGGCTGCGCTGGGCGCCCGACGGCAAGAAGATCGTCTTCGGCGACAAGTCGGGGCGCATCTGGTGCCTGCTCGTCGACACGAAGGAGCTGGTGGAGGTCGCGCGCGACCGCGGCGGCAACGTCGGCGACTACAGCTGGTCGGAGGACTCGGGCTGGCTCGCCTTCTCGCTCGCCGATTCCAACGGCTACAACTCGCTCCACGTCTGGAACCTCGCCGAGCGCAAGCTCACGCGCGTCACCGACGAGCTGTGGAACGAGACCGAGCCGTACTGGGATCCCGCCGGCAAATACCTCTACTTCCTCTCCGACCGCGAGTTCGCGCCGCAGCTCATGGGCCTGGAGTGGAACTTCTGCGTGAACCGCACGACGCAGATCTACGCGCTCGCGCTGCGCAAGGACGTGCCCGCGCTCTTCCCGCCGGAGAGCGACGAGGTGACGGTGAAGGACGCAGCGGCGGACGCGAAGAAGGACGAAGCGAAGAAGGACGAGAAGCCCAAGGACGAGGCGAAGAAGGACGACGAGAAGAAGGACACTCCGGTCGAGCCCGTGCGCATCGACTTCGACGGACTGGCGGCGCGCGTCATGCGCGTGCCCGTCGACGCGGACAACTACAACGGCCTCTCGGCGAACAAGGACACGCTCTTCTACGTCAAGAGCAGCGCCGGCTACTACGGCCGCGCGAGCGAGTCGCGTCCGGTGTTGATGGCCTTCTCGCTCAAGGAGCGCAAGGCCGCGACGCTGGCCGAGGACTGCGGCGGCTACACGGTGTGCGCCGACGGCTCGAAAGTCCTCGCCGCGACGGGCAGCGGTTACGCGCTCTACGACGCGAGCTGGAAGGGCAAGGACTCGAAGAAGGACATCGGCACGTCGGGCGTGGTGGTCGATCGCGTGCCCAAGGACGAGTGGCGCAACATCTTCGGCGAGGTCTGGCGGCGCTTCCGCGACTACTTCTACGTGCCGAACATGCACGGCTACGACTGGGACGCGCTGCGAAAGCGCTACGAGCCGCTGCTCGAGCACGTCGCGCACCGCGCCGACCTCAACTACCTGCTCGGCGAGATGATCGCGGAGCTCAACGTCGGCCACGCCTACGTCTCCGGCGGCGACTGGGACGCGCCCGAGCGCCACAACGTCGCGCTCTTCGGCGGGCGCCTCGAACTCGACAAGGCGAGCAAGCGCTACAAGCTCGCGCGCATCCTGCGCGGGCAGAACGAGGAGGAACGCTATCGCTCGCCGCTCACGGAAGTCGGCGTCGACGCCAAGGTCGGCGACTACGTGCTCGCGATCGACGGCGTCGAGCTGAAACCCGACGAGGATCCTTACCGCCAGCTGCGCGACAAGCTCGACCGGCCGGTGGAGCTCACGCTGAACGCCACTCCGTCGCTGGAGGGCGCGCGCAAGGTGCGCTACCGACCGATCGGCGACGAGTCGCAGCTCTTCTACCTCGCGTTCGTGCTCGACAAGCGCGAGCGCGTCGAGAAGCTCTCCGGCGGCAAGCTCGCCTACTTGCACGTGCCCGACATGGGGGCCGACGGCATCCGCGAGTTCATCAAGTGGTACTACGGCCAGGTGCGCAAGGAAGGCCTGATCATCGACGATCGAGGACTCGGCTTCCGACGGCGACATCTTCCCCTGGATGTTCAAGGCGGCGAAGCTCGGTCCGCTGATCGGCAAACGCTCGTGGGGCGGCGTGGTCGGCATCACGAATCGCGGCCAGCTGATCGACGGCGGCGGCGTCAACGTGCCCGAGTTCGGCCATGCCGACGCGCAAGGACAGTGGGCCGTCGAAGGCCACGGAGTCGATCCCGACATCGTCGTCGAGAACGACGCGAAGTCGGTGCTCGACGGCCGCGACCCGCAGCTCGAGCGCGCGGTGGAAGAGGTCATGAAGGCGATCGCGACGAAGAAGAGCGCCCTCCCGCCGCGCCCCGCCGCGCCGGTGAAGACGAAGTAGCTCGGGAGGCTCCGACGCTCGAAGCGTGGCGCGACGGAGACCGCTCCGGCGCGCCGCGCGTGTTTTCGCGCGGCGCGACGGCGCGATCGGCGCGCTGCGCGGCGCACGCTTGATCGCTCGTCGCGCGCAGCCGATCATCCGCCGCGCATGGCCGAACCGGGCCGCGAACCTTCCTCGAGCGCGGCTCCCGACGCTGCGAGCGCTCCGCCGGGCGCGATCGTCGCCTGCGGGCCCGACGAGCGCGACGAGCAGGTGCGCCTGTTCAACGCGTGCTTCAAGAAGACGCTCGACGTGCGCGCGCTGCGCTGGCGCTACGAGCAGAGCCCGCACGGTCCGGCGTCGTCGTTCGTGACGCGCGTCGAGGGCGCGGGCGCCGTCTCCGGTTACGCCTGCACGCCGCGGCGCGCGCTCTCGTTCGGCGACGAGAGCCGGATGAGCTGCATCGGCGAGACCGGCGACGTCATGACGCATCCCGACTGGCGCAAGCGCGGCTACTTCAGCGCGCTCGACCGCGCCGCGATGCAGGCCGGCGCGGCGCGCGGTTGGCCCATCGTGTTCGGGCTGCCCAACCGCCGCTCGGCCCACATCTTCGTCGAGCTCGGCTGGAAGGAGGTCGGCACGATCCGTCCTTGGTGGCTCGTGCTGCGCTCCGATGACGCCGCGCGCGCCGAGCGAGCGCGCTCGGGCCGTCTCGCCGCGTGGCGCACGCCGTTCGACGCGTGGCGCGGCGCGCGCTCGCGTGCGAGCTTGCGACGATCCGGTGGCGGACGCTTCCGCGTGCGGCTGCTCGAGGAGTTCCCGCCCGAGGTGCAGGAACTCTCGCGCGTCACCGAGCGCGACTTCGCGCTCATGCTGCGCCGCGATCGCGAGTGGCTGACCTGGCGCTTCCTGCGCGCGCCGTCGAAGCTGCACCGCGTGCTCGGCGTGTTCGACGAGACCGGCGACTGGCGCGGCTACGCCGTCGTGCAGCTGCCGCGCGAAGGCGGGAACGGAGTCGGCTGGCTCGTCGACGTGCTCGTGCGCGGCGACGAGGCGCGCGCGGCCGCCGTCGCCGCGGGTTTGGAGCTCCTGGGCGAGTCCGGCGCGAGCGTGGTGAACTCGAGCGCGATCGACGGCTCGTGGTGGTCCAGCGCGCTGCGCGCGAGCGGCTTCCGGCCGGCGAACGATGCGCAGGCGCTGTCGGTGATCGTGTGGACGAACGCTCCCGAGCATCCGCTCGCGCGCGCGGCGCAACGCGCGAGCGACTGGCACCTCACCGACGCCGATCGCGACGACGAGACGGTGGGTTGAGAGCCGCGCCGTCGACTATCCTGGAACGCTCGGCCGCGCTCCGATGAGCCTCAAGCACCGCCTCAAGATCGTCCTGCGCGAATCGTGGTCGCGCGCTCTCTATCACACCGGCGCGTGGCGTCTGGTCGATCGAATGATGCCGCGGCGATTGACGATCCTCGCGGGTCATTGCGTCAGCGCGCCGAGCAATGCGCGCCTGCCGCGCGACATGAAGATCGCGCCGGCGAAGCTGGAGCGTCTGCTCCGTGTGCTCGGAGCGCGCTTCGAGCTCGCGCGCATGGACCGCGCCTGGACGAGTCTGCAGGCCCCGAGCGGGCGCAGCGTCGTCGCGCTGACGATGGACGACGGCTACAAGGACAACTGCACGCACCTCGTGTCGTTGCTGAAGGATGTCGGCGCCGGTGCGACGGTGTACCTGGAGACCGCGCCCCTCGAGCGCCGCAGCGTGAACTGGTCTCACAAGTTCTTCTGGGTGCTCGAGAAGCTCGGCGCGCAGGCCTTCGTCGAGCGTTACGCCTCGCGCGCGGAGGACGTGCGCTCGCGCGAGCTCTTGCGCGAACTCGTGGCGAGCGCGCGCGCGACGAGCTACCACCTGAAGCGCGTGCTCAAGTACGAGGCGCCGGCGGACGAGCGCACGCGGCTCGTCGGCAGTCTCTTCTCCGAGCTCGGCGGCGACGAGCGCGCGTTGTGCGACGAGCTCTACATGAACTGGGACGACGTGCGCGCGCTCGCGCGGGCGGGTGTCGAGCTCGGCGGGCACACCGTGAACCACGAGATCCTCTCGCGTCTCGATGCCGACGGAGCGCGGAGCGAGATCGCGGGTTGCCGTGCGACGCTCGAGCAGCACCTCGGTGCGCCGAGCGCGAGCTTCGCGTACCCGTTCGGCCGGCGCTGGGACTACGACGCGCGCACGAAGGAGATCGCGCGCTCCGCGGGCTTCACGACCGCGACGACGACGCACGCGGGGACGAACTCACGCGCGAGCGATGCGTTCGAGCTCAAGCGCGTGATGATCGACGAGGATGCGGCGCTGCATCGCATCGTGACCGAGGCGTGCGGCGGGTTCGATCTGCTGCGGCGCGTCGGGATCGATCTGTCGGAGTGAGCACGCGCGGCCGGCGCGCAATCAGAAGCAGCAGCAGCTCCAGGCGTACGGCGACGCGGGCTGATGGTCGAAGCTCGCGACCGCCGCGAGGCCGAGAGCCACCAAGGCGATCGGGAAGGCGATCGCGAGCCAGTTCCGGCGCAGGCGGGGCACCCGCGGCTCAGAACAGGTTGTAGATGAACTTCGAGCCCGACTCGCCGCCGAAGAGGACGAGGGCGGCGAGGCCGAGCATCACGAGGACGATCGGCAGGACGATGAAGAGCCAGTTTTCGCGCAGGAAGGTACCCATGGGCGTTGAGGGAGCATACCCCATGTCGGCGGGGGTGGCAGCATTCCGAGGCCGGAGGAACGAGGCGTCGCGACATCTTCCGAACTTGAACCCCGCGCGCTCTTTGCCGGCCGCCGCGGCCGGCGAAGAGCGTGAGGGGTCAGCGATGCGGTAGCACGCTTGTGTGGCGCGTTGCTCCTCAGATTGCCTTGGGCTGGTTCTGGCAGTCGCGTTCCGGTCGATGCGTGGGTTGTGGGTTGCGTTGCCCGTCTGGCTGTGGCTCGAGGTCTGGTGATTCGCGTCGAGTCATGCTGGAGCGCGAATGCCAGAACCCGCCAAAGGCAAATTGGAGCGCAACGCGCCACACACGCGTGCTTCCGCATCGCGCACCCCGCACGATCGCGGGGCGGAGGACCGCCCCACGATCGCGCGGTGCGCCTGGCAGGCACAACAGACAGGAGGTGAAAGTCCAGACCTGGGGCCCTGACGCAGGGAACCCAACACCGAAGCGACAAGGGCATCGACCCGGAGCACCGGGAGCTAGCCGAGAGCGGT
>JBGATX010000104.1:0-19699 GCA_044228975.1 Planctomycetota bacterium | reverse complement strand
GCAGGGAACTCACCTCGAACGGCACGCTGTACCAGTCCGACCACTGGCCGAGCGCGAGCTCCTGCGTCTGGTGGCCGATCGTCACGCGCGCGCGCGCCCCGTCCGCGAGAGGCGTGACGACGAGCGGGACGGAGCGCCGGCCTTCCTCGCTCATGTCGCTCGGCGTGTAGGCGCTGAGCTCGTTCGGAATCTCCTCGAGACGGTCGTGATCCGAATCGATGGCCGAGCCGTCGTCGACCTTGCGCTGCAACGCGCGCTTCTCGTCGAGCAGGCGCCCGATCGCGCCGAGATCGCGCGGACCGTAGAGGCGCGAGCTGAAGCTGCCTTCCTTCTCCTCGAAGCGGAAGACCTTGCCGCCGGTGCTCGTCGATTTGCACTGCGGCGCGTAGGCGTAGGCGTCCTCGCTCGTCGTGTAGACGAACCAGTCGCAGTTGTCGCCGCGCGCGTCCGGCACACCCAGGCCCGAGAGCACGCGCGCGCCGTCGACGTCGGGCCGATCCCAGCTCATCGCGCCGTCGAGCACCACGCACGGCACGCCCGCGCGCGCGGCGACCTCCCAGAATCCGCCGACCTCGCACGGATTGCCGGCGATGTCGTCGTAGACGCGCGGCACGGCCTTCGACGCGCGCAATCCGGCCCAGGCGGCGACCGCGCCGAGCACGAGAGCCATCGCGAGCGCGACGCCGCGGCGCGAACGCAGGAGCAGCGCGAGGAAGGCGAAGAACACGAGCGTCGTCACGACGCCGCAGATCGTGCTGACGACCTCCGGCGGACGGCCGCCGAGGAACGACCAGATCCAATGCACGCGCAATTCGTCGATCGAGCGCTGCTCGTGCGTCACGTGGCCCGGAGCGGGCGAGGGAGCGAGGCGGCCGATCTCGCGCCGGATGAACCCCGGCACGCCGGTCTTGCCCGGATTCTGGCCGCTGTTCAGCGACGCCCACGCGACCGGCGACTCGTCGGGCGTCGTCGTGCCCAGCGCAGCGAATGTCCCTTCGCGCTGCAGCCGCGCGAGGTTCGGCAGCTCCGAGATCATCGCCTGCGCCGTGCGGAAGTCGGCGCCGTCGAAGCCGAGCACGATGACGCGCCCGTTCGACGGGGCCGCGCTCGAGAGCGGCGCACTCGGACCGGAAACGGCCGGATCGATCGAGGCGGAGCTCGAAGGCCCGCTCAGGAGCAGCGCGCTCGAGACGAGCGCAACGCGAAGCGTGGATCGAAGAAGACGCGCGAGCGTCCCGAGGGGACGCCCGTTCGCCCCATTCCAGAGTCGCGACGAGAACCGCTGCATGCACTCCTGCTTTCGCCCGTCGCGTCGCCTGCGTAGGATCGCCCGCCCGGTTCACCCACCCATCGGATGTTCACCGACGAGCGAGCACGGCACGCAACGGCACCGAACCCGAACGCGAGGCACAGCGCGGCGCGCGAGCGCCACGACGCGCTGACGCGCGAGAGTATGCGGGTCGAGAGAGCGCTGTCAACGCGCAGCGGCTCGACGCGCAGCGCTCGTGCGCACCGAGCGACGCGCGCCGGCGAAGCGCGAGTCAGCCTGCTCGTCGGCGCCGCCGTGGTCTGCGCCGCGATCGTCGCGGCGCTCGTGCTGGCGCTGCGGCCCGGCGCGGAGACGAGCAGGTCGCACGCCGAAGTTGCGAGCGCCGATCGACGCGCGCAGGCGCCGCTGCTCTCCGGCGACGTCGAGCTCCCCGATCGGTCGCACGCGGCCCGTCCAGACAGCAAAGGAGGGGCTCTGTCTCCGCGCTCCTTCGAGGGCCGCGGCGCGATCCGCGGCGAACTCGTGCCGGCCCCCGGCGTGCGGATCGAGAGCGCGTGGACGCTGGTGGTCGAGCCCAGCCCGGTGCTCACCGGCAAGGAGCGCGCGCAGACGCGGCGCATCGAGCGCGCGGCCCACGAGACGACCTTCGTCGTCGAGGACCTGCCCTTGGCCGGTTATCGCGTGCGCGCGGAGTTCCCGACGCTGAACGGCAAACCGATCGACGTGCTGCTCGTCGCTTCGTCGCCGGCTGCGTACGTCACGCTCGCGGTCGCGCCCTCGGGCACGATCGACGGCATCGTGCTCCAGTCCGACGGTGCGCCAGCGGACGACTTCGAGGTCACGCTCGAGGAACGGCTGACGCACCTGCGTCGCAGCGCGCGCACGGATGTCAACGGCGCGTACGTGCTGCGAGAAGTGCTCGACGGCGAGTACTGGCTGCACTTCGGTCCGCCCGACGCGCCGCTCGCGGCCAGGGCCGATCTGCTCTTCGTCGCGCCGAGGTTGCGCGTGCCGACGCGCACGCTGCCGGCTTTGGGAGCGCTGCGTCTGCGCGCCTACCGCCCGGGTTTCGGTCCCCTCTCCGACGCGCACGCCATCGGGTCGACCGACGCGGGAGGAACCTTCGACGTCGCAACCGACGCGCATGGCATCGCGCTCGCTCGCTACCTCCTGCCCGGGACGTGGCGCATCGAAGCGACGCGTCAGGGCTCGAAGACCTTGCACCTCACCGTCGAGGTCGCCGCTGGAACCACGAACGAGACAGAGTTCAAGTTCGTCGAGTGAGCGCTCTCAGCGCGGGCCAAGGCGGCCCGCGTCCCATACAGACGGGCGAAGAGGTTGCGCGCGCGGTCGCGCCAGCAGGGAACGGCGCTGCGCGCCGATGAAGTCGCGCCCGAGCGCGCGACGACGCGCGCGGCGCACGGCGCTCGCGACGAGTGCTTCCCGGAGTCGATCAGAGGCGCAGCGCCTGCTCGAAATCGGCGATGAGGTCGCGCGCGTCCTCGATGCCGACCGAAACGCGCACGAAGCCCGGTGCGATGCCTCCTTGCTCGCGTTCCGCGGCCGAGAGGCGCGCGTGCGAGGTGTTGAATGGCGTCGAGACCAGCGATTCGACGCCGCCCAGGCTCGAGGCCTCGAGCGCGAGCTGCAAGCGCCGCACGAACGCGAGCGCGGCCGCGTCGCCGCCCTCGACGACGAAGCTCACCATGCCTCCCGGTCCGCTGAGCACGCGCCGCGCGATCGCGTGCGAGCGGTGCGTCTCCAGGCCCGGATAGAAGACGGCGCGCACGCGCGGATGGCGCGAGTGGAAGCGCGCGAGCTGCGCCGCGTTCTCGACGTGCGCCTTCATGCGCAACGGCAGCGTCTTCAAGCCGCGATCGAGCAGGAACGCCGCGTGCGGATCCATGCAGCCGCCGGCGAGTTGCAGCCAGCGGTAGACGGAACGCGCGCGCTCGCGATTCGTGGCCACGACGCCGCCGATGAGGTCGCTGTGACCGGCGAGGTACTTCGTCGCCGAGTGCACGACGAGGTCGGCCCCCAGCGCGAGCGGCCGCTGCAGGAGCGGAGTGGCGAACGTCGCGTCGACGATGAGCACCGCGCCAGCCGCGTGCGCTTCTCCCGCGAGCGCTTCGACGTCGACGACGTCGAGCGTGGGGTTCGAAACGCTCTCGCAGTAGACGACGTCGCAACCGCGCGCGAGAGCCTCGGCGCGGGCGCGCGCGTCGGAGAGATCGACGAACGAGCTCCCGACGCCGAACTTCGAGAGCTCGTTGCCGAGCAGGTCCCACGTCGAGCCGTAGAGCTCGCGGTGCGCGACGACGCGCCCGCCTTGCTTCAACGACGCCATGAGCGCCGCGTGGATCGCGGCCATGCCCGACCCGAACACGAACGCGCGCTCGGCCCCTTCGAGCGCCGCCAGCTTCTCCTGCACCGCGTCGAGCGTCGGGTTGCCGATGCGAGTGTAGATCACGGCCTCGTCGACGCGCCCTTCGAGCATCGCGCGATAGCTCTCGTCGTCGAGCAGGAACGTCGAGCTCTGCACGATCGGCTTGACGACCGCGCGCTCCTCGTTCGACGCGCGATGTCCGGCGTGGATGCAGAGCGTCGCGGGATGCCAGGTCGGCGAGAGGTCGTCGGGGTTCATGCGTGCCTCGCGCGCATGCTAGCCAACGAGGGCGGACCCGCTGCGCCCGGAGCCGCGTGCTCACGTCGGATTCCGTCGCGCGCCCAGGTCGCCGTGCGTGGCTCCTCGCACGCACCTGCGCCGACGGTGCGAGTCGCGCGCTCGATCGACCGGCGTCGTTCGCTGCCGGGCGCGAGTCGCGACACGCCTCGCTCGACGCTCCACACTCGCGGATCTAGACTCCGCGCCCCCCCCCCGGAGACTCCCACGCATGCCGAGCGCGCCGCTCCTCGACCCCACCGTTTTCGATCCGACCCGACTCGTCGCCACGCGCGACGACATCCTGAAGGTGATCAAACAGCGCGGCACGTTCGCGCTGCTCGACGGCGTGCTGGCGATGGAGAAGGAGCCCGATCGCATCGTCGGTTTCAAGGAGATCCGCGGCGAAGACTGGTGGGCCAAGGACCACATCCCCGGCCGCCCGATCTTCCCCGGCGTGCTGATGATCGAGGCCGCGGCGCAGTTGTGCTCGTACGACTACATGCTGCGCCACCACAAGGGCGAGGACATCTTCCTCGGCTTCGGCGGCACCGACGCGACGCGCTTTCGAGGTCTCGTGGCGCCGCCGTGTCGCCTGATCTTCGTGGCCGAGGCGCGCCGCGTGCGCAAGACGCTCTTCACCTACTACGCGCAGGGTTTCGTCGGCCCCGAGCTCGTGTTCGAGTCGGAGATCATGGGGCTGGCGGTCTGACGCGACGGCGCAGCGATCAGAGATTCGCGCCGAAGCTCGTCGGCGTCGGGCGCACGAGCTCCTGCTTGCCGTCGACGTCGAGGATCGCGAGCACGTCGAGCTCGACGCAGGTGCACGGGTGGCCGAAGAGCTCGGTCAACGACGGCTTCGTGCTGCCGCCTTCGCCGTTGACCACTTCCTTCACGTAGGTGCCGTGCTGCGTGCGGATGCGGACGAGGAGATCGGTCGAACCCTCGATCGGCGTGATGTCGACGATCTCGATCCAGCGCTCGCGCGCCTTGTCGGCGCGGCGGTGCGCGACGCGCGTGGGCGTGTTCTGCACCACGTCGTAGCGCTTGCCCTTCAGGCTCTCGAGCAGCGCCGGATCGACGACGCCGTCGACGCGCACGCGCGCGGCGTACTCCTTGGCGTGCGGATCCTCCTTGATCGAGCGCACGCGCGCCTTCTCGGTCCAGTGCAGGCCGCGCACCTCGAGACGGCCCTCGTTGCGGCGATTGATCTCCGCCTCGACGGCGGCGAGATCGACGTCGAGGATCTTGGGATTGAGCAGCTCGAGCACGAACGGCCGGCCCTCGCCGAGCATGCGCACGTCGACGTCCTCGCGGCCCGCGCCGTGGAACTTGTTCTTGCGCGTCTTGAAGGCCGCGCCGGCGACCCAGCCGATGAGCTCCTGCACCGAATCGCGCGTCAGCTTGCCGAAGCCCTCGCAGCGCGCGCAGCCGTGGCGGCGGCGCGGATGGCCCTTGCACTCCGGGCAGAAGAAGACCGTCTGCGGCAGATCGCGGCAGAGCTTGCGGTAGCGCCCTTCCACGAAGACCTTCGCGGACGGCATCGGGTTCTTGTCGTCGGGGTTCATCGGCACGCTCCAATCACGTACGCGGCGCTCGCCGCGCGAACGAATCAACGTCCGGGCCGATGGAGACGCGCGAGGATCTCGCGTGCCCTCCGATCGGAAAGGGGCGCAACAGGATAGCGGCGTCGTCGCGCGCGACAAGCACGCGGGGTGCGACGAGCGCGAGAGCGCCTCGCGCGCGCGGGAATTGGCTCTGGATAGCGCTCGGCCGCTCCTACAATCCCGCGCCGACGCATGCATCCGATCCTGTTCGAGATCCCCGGCCTGGGTTTCCCGCTGCGCTCGTTCGGCGTCATGGTCGCGGCCGGGTTCCTGCTCGGCTCGTGGATCCTGACCAAGCTCGCGGCTCGCTACGGCGACGATCCCGAGAACGATCCCGCGCGCTACTCGGCGATCACGGTGTGGGTCTTCTTCGGCGTCGTCATCGGCGCGCGCCTGCACTACGTGATCGTGCAGATCCTGCGCGGCGACGTCGACGAGCAATTCCTCGAGCATCCGCTGCGCATGATCGCGGTCTGGGAGGGCGGCATCTCGATGTACGGCGGGATGATCGGCGCGATCCTGGGCGGCATGTGGAAAGCGAAACGCGAAGGCGTGCGGCCGCTGCACTCGCTCGATCTCGGCTTGATCGCCGGCTTCGTCGGCCAGGCGGTCGGCCGCGTCGGCTGCTACCTCGTCGGCGACGACTTCGGCGCAGTGGTGCCGGAGCGCTTCGCCCATCTGCCGTGGCCCTTCACGGTGCACGTGCCTTCACCGCTGCCGCCCGGGAGCCTGTTCGGCGAGGAGAACGCGGGCAAGGTGCTGTGGGCGACGCAGAACTGGATGACGTTCAAGGCGCTGATCGTCGCGGGGCTCGCCTACTGGGTCCTGCGCCATCGCAAGTACACCGGACAGGCGTCGTTCGTCGTGCTCGTGAGCTACGGCGTCCTGCGTTTCGTCGTCGAGAGCTTCCGCGGCGACGCGATCCGCGGCGTGTGGTTCGGCGGCGCGCTCTCGACGTCGCAGATCCTCTCCGCGGCGGCCGTCGTGTTCGGCGTGGTGATGCTCTTCGCGTGGCGCAACCGCCGCGACGAGCTGCCGGACGCGCACAAGCGCAAGCCCGAAGCTCCGTCATGAAGCGCGGCACCGTGCGAGCGCATCGCTCGGCGCGCGCAGCCACGGCCACGCTGTTCGGCGAGCAGCGCGAGCCCGACGCACCCGCGTTTCCGATCCGCGCGGGAATCGACGAAGCCGGTCTGGGTCCGCTGCTCGGGCCGCTGACGCTCGGCGCGTGCGCGCTGCGCGTGCCGCGCGAGCTCGACGACCTCTGGCGCGCGCTCGATTCCGTGGTCAGCGCCGATCCGCGCTTGGCGAATGCCGAGCGGCGGCGCTCGAGGACGACGCCGGGGGAGCGCATCGTCGTCGCCGACTCCAAGCTCGTCTTCGAGCGCGGAGAGCGCGGCGAACGGCGCCTCGAGCGCACCGCGCTCGCGTTCCTCGCGCTGCGCGAGGGCGCGCCGTGCTCGCCGCGCGACGCGCGAGAGCTCCTGCGTTCGTTCCCCGAGGACGTGTGTCCGCTGCGACCGCTCGAAGCCGAGTTCTGGTCGAGCGCGCTCGCGTTCGGCCTGCCGCGGCGGATGGCGCACGACGAGCTGCGCGCGGACGTCGAGGCGCTGCGCGGAGCGTGCCACGCCGCGCGGATCGAGCTGCTCGACGCGCTCGTGCGCACGACTGCGGTGCGCACGCTCAACGACTCCTTCGACGCGACCGACAACAAGGCGCGCACGCACTGGCAGGAGACGAGCGCGTTGATCGCGCACCTGTGGCGGCGCCATGCGGTCGAAGGGCTGGAGCTCACCGTCGATCGCCAGGGCGGACGCATGCGCTACGCCGCCGTGCTCGCGGAGACGTTCCCGCGTGCGCGCGTCGGCGTGGTGGCCGAGAGCGCGCCGTGCTCGAGCTACGACGTCGTCGAGGACGCGCGCGGGGCGAGCGCGGATGCTCCCGCGTCACCGGCGCGCTCGATGCGCATCGTGTTCCGCGAGAAGGCCGAGCTGCGCTCGTTCCCCGTCGCGCTGGCGTCGTGCCTCGCGAAGTTCGTGCGCGAGACGTGCATGCAGGCCTTCAACGACTGGTTCGCGGCGCTCGATCCCTCGCTGCGGCCGACCGCGGGCTACTTCAACGACGCGCAACGCTGGCTCGCCGACGCGCGGGGGGCGATCGAGCGGGCGCGGGTCGAGCGACGCGCGCTCGTGCGCTCGCGCTGAGGCGTCGCGCGCTCGTGCGCTCGCGCTGAGGCGGCGCTCACCGATCGAAGTCGCCCCGCGCTCCGGTCTGCCGCCGCCGACGGCTCCGTGGTAGCTTCTTCGGCTCGAAAACCGGCCCGCGCAGCGCTCGAAGGCTCGCCCCGGCACGCACACGCCCCGTGAAGATCGCCATCCTCGGCGCCGGTGTCTCCGGCCTCTCGCTCGCGCGCTTCCTGATCCAGGGCGGCGTGGGAGCGCATCAGCTGCACCTCTTCGAAGGCTCCGCCGTCGCCGGCGGTTTGTGCCGCTCGAAGACGGTCGACGGCTTCACCTACGACGTCGCCGGCGGTCACATCCTCTACAGCAAGGACGCGGCGGCCCTCGAGTGGATGAAGGAGTGCGCCGGCGGAGACGCGGCCTTCGTGCGCAAGGTGCGCAACACGCGCATCCGCTTCGATCACCGCTGGGTCAACTATCCGTTCGAGAACGGACTCGGCGATCTCCCGCCGCAGGCCAACTTCGAATGCTTGAAGGGCTACGTCGAAGCCTGGCACCGCCGGCGCGTCGACGGCTCGAGCGCGCCCAAGGATTTCGCGAGCTGGGTGCAGTGGCGCTTCGGCGACGGCATCGCGCGCCACTTCATGACGCCCTACAACCAGAAGGTCTGGAAGCGCGCGCTCGAGGCGCTGACCAGCGACTGGGTCGCGGGCCGCGTGCCCGACGCGCCCGTCGACGACGTGCTCAAGTCGTCGGTCGGCATGCCGACCGAGGGCTACACGCACCAGTCGATCTTCTTCTATCCCAAGGACGGCGGCTTCCAGGCGATCACCGACGGCATCGCCTCCACGCTCGAGAGCCGCATCCGCTTCAAGACTCCGGTCAACGAGCTCGCGCGCCACGGCGAGCGCTGGCGCGTCAACGCGGAGGAGTTCGACCTCGTCGTGTCGACGCTCTCGCTCACCGATCTGCCGCGCATCGTCCAGGGACTGCCCGAGCCGGTCGCGCGCGCGATGCGAGAGCTCGAGTACAACGCGCTGGTGACGATCCTGCTCGCGCTCGAACGCCGCGAGCACCCCGACCTGTCGTGGATCTACCTCCCCCATCCGATCCAGGGTCCGGCGAACCGCGTCACGTACATGTCGAACTACGCGCCGCGTCTCGCGCCCGCGGATCACGCGTCGGTGTCGTGCGAGATCACGCTGCCCGGCGGCACCACCTTCCCCGGCAGCGAGCTCGAGCGCGAGACGATCGAAGGTCTCGTGCGCGCGGGCCTGATCCGGCGCGACGAGGTGCTCTTCAGCGATCGCAGCGAGACGCGCCAGGCCTACGTGGTCTTCGATCACGAGTACGCGCAGCGCCGGCGCACGGCGCTCGACTGGCTGACGAGCCACGATCTCATCCCGCTCGGCCGCTTCGGGCGTTTCGAGTACGACAACTCCGACCAGTGCGTCATCAAGGCGCGCGAGCTCGCCACGTCGCTCCTGCCGCGCATCTCGCGCGGCGCGTGAGCGCGAGACGGTCGCGCGCTCACGCCGCGCACGCAGGAGGACGTCGATGCTGCTGCTGCTCGACAACTACGACTCGTTCACCTGGAACGTCGTCCAGGCGCTCGCCGCGCTCGGCGCCGAGGTCGTCGTGCGACGCAACGATGCGGCGAGCGTCGACGAGCTCCTCGCGCTCGCGCCGAGCGGCATCGTGCTCTCGCCCGGGCCCGGGCGTCCGAGCGACGCGGGCGTGATGCCCGAGCTCTTGCGCCGCCTGCCCGAGGAACTGCCTCTGCTCGGCATCTGTCTCGGACATCAGGGACTCGTCGAGCGCTACGGCGGAGAGCTCGAGCGCGATCCGGTGCCGGTGCACGGACGGAGCTCGCTCGTCCATCACGACCGGAGCGCGCTCTTCGCCGATCTCGACGATCCGTTCCTGGCCGGCCGCTACCACTCGTTGCGCGCGCGACGCGACAAGTTGCCGGCGCAGCTCGCTCTCGCCGCGTGGACCGACGAAGGTCACGTGATGGCCGTGCGGCACGTCGAACTGCCGCGTTTCGGCGTGCAGTTCCATCCCGAATCGATCCTGACGCCGCACGGCGAGCGCATCCTCGCGCGCTTCCTCGCACGCTGCGGCGACGTGCGCCGTGAAGCGCGCGAGAGCCGCGGCGCGTAACGCCGAAACGACGGGAGCCACACGCCGCGGGCCGGCGACGACCGTGTCGGGCTCCAGCACCCGCGGGTTCGCCGCGGGCGCGAATCCAGCCTCACGCAAGCGACAAAAGCGTGCTGCGATGGAACCCGGGCCGTTCCTGGAGCGTCGAAGGGCGCCCGCACGCTCGGGCGGAGGAGTGGAAGCGAACAGCGGCACGCGAAACGAGGTCTCGCGCGCCGCACGCCTTTCGTTTCGGGGGTAGGCTGGATCCGGCGGCGGCTCCCGACGCAGGCAGAGCAGCGTGAACCGCGCCTGACGTGCTCCGCGGCTTCCCGCCGCGTGCGGGCACACGCCGACCTCCGCGTTCGCACGCGAGGCGGCGCGAGTTTCGTTCGTCGATCGAGCGCGAGCGCTCGCTCGAGAGAGGTCTCAACATGACAACATCGACGCGTTCCCTCTGCTTCGTGGGCTTGGTGTCCCTCGGTCTCGTGTCCCTCGCGGCGTGCCATGGCAAGGGCGGCGGCGGCGGAACGAATGCTGGCACGCCGCCCAGCAACCTCGAATACCCGCACAACCCGTCGATCTACGTGGTCGATCTCGCGGGCGAGGACAACGTGCCGAGCGTCGCGGGGGTCGCGAGCTCCTTCTCGATCCAGCCCGCGCTGCCCGCCGGGCTCTCCTTCGACTCGTCGACCGGCGCGATCCGCGGCACGCCCGCGCAGGTGCGCGCGCGCTCGCTGTACACGGTGCGCGCGAGCAACGCGGCGGGCTCGACGAGCTTCGCGCTCGATCTGACGGTCTCGCCCGCGCCGCGTTTCGCGTACGCCGTCTCGTCGCTCGACTCGATGATCAACATCTTCAGCGTCGACGCCGCGAGCGGACGCCTGAACCCGAGCGGTCTCGTGGCGCCGCCCTCGGGAAGCGCGGGCGCGGAGCGCATCTACGTGCATCCCGCCGAGGGGTTCGTGTACGTGCCCAACGCGCTCTCGCAGAACGTCTCGGTCTACGCGATCGATCCCGCGACGGGCTGGCTCAGCTCGCGCGCGAGCGCGCCCGTCGGCGACGGGCCGCATCGACTGGCGTTCACGCCCGACGGCAGCGTCCTGCTCGTCGCCAGCCGCACGGCGAACGAGCTCTCGATCTTCGGCATCGACCAGGTGAACGGCGAGCTCGGCGAGCTGCGCGCTCCGCTCGCGACCGGCACGCACCCGTGCGACCTCGCGATCGACCGCACCGGCCGCTTCGTGTTCGTCACGCTCGCCGGCAACGACGTCACGGGCGCGGGCGCGGGCCTGCAGTCCTACGCGATCGATCCGGTGACGCACGCGCTCACGCCCGTCGGCGCACCGCTCTCGCTCGCGGGAGCGCAGCCGACCGCGCTGCGCGTCGATCCCTTCCGCAGCTCGCTCTACGTGACGCTCGGCGCGAGCGACGCCGTCTTGCGCGTGCCGTTCGACGCGACGAGCGGCGCGCTGCAGGCGACCACGGCCTACCTCGCAGGCGACCTGCCCGCGGGCCTCGCCGTCGATCCGCTGGGGCGCTTCGCGTTCGTGTTCAACTCGGCGAGCTCCGACATCTCGACCTTCGCCGTCGACGCGTCGAGCGGCGTGCTCACGTCGGTCGCCTCGACTCCGGTCGGCGCCCCGCCGGCCGCGGCCGTCGTGGACACCGCGGGACGCTTCCTCTACATCGTCGAGGACGGCACGAGCCAGCTCGTGCAGTACGGCGTGACGTCCTCGAGCGGCGCGCTCGCGGCGCAGAACACGCTCGCGCTTCGCGCGCAGACGGTCGACCTCGCCTTCGTGCGCGGTGCGCATCCGACGCGCCTCTCGACGCCGATTGTGCACGTGGTCAACACGCGCTCGGCGGACGTCTCGGCGTACACGATCGACGCGGCGAGCGGACAGCCGAGCGCGACGCTGCCGACGAGCGCCGCCGGGGTGGAGCCCGTCGCTCTGGCGCTGCACCCGCGACTCCCGTTCGCGTACGTCGCGGATCGCGCGGGCCAGGCGCTCGAGGTCGACCAGGTCGATCCGGCGAGCGGCGCGCTGACGCCGAACGGACCGGTCGTCGCGCTCACCGGCAATCCCTGGAGCCTCGCGATCGAGCCTTCGGGCCGCTTCCTGTACGTCGCGCGACGCAACGTTGTCCTCGCCGACGACGGCTGGCTCTCCACGTATGCGATCGATCCGACGAGCGGCGCGCTCGACTTCGTCAACGAGTTCCAGCTCCCGCCCAAGCCCACGTTCGTCGGCGTCGAGCCGCTCGGCCGCTGGGTCTACGTCGCGACCATCGGCGGCAACAGCACGATCCAGGCCTTCTCCATCGATCCGGTGGACGGCACGGCGACGATCTCCTCGCCGCCGTCGCCGGCGCCTGGCGTCGTGTCGCTCGGGTTCCACCCCAACGGGCGCTGGCTCTACTCCGTGCTGCGCACGTCGAACACGATGATCCAGTACTCGATCGATCCGGCGACGGGCGCAGCGCTGCTCATCCCCGGCGGCTCGCGCGCCGGTCGCGAGCCCTTGAACATGTCGATCACGCCCGACGGCCGCTTCGCGTACGTCGCGTACAACGACTCGCTCTCGCTCGAGACCGGCGGACACGTCGCGCTGTTCGCCATCGGAGCGACGGGCGAACTGCTCACGCCCGCCGTGCGCTTCCTCGAAGGCCTGCACACGACCTCGGTCGCCGTCGACGCCTCCGGACGGTTCCTCTACGTCACGAACGCGGCGACGAACGACCTCTCGACGCTGGGCATCGACGCGATCAGCGGCAACCTCGAACCGCGCACCCCGGTCGCGACGGGGCTCGATCCGCGCATGGTGGTGACGACGACGGCGATCGAGTGATCGAGGGAGCGGGGGAGCGCTGCTGCGGCTTGCACGCGCGGCCGGGCCACGAGCCCGGCTGCGTCGTTTCGCGCCCGCTCGGCACTCGAGCGCGTTGGCGGAGCACGACGCGTTTCCGCGACCCCGGCGCGCGTGCGAGGATGGCCGCGGAGGAACCGCGCCATGCTCATCGCTCTTTCCTGCTCGCTCTCCCTTTCGCTCGCCGGTGACCGAGTCACCGGTCGCGCCTTCGCGACGCGCAGCGAGGTCATCGCGCGCCACGCGATGGTCGCGACGAGCCAGCCGCTCGCGACCCAGGCCGCGCTCGAGATCCTGCGCCAGGGCGGGAGCGCGGTCGACGCCGCCATCGCGGCGAACGCGATGCTCACCCTGGTCGAGCCGACGGGCTCGGGCCTGGGCGGCGATCTCTTCGCCATCGTGTGGGACGCGAAGACGAAGAAGCTCCACGGTCTGAACGGCAGCGGTCGCTCGCCCGCGAGCTTGACGCTCGAGGAGTTCGAGCGCCGCGGCCTGAAGCACGTGCCCCAGACCGGCCCGTTGCCGATCAGCGTGCCCGGGTGCGTCGACGGCTGGGTCGAGCTGCACGCGCGCTTCGGCAAGCTGCCGCTCGCCAGCGTGCTCGCGCCGGCCGTGCGCTACGCGCGCGAGGGTGCGCCGATCAGCGAGCTCATCGCCTACTACTGGGATCGGGGCGTGACCACGCTGCGCGAGCAGCCCGGATTCCTGGACGTCTTCGCGCCACAGGGCCGTGCGCCGAAAGCCGGCGAGTCGTTCCAGAATCCGAAGCTCGCCGACACGCTCGAGCTCATCGGTCGCGAAGGCTCCGACGGTTTCTATCGCGGCGCCCCGGCGCGCGCGATCGACGCGGCCGTGCACGCCGCCGGCGGCTTCCTCTCCTACGACGATCTCGCCGCGCACCGCTCCGAATGGGTCGAGCCGGTGTCGACGAACTACCGCGGTTTCGACGTGTGGGAGCTGCCGCCCAGCGGCCAGGGCATCGCGGCGCTGCAGATGCTCAACATCCTCGAGGGCTACGACGTGCGCTCGATGGGCTTCGCGAGCGCCGAGTACGCGCACGTCTTCATCGAGGCGAAGAAGCTCGCGTTCGAGGACCGCGCGCGCTGGTACGCGGACATGGAGTTCGCCAAGGTGCCGGTGAGCGAGCTCGTCTCGAAGTCCTACGCCGCGACGCGGCGCGCGCTGATCGATCCGGCGAAGGCGGCGAAGAGCTATCCGGCCGGCAATCCGGCGCTGGAGCAAGGCGACACGATCTGCCTCTCGACCGCCGACGACGAGGGCAACATGGTCTCTCTCATCCAGTCGAACTACCGCGGCTTCGGCTCGGGAGTCACGATCCCGTCGCTCGGTTTCTGCCTGCAGGATCGCGGCGAGCTCTTCGATCTCGCGCGCGGCAGAGCGAACACCTACGCGCCGAGGAAGCGCCCGTTCCACACGATCATCCCGGCGTTCGTCACGAAGGACGGCGAGCCGTGGATGGCGTTCGGCGTCATGGGCGGCGCGACGCAGCCGCAGGGGCACGTGCAAGTGCTCGTGAACCAGATCGACTTCGGCATGAACACGCAGGAAGCCGGCGACGCGCCCCGCATGCTGCACGACGGCTCGTCGGAACCGACCGGCGAGGTGATGAGCGACGGCGGCAAGGTCTCGCTCGAGAGCGGCTATGACTGGGAGTGCGTGCGGCAGCTCCTGCGCCTCGGCCACAAAGTCGGCTTCAACAACGGCGAGTACGGCGGCTACCAGGCGATTCGCGTCGACGTGAAGACGCACACGTACTTCGGCGCCTCCGAGTCGCGCAAGGACGGGCAGGCGGCGGGGTACTAGGAGCTGGGGATCAGCGCTCGAACGAGGGTGCCGGACGGTCGAGCTCGAGATCGCGAGGGGGCGTGACGAACGACGATTCTCGCGCTTCGCCGCCGGCGGCCTTCACCAAGCGATCGGTACGTAGAGCGTGTTGCCGCCGACGACTACCGTCGCGCTGTACGCCCCATGCGTCATGCTGAAGCAGGGCAATGAAGGGTCCGACCAGTCCTGGAAATGCCGCACGAGCGTCTCCGACGATGCGGCTGCGTTCGAGAAGGGATTGGAAAGGTCATAGCCATAAGCCCCGTTCTGGAGGACCGGCGAGCGAGGTCCGGAGAATGAGCCCGACAACGAGATCGAGCTCGGCGAGGTGTTCTGCCACACACCGATCCAGTTCCTCTTCTGCACTCTCACGCTCATGGAGAACGCCGACCAGTTGTAACCCTGGAAGGGACTCTGATTGAACACGACCCCCAGAGTGGCTCGATAGCCACCTGACTTCGTGGTGTTCGAAGCCGACCAGGCATTGTTGCATTGGGTCAGGGTCGCGGGCTGCGAAGTGGCGCAGTCTCTCGACGGCGACGGAAGCGCGACGAGCGAGAGAACAGCGGACATCAAGAGCGAAGACAGGTTCATGTTGCGATCCTCTCCAATTTGGAGTGTCTGAGATGAGCCGCGCGACATACCGCTGCTGGTGATCGGTGCGTACCGTCACCACCAGTGGCCGTCGGTGCGGGAAGTGGACGCCGTCTTCTTGCGACCCGTGTCGGGGTGGCGGACGGGAAACACCGGGACTTCCGCCACGGGCTTGTCGCTGCGGAGCGTGGGCCACTGCGTCAGGCACGCTCGTCTCACGAGATCCGCGAACGAATCGCCGCCGACGGCGCGACTTCGCGCGGGCGCTGCCGATTCGCGGCGCAGCGCACGACCGCGCTAAAGCGTGCGCAGGAACGCGATGAGAGCGCGCTTGTCGTCGGCGGACAGATCCAAGCCGAACTCATGGCCCGGAACGGCCCGCTGTTTCACGCCCGGGCCGCGCCAGCCCGTCGCGACGTAGTCGTCGCGCAGGCGCGCGGGATCGAACCAGTCCTCGAGCGATGCGACGGACCCGGAGTGTCCGTAGAGACCGCGGTACCACAACCCGCGCAACGACGGCACGCGATAGTAGCCCGTGCCCTTGCGCGTGCTCAGCGCGAGTCCCCCATCGGTGTCCACGCGCCGCGTCGAAATGTCGAAGCGCGCGTCAGGCGTGCTCGGCGGCTCGAACCCCGTCGCCGGCACGAGCTGGTTGTTCGTGTAGAGCGGCGGCGGGTGGCAATCGGCGCACTCCTCTGCCTCGAACACGCGCTCGCCGCGCTCCGCCCACGCGTCGCGCGGGTGCGGACTCTGCGGCACGTCGAGCGACTCGAGGTACAACGCGAGCGCGTACATCGCTTCGTCCGGTGGCCGCACGCGCACTTTGGGAACGTCGCTCGGCAGCATGTGATGGGGACCGAAGTCCGTCGATTCCGCGAACTCGACCAGGATTCCGTAGCGCGCGATGTCCGCCGGGCCACGATTGAGATGCGTGCCCGTCGCGTCGAGGTACTTGCGCTCCCGCACGCCGCGCAGATCGGCCATGCGCGTCTCGAAGAGCGGGCTGCCGTTGAATCGCGCGAACATCGTCCCCGGCGGAGCCCCGTCGTCCTGGGCGAAGAACGCGTCGAGCTCGGCCGCTTCCAGAGTGCGGAAGCGTGCGTGCGGATCGTCCGCCAGCCACGGCACGCCGTATTGAAGGTAGAAGTCCTCCGCGGAGCTGAGCCGCGGCGCGATCGCGATGTTCGCGAGCAGGACTTCGACCGCGGGCGCGTCGGAGATGTCGAAGTTGCACGGCGCGCCTTCGAGCAACGACCCGTCGGGCATGAGGCGCGTGTGGCAGCCCGCGCAGCTGCTGAAGCTCAATTTCAGCTTGCCGTCGTTCTCGATCACCCAGCGGTAGTCGAGCAAGATGCCGTCGGCGCTCATCGCATCGTGACCCGCATCGCGGTAGCGGTCGATGGAGCTCGCGCTGGTGAAATGCTCGAGTACGCGCGGGTCGTCGCTGCGCGAGCTCGCCGTGTCGAGCTCCAAGAACACGCGCCGCCCGGCCGCGATCCAATCGGCCTGGGTTCTCAACGTCTCGGGCTCGATGAGCGGTTTCGGCCCCGATCGCACGAGCGCTTCGCGATACCCCGGCGGCTCGCGGTCGGGGTGGTAGACCGGGTACGTGCGCAGGTTGTCGACGGGAGCCGCGTAGTACTCCGCCTCGCTCACGAAGCTCGGCGGGAGACCCAGGCCCGCCAGCGGCGTGGCCCAGTTGGCGAGCTCGCGCGCATCCCAGAGCCGCGGGACGACGATCGCGGGCGGCTGGACGTGCTTGCGATGCTCGCGCGCGGAGCCGTCGATCGCGCACGCGAGAACGAGCAGGAGAGCGACGATCGGGAGAGCGAGCGCTCGCGCTGCGCGCGGTTGGAGCACTCGACCTCGACGCGAGCGTGGCGTCGATAACAGCGTCGCCGTGTCGTCAGGAACTTCCTGCATCGCTGCGCGGTCGGGAGCGTTCGTCCCGCGTCCCCCGCTCGCATCAAGGTAGCCGCGCCGCGCCGCGAGGATCAAACACGGTCCGTCGCCGCTCCACGCACTTCGAGGGCCAGCTTGAAGACGCCGCGCGCGCCGGTTCCACTGCTGCGATGACACGCGCTCTGCTCTTCGTCGTGTGCGCTTTCCCCGCCGCCTGTCGCTCGCTCCACGATCCGCGCGCGTTGGCATTGCTCGACGCCGATCGTCATTTCGCGGCGGACACGCGCGCGCGGCGGCTCGAGGGATGGATGGAGGCGTTCGATGCGCACGGGTCGCAGGTCGACGAGAGCTTTCAGCCCATCACCGGCGCCGCGGCGATTCGCGCGCACATGCAGGGCTTCTTCGCCGATCCGACGTTGCACCTCTCGTGGGAACCCGAGAGCGCGTGCGTCAGCGAAGCGGGCAACCTGGGCAGCGTCACGGGTCGCTTCCGCATGTTCCAGACCGCCGCGGACGGGAGCGAGATCACGCTCGCGACGGGACGCTACTTCGACGTCTGGCGTCGGCAGGCCGACGGCACGTGGAAGGTGCTCTACGACGTCGGCGACGAGGATCGGCGCTGAGCGCGAGCTCTCACTGTGCCGCGAGCACGGTCGTCAGCTCGAGCGGCGAGAGCGGTGAGGGAACCTGCGCGAGCAACAGGTTCAGGACGCGCGTCGACAGCGGCGAGGAGGTGACCAGCACGTCGGTCAAGTCCGCCGACGAGATCTGCGCCGTGCCGTCGAAGACCTTGACCAGCACCTGCGGCGGCAACGGATCGTTGGCGACGAGCACGTCGTGCAGGTCGGCGCTCGCCATCGCGGGGCGGCGCAGGATGGCGCGCATCAAGACCGCCACCTCCAGCGGCGATGCCGCGATGAGATCGCTCTTGAGCGTCGCCGATGGGCGCGCCGGCACCTCGTCGAGCAGCGCGATGACGGCCGCACCCGCGGGCGAGACGGTGACCGCAGGCATCGCCGGAGTCACGGGCCCCGCGCCCGCGAGACCGCCGACGAAGGGCACGACCGCCGGATCGTTGCTCGGCGGCACCGAACCGATGTCGAAGTGCGCGTCGCAGGCGTCGATCGGGGTGATGCCGGCGAGACGCAGCGCGACGAGCGGATCGCGGCGCTGGCGCACGAGCGGCAGCGGCGGCAGCTCGACGATGCGCCAACAGAGCGTGTGCGGCAGCGCGGACGTGCCGGGCGGAGCCGTCGCGAGCGCGCGATCGAAGTGCACGCGCGATTGCTCGGAAAGGACGAGCGAGCGCGCGCTCATCGCACCGAAGATCTCGAGCGAGCTCGCGATCGTGACGTCGGCCTTCGGCGCGTAGAGCGTGCCGTAGAACTGGCCGGTCGCCGCCATCGTCACCGGTTGGTCGACGACGCCGTTGTGATCGAGATCGACGCCGCTCTCGCCGTCGACGAAGAGCGTCACGCCCTCGGGCGCCGAGGCCGGGGTCGCGAGCGTGGAGCCGCTCTGCAGGTCGAGCTTCTGCCTGGCGTAGAGAGCGATCGCTCCGCTGGAGGAATCGATCGTCAGGTTCGCGCCCGTCTCGACCGTGATCGTGTCGGCGACGATCGTCGCCGGGCCGTAGATGACGGCCGACGCGCCGGTCTTGATCGTCAGCGACTGCCAGGCGTGCTCGCCGCCGGGCATCTCGAGCGTCTGACGCCGGTTGGCGTGCGTCATGGAGCCGTGGGACGGGATCTCGGGGATCGTGATCGGCGGGAGCTGCTCGCAGCTCCCGCGCGGCGCGGTCGAGCCCGTGATCGTCGTGTTCGCCGTGCGCGTGACGGTGCTCGACGGTCCCGGCGCGACATCGCCGCGGATCGTCGTCGGCGCGGCGCGATTGCCCTGCACGGAAACTTCCGCGTTCGAGCCCACGCGCGCTTCGGCGCCGCCGCCCTGCTCGTCGTACGTGCCCAGACGCGAGTCGAAGCTGTCGAGCAGGCAACCGGGCCGCACGGTCATCGATTGGCCGGTGAACACGCCCAGAGCCGCGATCGAATCGCCGGTGTTCTCGACGACGACCGAGAGCGCCGCGCGCCCGCGGCCGCACAGTCCCGTGCTCTTCAGCGCGAGCCGGCCCGAGCCCATGTGCTCGGCGACGACCCAGAAGACCCCGTTGCCGAAGCGCGCGGGTATGAGGTCGCTGCCGACGTTCCCGCTCTTGCCGATGCGCAGGCCCTGGTAGGCCTCGGAGAGCCCCGCTTCCGCGATGTAGAACGCGCGCTTGGAGTCCGCGGAGACGGCGCCCTCGCTCGAGCGCGAGAGGCTCGAGTTCAGGAACGCGACCGAGAGCACGGCCAGCAGAGCGACGACGCCGAGTGCCGCGACCAGCGCACTGCCCGCCCTGGACGGCGAGAGCGCGAACGGTGAACGAGATTTCGAAACCTGCACGAGAGGGCGACTGCGCGCTCTCCTGGATCGACATCCGCTCCGTCGAAATCGAAGTCGAATCGTCTTCGCGGCGCGGGAAAACGACGTAGGCGCCGCTTTCCGGCCGTCGCGCGAAAGTCGCGGAAGCGTCGCGCGAAGCCGCTCGAAATTCGCGTTCGCCGCGGACGAGCGTCGTCCGCCGCGCG
>JBGATX010000103.1:6293-19680 GCA_044228975.1 Planctomycetota bacterium | reverse complement strand
CCGGGCCGCCGCGCCAGTAGAGCGCGGCTTTCGTGTCGTTGATCGCTTCGTAGACGATCACCATGTCGGGCTGCAGCGGCAGGAGGCGCAGCTCGAACTGCACCAGCATCTCGAAGGAGTTGTAGCCGAGGCACCCGCCGTTCAGGACTTCGATCGAGTGCGCGGGGAGCTGCTTCTTCAAGAGCTGCTCGACCCGCTCGGACCAGACCGAGTTGTCGTTCGAGTCCTGGCTGCCGTAGACGCTCGAGCCGCCGAGCGTGACGATGCGGAACGTGCCGGCGGGTTTCTGGTGCGAGCGTTCCTTGCCGCGCAGGCCGAGGGAATTGTGCGAGACCTGCGGCGTCGCGCCGGGAGCGGAATGCCACGAGGGTTTCAGTGCGTAGCCGAGGAACGGGTGCGGGGCGATGCGCACCTCGTCGAGCAGGTTCGAGTAGGGGTCGAGCGTCGAGAGGGCCCACTTGTCCCAGAGATCGGGAGTGTGCGACTTGGGATCGAACTCGGGCGCGCGCTTGCGCTCCGCGACGACGGTGTCGGCGTGGCGCGAGAGGAGCTCGAGGACGAGGATGACGAGCGCGAGCGTCAGCGCGAGCGAGCAGCCGAAGAGGCGCAGCTTGCGTCGGCGCGGCGGCTGGTCGGGGGCGGGCATGAGCGGGTGACGGTACTGCGCTCGCGAAGAGCGGTGCAAGCGTGGTGCACTTCGGGCTGGAGGTTGGTGCGGTGGATTTCTAGGTTCGCGGTGGCATGGCGCGCGCGAAGAAGGGGATGGGGGCGGGGTCGCGGGATTGGGTGCCGTCGTTCTTGAAGCATCGGTCGTTGATGGCGACGGAGGCGGTGTTGTTGGTGGGGTGGCTGAAGGGATTGATGGAGGCGTGGGTGAGGGCGTCGACGTTGCCGGGGTATGGGAAGGTGCTCTTCATCATGGCGGCGACGGTGGGGTTGTTGGGTGGGTTGTTCTGGATGGTGGAGAGGATGACGAGGTCGGGGGTGGAGAAGGCGCACGGGATGATGAAGGGGTTCTCGATGCCGTATCTGTTCGTGCATGGGGGGGTGATGGTTGTGCTGTTCCTGCTGTACGCGAAGCAGCATGGGATTCGGGTTTGGTGATGTGAGGGCGCGCGCGGCGCGGGGGCCGAGGCGCGCGGCGCGCGAAGCGGTGCGGGGGAGTCGGCGCGGAGGCGCAGTGCGTGCGGACGGCTAGGCGCTGGGGGGCAACGGGAACACCCGTGGTCGGGGGAGCCGCGGCGGCCCACCCCCAACCACGGGTCTTGGGCCGGAAGGGGACGCATGGGGGGAGTAGGATCCCGCGCGCGATGAGTCGGGAGGATCTTGTGGCGAAGCGGATGGCGTACATCGAGCGCGCGAAGCGGCGTGAGCCGTCGACGGTCGATGTGCGGTTCGAGGGGTTGGAGGCGAGTGGCAGCGGGAAGTTGAATCGGCATGGAATGCCGAGCGTTCCCGTTGGCCAGCGCGTCGTGCCGAACTGGCCCGTGCTCGATCTCGGGGATCTGCCGCGCATCGATGTGAAGGCGTGGAGGTTGGAGATCGGCGGGAGCGTGGAGAATCCGGTGGTGCTCGACTGGGATGCGTTCCTCGCGTTGCCGCAGGTCGAGGAGGAGAGCGACTTCCATTGCGTGACGACGTGGAGCCGGCTCGACAATCGCTGGAAGGGCGTGCGGTTCTCGACGTTGGCCGAGCTCGTCGTGCCTCGCGGGGATGCGCGCTTCGTTGCGACCACGGCGTACGATCGCGATCCGTCGAGCGGGATCGAGTACACGACGAACGTGACGCTCGAGCGCGCGCTCGATCCCGATGTGCTGCTCGTGCACTCGTGGAACGGGGAGCCGCTGCCGGTGGAGCACGGCGGGCCGTGTCGCATGATCACGCCGCGCCTCTATGCCTGGAAGGGCGCGAAGTGGATCCGCAAGATCGAATTCCTGGCGCACGATCGGCCTGGCTTCTGGGAAGTGCGCGGGTACTCGAACACGGCCGAGCCGTGGTTCGACGACCGCTACAGCTCGTGAATCGAACATGAAACAACTCCTTCTCGGTGCAGCGCTCGTCCTCGCTCTCTTCGCGGCGCAGCAGGACGATCCGGCGAAGAACCTGAAGGCGAAGGAGGTCTCGCTGCGCCTCTCGGCCATCGATCGCCTGGCGCAGGAGAAGAGCGCGAAGAACGAGAAGGCGCTCGTGTCGGTGTTGAAGGATGCGGACTGGGAGGTCGTCGACAAGGCGGCCGACGCGCTCGGCAAGGCGGGCTCGACGGAATCGATCCCCGAGCTGGTCGAACTCGCGCTCAACGGCCCGATCGCGCGCGTGCGCGCCACCGCTGCGCTCTCGCTCGCCGCGATCGACGCACTGAAGGCGAGCGAAGCGCTCGCGAAGAAGGTCACGGGCAAGGATCCCACGCGCGCGCTCGAGGCGCTCGCGACCTTGTGCTCGGCGCGCGAGGCGAAGTACGAGCTCAAGGGGCTCGAGCGGCAGGTCGAGAGCGCGAAGGAGGACGTCGCGCGTGCGGCGGCGGCGCGCGCGCTCGCGGCGACGCAGCTTTCCGGCGACGGAGACGAGCTGGTGAAGCTCGCGACGAGCGCGCACGCGGAGGTGGCGTGCGCTGCGCTCGAGGTCCTCGCGACCCATCCCGATCTCAAGCGCGCGTCGAGCCTCGTGCGCATCCTTCAGCACCCCGTGCTCGCCGATCTCGTCGAGCGACGCGGCGAAGCGGCGCTCGCGGCCGCGATCCGCTCCGCCCAAGGCGACGCGGCGATCGCCGCGGCGCTCGAGCCGCACGTTGCGGCGCTGATCGGCGCGCGCGAAGCGTCGGTCGCGGCGCGCGGCGTGCGCACGCTGACGCGCGTGCTGCCGCTCCCCAAGGGCGAGAGCCCGCCGACGCCGGTGATCAGCGCCGAGAAGCTCGTCGCGCTCCTGCGTCCGGCCCTCGCGCACACCGACGCCGGCGTGCGCGCTCAAGCCGCGGCGGCGCTCGCGCGCGCGCGCGGCGACGAGACGTGGAAGGAGGCCAAGGCGCTCGCGGGCGACAAGGAAGAGCGCGTGCGCCTCGCGGCGCTCGGCTCGCTGACCTCGCTGCGCAACGCGCGCGACGTCGATACGCGCGCGCTGCTCGTCGAGCGGCTCGCCACGGATGCTTCGAGCGACGTGCGCATCCGCGCGGCGACGCTGCTCGGCGTCGCGGCCAACGCGGAAGCGCGCACGGCGCTCGAGAAGGCGCTGGAGGACAAGGACTGGGCCGTCGCGGCGTGCGCGGCGGTCTCGCTGGGCAAGATCCGCTCGGCGGAGGCCGTCGGTGCGCTCGCGAAGCTCGTCAAGAGCTCGCCGGACTGGAAGATGCGCGGCGCAGCGGTCGAAGGGCTCTTGCAGTGCGATCAGAACGCGGCCATGCCGCCGCTGATCGAAGCGCTCGCCGACACCGATCCGTCGGTGCGCCACGGCTCGTACGTGTTCCTGGTCTCGGTCAGCGAGGAGAAGCTCGCCGAGAAGGTCGAGCCCTGGCGCGAGTGGTGGAAGAAGAACGGCTCGACCTTCGATCTCGCCGCCGTGCGCACGCGCGAGGCGCGCAAGAAGCCGCAGACCGTCGAGCCGGGCAAGCCGCGCGCCTACGCGACCGCGGTCGACGTCGGCATCTGGCGCAACCTCGACGTCATCGTGCTCCAGAGCCGCGGAGATCACATCGAGACCGTGCTCGCGGACCAGACGATCGAGCACCGCTTGACGAGCTCCGGCAAGGTCGCGGAATCAGGCCTGCACCCCGGCGCGGTCTTCGTCTCCAATTGCACGGGCGAGATCGAAGCGGGCGACGTCGAGCGCCTGCGCTGGTTCGTGCTCACCGGCGGGCACCTGTTCGGCTCGTGCTGGGCCTTGCACGAGACGATCGAGAAAGTCACGCCCGGGGTGGTCCGCAAATGCGAGACGCGCGACGAGGTCGTCGATCGCGTGCCGGCGAGCGCGTGCGTGCAGGGCAGCGCGTACCTCGAGGGCGTCGTGACCCCGCTCGTCGTGCCGGTGTACGCGCTCGAAGGCGCGCACCTGATCGAAGTGATCGCGCCCGAGCGCTGCGAGGTGCTGCTCGATTCGCCGCTGTGCCTGTCGCGTTGGGGCTCGGGCAATCTCGCGGTGCTCTTCGACGCGGGGCACGGCACGGTCGTCGACTCCGTGAACCACTACGCCGCGCAGACGTTCGAGACGGTCGAAGGGCTGAAGACGTCGATCGATCGCCAGGCGTGGGCCGTCGATCACATGGGCCTGCCGCTCGACGAGTTGCGCAGGAACAAGAGCGAGAAGTGGTGGGACAACAGCGTGCGCGCTTCGGAGCAGATCCAGGATCTCTCCGTGTTCCGGCTCGTGACGAACATCGTCAAGGAGCGCCGCAGCGTCGCGGCGCAGTGAGCGCGTGAGCTGGCGCGGCGTGCTCCTCGCGTGTGCGCTGCTCGTCGCGTGCAGCGGGCCCGCCGAGCGCGGGGGGCGATCGGATCCGTCGAATGCGGCGAATCGGGCGAATCCGTCGGGACCGTCGAGCGCGAGCGTGGACAGCGGCCAGCCTCGCGACCCGCGCGCGGAGCCCGCACCCGTCGCGCGAGCACTGGACGAGCCGGCGAAGCGTCCGAGTTCAGCCGCCGGTGATGCCGCGCGGCAATCCGAAGCGCGCACGCACGGCGATGCCTCGGCGACCGCTGCGTCGCACACGGGCACCCTGCCCGCGCTCGCCCCGCCGCTCTCCTCCGTCCCGTTCACGCGCGTGCGCTTGAACGATTCGTTCTTCGCTCCGCGCGCCGAGATCAACCGCACCGCCGTGATCCCCGCGTGCTGGAAGAAGTGCGCGGAGACCGGACGCTTCAAGAACTTCACCGTCGCCGCCGGACTCGCCGCGGGCAAGCACGAAGGCGCGCTCTACAACGACTCCGACGTCTACAAGCTCATCGAAGGCATCGCCTACAGCCTCGCGCTCCATCCCGACGCCGAGCTCGCGCAGCGCACCGACGGCTTGATCGCGACGATCGCGCAGGCGCAGCGCGAGGACGGCTACCTGAACACGTATTGGCAGCTCGTCGAGCCCCCCGGCTCGAGTGAATCGGCGCGCTGGACGAACATCCGCCACGGCCACGAGCTCTACTGCGCCGGCCACCTGATCGAAGCCGCGGTCGCCTACGCGCAGGCGACGGGCCGCGAGGACCTGCTCGAGGTCGCGCGCGCCAACGCGGACCACATCGCGCGCGAATTCGGGCCGGGAAAACGCCTCGATCCGCCTGGACACCCCGAGCTCGAGCTGGCGCTGATCAAGCTCGCGCAGCACACGGGTGAAGCGCGTTATGCCGAGCTCGCGCGCTTCTTCATCGATCAGCGCGGCCGCAAGGAAGGCCGCGAGCTCTTCGGCGAGTACGCGCAGGACCACGAGCCGCTCCGCGAGCAGCGCGCGATCGTCGGACACGCCGTGCGCGCGATGTACCTCTACAGCGGAGCCGTAGACGTCGCGAACTGGTTCGGTGACGCAACGTTGCTGCCGCCGATGCGAGCCATCTGGAACGACCTCGTCGAGAGCAAGCTCTACGTCACCGGCGGCATCGGCAGCTCGGCCGCGAACGAAGGCTTCGACAAGCCCTTCGAGCTGCCGAACGAGAGCGCCTACTGCGAGACCTGCGCGTCGATCGGCATGCTGCTGTGGAATCAGCGCCTCTTCCTCTCGACGAAGGAGACGCGCTTCGCGGATCTCGTCGAGCGCGAGCTCTACAACGGCATCCCCGCGGGGCTCTCGCTCGACGGCACGCGCTTCTTCTACGACAACCCGCTCGCGAGCCGCGGCCAGCACGAGCGCGTGCCGTGGTTCGATTGCTCCTGCTGCCCGACGAACCTCGTGCGCACGCTGCCTTCCGTCGGCCAGTACGTGTACGCGACCGACGAGCGTGCGTTGTACGTGAGCCAGTTCATCCAGAGCCAGGCCGAGATCGACGTCGCCGGCACGCGCGTGCGCGTCACGCAGGCGAGCGGGCTGCCGTGGAGCGGCCACGTGGAATTCACGTTCGAGCCCGAGAATCCCGTGCGTTTCGCGCTCTGGCTGCGCGTGCCGGACTGGGCCGGCTCGACCTCGATCGTCGCGCCGTCGCTCCCCGCGAGCACGCCGATCGACGCCTCTCTCTTCCCGCGCGACGTCGAGAGCGACGGTTCGCACTGGAAGGTGCTCGAGCGCGAGTGGAGGCGCGGGGACAAGCTCGCCTACGACCTCGCGCTCGACGTGAAGCGCTTGCACGCCGACGAACGCGTCGAGGCGGACCGCGGGCGTTGCGCGCTGCAACACGGCCCGCTCATCTACGCCTTCGAAGCGGCGGACAACGGCGGACGCGCGCTCGATCTCGTCCTCGCGAGCGAGAAGCCGCTGCCGCAGCCGCGCTGGCGCGCCGACCTGCTCGGCGGCACGAACGTCCTCGAGGGCAAGGGCGAGCGCTTGCGCGGCGACGATCCCTTCATCGCGATCACCGAGCCCGCCGACCTCGTCGCGATTCCCTACTGCCTGTGGGCCAATCGCGGCCGCGGCGAGATGGAGGTCTGGATCGCCGAGGACGCGCGGCGCGCCGAGCGTGCGACGGCAGGCGTTCGTCTCGCGCATGAGGAGCTCATCCTGCGTGCGTCCCACTGCTTCGAGCGCGACACGCTCGCGGCGCTCGACGACGGCGCGCTCGGGAAGAACTCCGCCGACGAATCGATCCCGCGCTTCACGTTCTGGCCCCGCCGAGGTTCGAGCGAATGGGTCGAGATCGATTTCCGCGCGCCGCGCAAGCTCTCGAAGACCGCCGTGCAATGGTTCGACGACACCGGCCGCGGCGCGTGCCGCGTGCCGAAGAGCTGGCGCGCGCTCTACCAAGACGGCGCGGAATGGAAGCCCGTTGCCGCGACGGCGGCCGGCGGCGTCGCGAGAGACTCGCTCAATACGCTCGAGTTCGCTCCCGTGACGACGCGCGCCTTGCGTCTGGAGATCGATCTCGCTCCCGAAGTCTCCGCCGGACTGCTCGAGTGGCGCGTCGAGTGACGCGCGCACGCTTGACCACCGCGCGCGAGCACCCGTAGGCTCACGCGCTCACCCCAGCAGCAAGGCTCCTCGTGGAAGCACGTCTCCAACTCGCCGCGCGCATGCACACGCTCGGCACCGAAACCGCGTTCGAGGTCGTCAACAAGGTCAAGGCGCTCGAGGCGCAGGGGAAGAACATCGTTCACCTGCACATCGGCGCGCCGGACTTCAAGACGCCCGAGAACATCGTCGAGGCCGGGCGCAAGGCGCTCGCCGACGGCTTCCACGGCTACACGCCGGCCAAGGGGCTCATCCAGGTGCGCGAAGCGGTCGCGAGCTACGTGATGCGCTTCCACAAGGCGAAGAACGTCTCGCCCGAGGACGTGATCATCGTGCCGGGCGGCAAGCCGACGATGTTCTTCGCGATCATGCTCTTCGGCGAGCCGGGAGCGGAGATCCTCTACCCGAACCCGGGCTTCCCGATCTACGAATCGGCGATCAAGTTCAGCGGCGCGACGCCGGTCGCGATCCCGTTGATGGAGGAGAAGGGCTTCGCGTTCGACGTCGACGACACGCTGAAGAAGATCACGCCGAGGACGCGGCTCCTGATCTTGAACACGCCCGCGAATCCGACGGGTGGAGTGGTGCCGAAGAAGGACATGGATCGGCTCGTCGCGGGCCTGGAGAAGCATCCGCAGGTCGCCGTCATGTGCGACGAGATCTACTCGCGCCTGCTCTACGACGGCGAGCAGCACACGAGCATCCTGTCGTACGACTCGATCCGCGACCGCGCGATCCTGCTCGACGGCTGGAGCAAGACGTACGCGATGACGGGCTGGCGACTGGGCTTCGGCGTGTGGCCGAAGTCCTTGATCGCGCACGCCGAGCGCTTGCAGATCAACACGGTCTCGTGCACGAACGCCGCGGCACAGATGGCGGCGATGGAAGCGCTCAACGGCCCGCAGGACGCCGTCGAGAAGATGCGCACGGCGTTCGACGCGCGGCGCAAGCTGATCGTGAAGGAGCTGAACTCGATCCCGGGCTTCAGCTGCACGATGCCGAAGGGCGCTTTCTACGCCTTCGCGAACGTGAAGAAGACCGGCATCGCCGCGCGGGAACTCGAGAGCTTGCTCCTCAACGAAGCCGGCGTGTCGTGCCTCTCCGGCACGAGCTTCGGCGCCAACGGCGAAGGCTACCTGCGCTTCAGCTACGCCAACAGCGAACCCAACATCAAGGAAGCAATGCGCCGCGTGCGCGAGTTCGTCAGCGCGAAGGTGAAGGTGTAGGATGAACCCTCCTGAATCGATCGTCGCGCTCAATGAACAGGCACGGCTGATCGATCTGTTATTCGACGAAGCGGCCAATCGATTGCTTCCGGCCTATCGCCGGGAGGAAGCTCGCATCACCTCCGACTTCACCGACCGCAATTATCAGTTCTCTACGCACCATCTCAACGCCCTCCGTGAGGCGTGCATTGCCTACGTGCGCCTTGTCTGCGAGGCTCGCGTGCGTGCTACGGCTGATGCTGTGGCGCGACTCCACCGGCCCGTCGATGTCAGTGAGTGGGGCCGCGTATCACTTCATCGACGTCGGTGTTTCTGAGTAGAAGGCTCAAGGTCGTGCGCAGTTGGTGTGGGCGGCTCAACTCAACGGCGTAGACCGCGACCTCGTCGCAGGGCTTGAACACGCTCTCCGTCGAGACTTGGTTGCCCTTCGCAAGTCCATGCAGCGTCAGATAGAGGTAGAACGTATGACCGCGAGCGCTGAGGGTGAGGCATTGGTTCAATCGGGGATGACGTCCCATTCCGTTCAGTTTCACGGACCGGTGAACATGGTCAATTCGCAGGTCTCGTCAGGCGGCGGCAACACTCAGATTGTTCGGACGTCGCTCGAGCACCTCAGTTCCGTCGTGGAAGCCAGCAGCGCGACGGAGGCCCAGAAGGCTGAAGCCAAGGGACTTCTCTCCCGTATCGCCGCCCATCCGATTTTCACTGCGGTTCTCGCCGGGGCGGCTGAGGCGGTTGTTAGTTCGGCACTAAAGAAACAGTAGCTCCTCGACTCGGCAGCTAATCGAGCTCGAGGCGAACGTTCGGCACACCGTGCCATGTGGCATTCTCGCAGCGACAAAGCGGGTGCCAACAGTGCCGGGCAGCGGCGGTTCTAGGGCAGCCACGTCAGCCGAAGCGCGTTCGTGCGGTTGCTCGTGGCGTTCGTGCAGAATCTCACGGGGTTGCGGTAGAAGACCAGGCACACGCGCATCACGCCGGCTGTCGCCGGGTTTGTGCCGCGCACGGAAAGGCGCGGGTCGTCGGGCATCGGGCGTGCGCCACATTGCCCACGATCGCGCCCGCTCCGATCACAACCCGTGACTCGTGAACCCCGTGAGGATCGAGGCCTGATGCGGTGTCGGCGTGCTCGGGTCGGCGTCGTCGTCGTCGAGGATCAGCCAGCGGCGTTGGATGCCTTGATGGATCGCGAACTCGGGGTAGGTCGTGATCCAGGACAAGAACAGAGCGTGCGCGACGCTGGCTCCGTCAGGTTGCGCAGCCTCGAGCAGCGCGCGCACGCGCCACAACGCGCCCATCAGCACCTCGCCCTTCCGGTGCGGATCGCCGACGAACTGATCGGCGTAGGTCGTGAACGCGCGACAGTTCTCGCCCGAGCGCAGACACGTCTCCGCCGTGCAGTCGAACGGAAAAAGCCGCGCATCGCCGGTCACGTACATCGACCACACGTCGGCGACGGCCTCGTTGAATGCGCTCGCGGCATCGACGCCGAGGTAGAGGTGATTCATCCAGTGCCCCATTTCGTGCACGAGGTAAGTCGCGTTCGCCTTGTTCGTGCACCCACCGTCGAAGCTGCCGCAACAGCCGCAGCCCGCGATCGGATGCACGACGCTGCAGCCTCCGCCGCCGATCGCGAAGAGCACCTCCGGTCCGCCGGAAACCGTCGGATACGCCGGCGGCAAGTCGAACTCGCCGGTGCAACCGATGACCTGCGATGGCAGGTTCACGCGCGCGAGCTTGGGAAACGGGTCCTGCTCCCACGTCGTGTCGGTGGGATTCGTGCTCGCGATCCAATGCCGCAAGCGCGTGATCCACCAGTAGGCGTTCGCCTGCGCGGTCAGCACTTGATCGCCGGTGTACGGCGCGGCGCCACCGAGCAGGATGCGATTGCCGCTGTCATGCGCGAGCGTCGTCGTGAGCACGAAGTCGTTCCCCTGCGCGTCGACGACGCTCACGTGTCTTCCGCGCAAGCGCAACGTCACGGTGATCGGCGCCGTGCCCGGCAGTTGGAACGAGCCGTCGTCGGCGCTGTACCTGACGTTTCCCTGCGCGTCGCGCAGCTCGAGATCGGGGAGCCACGTCGGCATCTCGGGCGAGCCATCGGGTCCGACGGCCGGCACGGCGCACGCGATCGGCGGACACGCGCCACAGCCCGGCGCGTTGCACGGCGAGCAGCTCGTCTGCGCGATCGCCGCGTGGCTCAAGTTGTCGGGCAGGACGCCGGGCGAGATCCATCCGCCGACGAGACCGGTGACGTCGTAGCGCAGCAGACGGTCGACGACCTGCGTCACGGCGCCGTTCGCCGCCGAGACGCGCAGCTCGAGCACCGCGCGCTGCTCGGCGCCGTCGACCGAGCGCACGAGCGCGCTCCACACGAGCTCGCGCGCGTCGCTCGGATGCGCATCGTCGCGCGCGAAGCGCAGGCTCGTGGGCGCCGAGAGCACGCCACGCGCTCCGCTGCGTGTCTCGAACTCGGCCAGCGCGACGCGCTGCGCTTCCTCCGCGCTGATGCGCGTCTCGACGGACGAGAGGGCGCGCGCGGGCGCCGCCGTCGAATCGATCGAGAGCGTCCGGCCGCGCCGATCGACGAGCACCGAGACGCCGCCTTCGACGGGAATGCCCGCATGGAGCTGTCGATAGCGCACGACGAGCTTGTCCGAGCTCCCGTGCAGTCCGAGCGGCAGGAACGTCACGCGCGTGCGCTCGAGCCCGTGCGGATCGAGCTCGAGGAGCTTGCACGCGTCGCGCAAGTCCGTTTCGACGAGCGCGAGCAGCCGCGCCTCGTCGCCGTCCTCGGTGCGCGCACTCGATCGCAGCGTCGGGACGAGCGTCGTGCTGCCGTCGTCGTTGCGAGTCGAGGCCCAGTGCGAGCTGCGCGCGCGAACGTCGCTCGTCGCGTCTGCTTGCGCGGCGCTCGCTCGCGCTGCGACGGCGGTCAACACGACGAATGCGATGCCCAAGACGGCGCGATCGATGTTGGAGCTCACGACGTCATGGTCGCCACTCCGCGTCGGCGCGCAAGAGCGAGGATCTGAGCCGAGCTGCCGGTCCGTCGCGGCAGCGACGAACGAGCGAAGCTGAGCGGGATCGCTCCCAACTCAGCCTCGCTCCGTTCGCTACCGAGGGCGCGCCGGTTCGGAACCCGACGGGCCCACGCGCGTCACGGCAACCACGTCAACCGCAGCGCGTTCGTGCGGTTGCTCGTGGCGCTCGTGCAGAAGGTCGCCGCGTTGCGGTAGAAGACCTGGTACACGCGCGTCACGCCGGCGCTCGCCGGGATCGCGCCGCGCACGGAGATCGGTTGGTCTCCGTCGCGCGGATACGCGACGAGGTTGCCGACGACCGTGCGCGAGCCCAGGCGGATGACCGCGCCGCCGACGCAGGTGATGCCGTCGTCGATCAAGGACGGCGTGCCGCCGTTCTCCGCCTGCACGAACACCGCCGTCGAGTTCGGCAGATCCGACGCGATCAGGAGCAGCGTGTCGGAGCTCACGAACGTGCCGCCCGAGCCGATGAGCTTCGCTCCGCCGGGGAAGACGGAGTTCGGGCAGCCCTTCCCGGCGTCGCCCGCGCTACACGGGCACGGCACGCTCGAGCCGTCGCCTTCGCACAGGACGAGCGGCGGGGGATACGAGCCGTAGAGCGTCGCCGCTTCGATGTCGCCGAGGTTCGGCGCGAGCTGCGCGTCGCCCCAGACGACCGCGGCGTCGTCGAAGCAGCCGTTGCAGCCGCCGCTCTTCGAGCTCGCCACCTGCGGCGCGCTCTCGCGCGAGCCCGACCAGGCCAGCGGCACGTGCGCCTCGGCGAGCACGGCGTTCGTGCCATTGAACCAGAGCGTGCTCGCGAAGATGTCGTAGTCGATCGTCGAGCTGCCGAACTGCTCGGCGTACGCCACCTGGAAGCCGGCCTCGGTGACGTCGATCGACGGCTCGATCTGGTCCTGGAACCATTCGTCGCCGTAGTCGGACTCGAGGAAGCTCAGGCTCGCCTGACCGACGAACGCGACGCCGTTCAGGAACGAGACGACGATGTCGTGGTCCGTCCCGAAGTCGCGCTCGAACGCGATCGCCCAGTGCGGCAGCCCGGCGATCGTCGTGCCGCTCGACACCGACGGCCGGCGATCCGCGCTCGGCGACGCCTGCGTGTTGAACGAGGGGATGACGACGAAGCCGTCGTGGTCGAGGATCGCGGCGCGGATGTCGCTGTCGGTCGAGGAGAGCTCGCGCTCCCACGCGACGTACCAGCGCGCGCCGTTGCCGAAGTCGTCGCCGCAGGTCTTCGAGATGCTCGGGTGGCCGTCCTTCGTCGCCGCGCTGTTGTCGATCGCCCACGGCGAGCCGACCGGCACGCCGCCGCCGGCCCACAAGATGCGGTGGTGGATGTCGCTGTCGGTCGCGCTCAGCGTGCGCGTCCACACGACGCAGTAGTGCGCGGGAACCCCAGAGCTCGACGACGAGAGGTCGCCGCCGACGTCGGGATCGTGCTTGTCGCCCTGCTCGTTGCCGCTGATCGTCTGCTGCGGATCCGCCGCGAACGGCGCTTCCGAGCGGATGCGGCGGCCCTTGATGGCGCGCGCGCCGCCCAGGGGATCTCCGACCTGAGCCACGACGAGGAACTCGTGTTGCCCGCGCGAGGAAGCGATGCGTGGCCTCGCCCAGGAGTCGGTCGTGAAGTCGATCGACGTGAACGTGCCCGAGATCGAGGCGCCCTGATCGTCGCGCTGCTCGAACCAGATGTCGTGGTCGGTCGCGCTGAACGCGCGCTCCCAGCAGTAGCCGTACGCGTCGGCCCACACGTCGAACGCGGCGTCGGGAGCGCTGTCGTCATTCGACGACGCGTCGACCGAGAACGAGCGGAACACCGGGTCGATCGAGAGCGGGAAGCGCGCGTCGCGCAGGAAGGCCTGCGGCACGACGATCTCGATCGCGCCGTCGTTCCAGCGCGTGTCGAGCGCGAGCGTGCGGCCCGCGGCATCGAGCGCGAGCGCGCGGCTGTAGCTCACGCAGCCGAGGTCATTCTCGAAGAGGACGCCGTCGGCGCCCTCGCGCGGCTCGAGCTCGGTCGCCACGGCGAGGCGCAACGTGAGGTCGCC
>JBGATX010000103.1:0-6255 GCA_044228975.1 Planctomycetota bacterium | reverse complement strand
AACTCCTGCTTCACGCCATCGAGGTCGACGTCGTAGAGCTCGTCGAACGCGCCATGCGCGACGACGACGCGATCGTCGTGACGCTGCGGAGCGCTCGCGACGCCGAACTCGAGCGCGCGCTCGCCGACGCGCACGGACTCCACGCGCACGTCGAGCGGGAAGTTGCGCGGCGCCTTCGATCCGAAGAAGGGGATGTACGTGAACGAGCCGCCGTCGAAGCGGGCCTTGTACGTCGTGCCGTGAGCCCACAGCGCGCCATCGCCGAGCGTGTCGAAGACGGGGCGCTCGAGGTCGAGCGAGCGCGCTCGCGAACGCTCACCGGCCGCCGGCTTCACCGGCGCTGCGCGCCGCGACGTCGGTTGCGGCCGCGTGCGAGCTTCGACGGACGCGGGTTCACGAGCGTCGGGCGTCGCCAGAGTCTTGACGTCGGCGGGAGTGGGGAGCGTCTGCGCGCTCGCGGCGAGCGCGAGCGTTGCAGCGAGGACGGTTGCGGAAGCACGGTGGAACAGCAGCGAGGTCATTGAAGATCAGGTCGGTGGAAGAGATGGAAGACGGAGTCACTCGCCACGCGCGATGCGTGGCGACGACTCCGCTCCGCCTTCACCTGCACGAACGGGCAGCGCAAGACAGGAAAAGGGCCGAAAATCGGCGCTTTCAGGCGCGACGAGCATCGCGTGCGTCGTGCTCGCCGCCAGGGCCGCGCAAGCCGTCAGCGGAGGCGACGTCGATCGGCGCTCCGTGGCGCGGGTTCTTGCGGTGTCGCTTCGATGTGAGCAGCGTTTGCGTCGGTGCACGCTCGCCCTGCCGGAGCCAGCTCACCACACGCGGCCGTTCCAGGAGAGCTTGCTGCCGCTCGTCCAGGTGTGCGCGGAGCTGTTGTCGCGCTCTGCGAGGCGCACCTCGACCTCGTACGAGTACTCCGCGGTGTTGACCGCGTGCTCGACGTTGCCCCAGCCGTTGCTCCCGCCTCCGCCGGGGTGGCTCTCCGCCATCAGGTACACCGTCTCGCGCAGGTGGTGGACGAGGCCGTCGTGCGGCACGGTCGACCACGGGACGAAGCGCGCGACGAGCGTCGCGAGGCCGTGATCGTTCGCACCCGTGAGCGCGGGCCATTCACCCCTGCGATCGTCTTCGAGGGAGACGCTCGAGCGCCCCGCGCCGGAGAGGAGGAGGATGTCGAAGGTCAACGCACCTGCGCGCGCGGAATCGGGCCCCAGGAAGCGCTCCGCGTCGTGCACGTAGATCCGCACGGCGGCGTGGAAGTGCTCGTGCGTCTTGAGCTCGTCCGTGCGCAAGGCGAAGTTCGCGCGCGTCGTGCCGTCCGCTTCGACGGTCCAAGCGAAGCTTTGCTTCGAGACGAGCAGCACGTCGTCGCCGTGACGCACGCGCACGTCCAGCGTGCCGCCCTCGGACGCGTCGAGCGGCGCCGTGAACGGATCGCCTTTGCCGAGCCACCAATCGCCGCCGGTTCCGAGCAAGCGCGCGTCGGAATCGATGGGCTCGTCCGCGCCCGTGGCGTGGTGCTTGCGCACGTAGGTCGCGAAGTCGGGCGTGTTGTGGAAGTGCAGCCAGCCGCAGACGAACACGAGCGCGATCAGTGCGACGGCGCCGACCGCGCACGCCGCAAGCGCGATCCACCGGCGCCGGCGCCGGCGCGTGAGCGGCGCCGCGGCGGGGCACTCCGTGGTGACGAGCGTTTCATCCATCGTGGCTGCGTTCGCTCGAGGACCGGCTCAACGCTTCGCGGCGCTCTACTTCGCCGGCCTGCGCGCCGTGGGAGCATTCATCGGCTTCGCGCTCGCCTTGCGCGTCGCCGCGCGTGCCTTCGCCGGTGCTTTCGACTTCGCGCCAGGTTTCGTTCCGGCCTTCGACTTCGCAAGCGTCGCCGTGTAGCGCGCGATGTACGTCTTCGCGGGCACACGTCGGATCGCCTGGCCCAGCACGTCGAGCGCGACGTCCTCGAGCTTCTTGAAGCGCACGCACGCCGCGCCCATGTCGAGCTTCTTGCCGGTCTTCGCCCAGGCCTCGCGGAACCACTTCGCGTCGGGGCTCTCCGCGCGCGGATCGTTGCCGCCGTGGATGTAGAGGCCCATCAGGTGGACCGACATGTGGCTTTTCTGCGACGCGAGCATCGCGTACGGCAGTGGCTGGCGCGGATCGCAGTGGTAGCCGGCGGGAAAGACCGCGTGCGGCAGGTAGTAGCCGATCATCCCGTACTGCATGCCCTCCTCGAAATCCCGATCGAGGTTGGCGCGGATGACGTCGCGCACGGCGCAGAGCGCGGCGCGGCGGTCGGCGGGGAGCGAAGCGAGGTACGCGGCGACGGTCGTGGCTTTCGATTGCATGGCGCGAGGGAAGCGAGGGGGTGGCGATGCGCGCGGAACGCGCGCGACCTCGATCAGCGTACTCGCCCGGCGCGCCCGCGCGCGACACGCCGCCGCGCGCGGCTTCGATCACTTCGTCGCGGGCTCGAGGCGCAGCGCGCGGAACTGCAGCACCGCGGCGTGCGTGCCCTGCACGAGCAGCACGCGCTCGGGAAAGAGGAACTCGTTCACCTTCGTCCACGAGTACGTCACGCGGCTCGCGCTCCCGCCCGCCGGTTGCGCGTCGACCTGCACCGGCACGAAGCGTCCGGGCAGCTCCTCGCCGTAGCGGTAGGCGAGCCTCATCGTCGCCAGGGTCATCGAGACGGGCAGCGAGCTCGCGCGATCGATCTCGAGCGTGCGCAGCTCGTCGCCTCTGGGGCCGCGCAGCTCGACGAGCACCGATTCGCCGCGCAGCTCCGCGCCCGCGAGACGCGAGCCCTTTGGCAGGAGCGACGGATCGCGCAGCGGCAGACCGTCGAGCGCGCCGTGCACCTGTCCCTCGACCATCGTCTTCACGCGCGAGATCACGCCCACGGTGCGCGAGTCCTCGCCCGGATAGTCGACGGAGACCACGACGCTCACCGCGCCGGTGCGCAGGTCGACCGCTCCGGCGATCGTGAGGCGCTTCAGCGCGGCGACGACCTCCGCGCCTCGCGCCTCGGGCTTCTTCTCGAGGTCGCGCTCCATCGCGGCGATCCCCGGCGCGAGCGAGTCGGTCGTCGCCTCGAAGGTGAGCGTGCCGTCGCTGCGCGGCCAGCGGTAGAGCTTCTGCTCCGCCTTCTGCACCCACGCATTGCCGTCCTCGCTGGACAGGCTCGGGGTGCCGATCGAAAGGAGCACGGCCGTGAACAGCGTTCGCATCATCGAGGGTTCCTCGCGTGCGGAGTCGACCGATGGAGTGGCCGACTTGAGCCGCGGATCGCATTCGTCGCGCGGCGCCCGCCGAATCGAGGCGCGCGGCGGACCCGGGAGCTCCCGGGTAGGCCGCGGCGCGTCGTCGAACGGCGGCGAGGATCGAGAGGGTCGTCATCCGAGTGGAGCGAGTCAGTCGGTGCGAGGATGCGTGGGTCGCCGGCGATCGAGCTCTCGCGCGCGGCGCGCGCCCGGGATCCACCTCGGTCAGGGCGGTTCCTCGGGACCGCGGGCAGCCGCCGCCGAATCCCGGTCACCCGGTGCGAGGGCGCGGGCCGGCTTCGCGTGGCGAGCGCGCACACCGTGGCGGAGCCGCTCCAGCCCGCGCTGGATCTGGGCGCGGATCGTGCCTTCGCGCCGACCGAGGCGACGTGCGATCTCGGCGATCGCGAGCTCGTCGATGTAGCGCATGCGCAGCACGCTCGCATAGCGCGGGCCGAGCGCTTCGATGCGCTCGCGCAGCGAGGCGTCGCGGCAGAGCGAGTCGAAGAGCTCCGGCGGCGTCGGCTCGCGACGCTCGCGCGCGACCAGGCGTTCGCGCCGCGCGCGCGCGCGTTCGCCGCGGCTGCGTCGGGCGGCCAGATTCTGCGCGACCTTGCGCACCCAGGCGTCGAGGTTCTGCCACTGCGGCGGAGGGCGGTAGACGACCTCGATCAACACCTCCTGGAGGATGTCGTCGGCATCGGAGCGCCGCCCCGCCACGCGTCGAACGATGCGGCGGATGCGCGCGATCTCGCCGCCCTGCAGCGCGCGCTCCGGTTGCTGGCTGGACATGCTTCGCACGCGCGACGCGACCGCCGGCGAACTCCTGCGCGGCAGCGCGCGGACGAACACCGGCGAGATCCGTCGCACGCGACAGGCGTGTGTGGCGGGAGCGCGCGACAACCGAGTCGGAATCCGCTTTTTCCGTCACCGGCGCGAGCGCTGCGCATGGAGCCAGGACGCCGCGAGCTCGCCCCGCGGCGCGCAGCTCCACGGGAGTGCGAGGGTCGCCCGGGACTTCGTCGAGCCTCGATGGCCGGAACCACCGGAGCCCGTTGCGCGAGCGCCTCGCTGCATCCGCGCTTGACCCGGCGCGAGCGCCCTGCGAGGCTCCCGCCGCATGGGAATCTTCAAGGCCTACGACATCCGCGGCAAGGTGCCGGGCGAGCTCGACGCACAGCTCGCCAAGAAGATCGGCAACTCGTTCGCGCGCTTGCTCAAGGCCAAGCGCCTCGTGGTCGGGCGCGACATGCGCACGCACTCGCCCGAGATCGCCGGCGCGGTGATCGAGGGCATGCGCGACGCGGGTTGCGACGTGCTCTCGATCGGTCTCGCCGAGACGCCGATGGCGTACTTCGCGATCGGCTCGCAGCCGTGCGACGGCGGGCTCAACGTGACGGCCTCGCACAATCCCGGGCAGTACAACGGCATGAAGCTCTGCCGCGCGGGCGCGCGGCCGGTGTCGGCGGCGAACGGCATCCTCGACATCGAGTCGATGTGCCAGGCGCCGTACCCGGGCGCGGTGAAGCAGCGCGGCAAGCTCGAGACGGCGGAGCTCCTGCCGGCGTACGCGCAGCACGTGACGCGTTTCGCCGAGATGGAGAATGCGGTGACGATCGCGATCGACGCGGCGAACGGCATGGCGGGCTACTCGTTGCCGCCGATCCTCAAGGGCTTGCCCAAGGTCAGCGCGCACACGCTCTTCATGGAGCTCGACGGCACGTTCCCCAATCACGAGGCCAATCCGCTCAAGGAGGAGAACCTCGATCCGGTGCGCGCGCTCGTGCGCGACTCCAAGGCGCAGCTGGGCGTGAGCTTCGACGGCGACGCCGATCGTTGCTGCTTCGTCGACGAGCGCGGCGAGACGGTGGGCAACGACCTGATGACGGCGCTGCTCGCGCGCGAGTTCCTGAAGAAGCACAAGGGCAGCGCGATCGTCTACGACCTGCGCTCGTCGTGGGTCGTGAAGGAAGAGATCAAGAAGGCCGGGGGCAAGCCGCTGCGCGATCGCGTCGGGCATTCGTTCATCAAGGCGACGATGCGCCAGAACGACGCGGTCTTCGGTGGCGAGCTCTCGGGGCACTTCTATTTCAAGGACAACTACACCTGCGACTCGGGCGTGATCGCGATGGTGAGCGCGCTCAATTTGATCTCGCGCTCGGATGAGAACTTCTCGGCGCTGGTGCGCGATCTGCGCCGCTACCACGCGACGGGAGAGATCAACTTCCACGTGGCGGACAAGACCAAGGCGATCGCGGACTTGAAGAGCCGGTACAAGGACGGGCGGCAGGACGAGCTCGACGGGATCACGGTCGAGTACGGCGAGCTGGGTTCGCGCGAGTGGTGGTGGTTCAACGTGCGCGCGTCGAACACGGAGCCCTTGTTGCGCTTGAACCTGGAAGCGTCGAGCGCGCGGTTGAGGGATGCGAAGCGTGAGGAGCTGATCGGTCAGCTCGGGGAGCCGGAGGCATGAAGAGCGTGAGCGTGTTGCTGTGCGCGGTGCTGTTCGCGGCGTCGGCGTGCTGCGCTCGGGATCCGCGCTCGGCGGGTGGGGCGTCGCAGGGAACGGGCGTGGACGCGGCGGTCGTCGTGGTCGGGACGGTGGTCGATGCGGCGAGTGGGGATGCGGTGGCGGAGGCGCGGGTCAAGGGGCCGCGCGGGGTGAAGGCGGTGACGGATGAGAAGGGGAAGTTCGAGTTGAAGGGGTTGGAGGTTGGGGATGAGGGGGAGGTGGTGGTGACGACGGACGATCGACGGCGGGGGAGCGTTGTGTTGAGGAAGTTGAGGGGTGGGGTGTTGGAGGTGGTGGTGCACGTGGAGAAGGTGAAGGAGGAGCGGTAGGACGCGGGACGGTCGGGGCGCGGATGCCGGAACCGGGCCCGAGGCAAAGTGAGGCGCAACGCGCCACACACGCGTGCTCCGCATCGCGGACCCCGCGTGGACGCGGGCCGGCCGCGGCGGCCGACCCGGATCCGCGCGGGGTGCTGGGGCGGAA
>JBGATX010000102.1:0-19725 GCA_044228975.1 Planctomycetota bacterium | reverse complement strand
ACGACCTGCGCCTGGTCCTCGCGCACCGCCCCGACGTCGTCGAACGACTCCACCCCGGCACACGCGTCGATCTCGTCGTCGCCGGCCACACGCACGGTGGCCAGGTGTGCTTGCCGTTCCTGGGCCCTCCGATCACGCTGAGCAGCGTCCCGAACTCCATCGGCGCCGGCGGACTGCACGACTTCGAAGGCCGCTCGATCTATGTCAGCCGCGGCATCGGCTGGGAACACGGCCACGCGCCGCGCGTGCGTTTCCTCTGCGCGCCGGAGGTGAGCGTGCTCACGCTGCGGCGTCGCTGAGGAGCGGATCCGCGCGCGGACGCGGCTCGAGTACCGCACGCGCGGCTCGGAGACGTCGCTCGCGAGCTCCTTCCGCCGTTCGCGCGCCTGCGCACCAGGGATCGTTGACAGCCCGCTCTCGCATGGCTGGAATGCGCGGCTCCTCCCCCCCGGAGCCTTCGTACATGTCCTACGCCGACGTTCTCAAGCGCCGTCCCTTCGCGGGCACGATGCGCAAGGACACGTGGTGGGTGACGCCTCTGCTGGTCTTCCTCGGGTTCTCGACGTTCATCGTCTACTCGACCTGGGCCGCCTTCCAGAACGCGCACTACACCCACGGTCCGTACCTCTCGCCGATGTACTCGCCGGAGATCTTCGGCGACTCGCCGCACGCGATCTTCGGCCCGAAGCCCGGTTGGTGGCCGGCGTGGGCGCCGTTCTCGCCCGCGTTCCTCATTCTGTGGGCGCCGGGCGGCTTCCGCTTCACCTGCTACTACTACCGCGGCGCCTACTACAAGGCGTTCTGGGGCGATCCGCCCTCTTGCGCGGTGGGCGAGCCGCGCAACACGTACCTCGGCGAGAACAGCTTCCCGCTGATCCTGCAGAACGTGCACCGCTACTTCCTGTACCTCGCGCTCGCGTTCATCGCGATGCTCTCGTGGGACGTGTGGAAGGCGCTGTGGTTCCCGATCGGCGGAGGAAGCGTCGAGGGCCCGACGGAGTTCGGCCTCGGACTCGGCACGCTGATCATGGCGGTCAACGTCGTGCTCATCTCTTCCTACACGTTCGGCTGCCACTCGCTGCGCCACCTCGTCGGCGGCGGCAGTGATTGCATGGCGAACGCGCCGGCGAAGCTGCGCGCGTGGAAGTTCGTGAGCTGCATGAACCGCCGCCACATGCTCTACGCGTGGATGAGCCTGTTCTGGGTCGGCTTCACCGACGTCTACATCCGTCTGTGCTCGATGGGCGTCTGGACCGATTGGCGGATCCTCTGATGGCTGATTTCCAATCCGTCGAGCACGACGTGCTCGTCATCGGCGCGGGCGGCGCGGGTCTGCGCGCGGCGATCGCCGCCTCGGCCGCGGGCGTCAAGGTCGGCCTGGTGTGCAAGTCGCTGCTCGGCAAGGCGCACACCGTCATGGCCGAGGGCGGCATGGCCGCGGCGCTCGCGAACGTCGACGACCGCGACTCGTGGCGCGTGCACTTCGCCGACACGATGCGCGGCGGCCAGTACCTGAACAACCCGCGCATGGCGGAGCTCCACGCGCGCGAAGCGCCCGAGCGCGTGAAGGAGCTCGAGGCCTGGGGTGCGGTCTTCGATCGCACGCAGGATGGACGCATCCTGCAGCGCAACTTCGGCGGGCATCGCTATCCGCGCCTCGCGCACGTCGGCGATCGCACCGGTCTCGAGATGATCCGCACGCTGCAGGATCACGGCATCCACCAGGGCATCGACGTGCACATGGAGGTGACCGTCCTGCGCCTGCTGAAGGACGGCGAGCGCATCATCGGCGCGTTCGGCTACGACCGCGAGCGCGGCCGCTTCCGCGTCTTCAAGGCGCGCGCGATCGTGCTCGCGACGGGCGGCATCGGCCGCGCGTACAAGATCACGAGCAACTCGTGGGAGTACACCGGCGACGGCCAGACGCTCGCCTACGACGTCGGCGCCGAGCTGATGGACATGGAGTTCGTCCAGTTCCATCCCACCGGCATGGTGTGGCCGCCGAGTGTCGCCGGCATCCTCGTCACCGAGGGCGTGCGCGGCGAGGGCGGCGTGCTCAAGAACAAGGATGGTCGCCGATTCATGTTCGACGACATCCCGGACAACTACAAAAGCTCCACGGCGGACAATCCCGAGGAAGGCTGGCGCTACACGCAAGGCGACAAGAGCGCGCGCCGTCCGCCCGAGCTGCTCACGCGCGATCACGTCGCGCGCTGCATCAACCGCGAGATCAAGGCCGGACGCGGCTCGCCGCACGGCGGCGTGTTCCTCGACATCGCCTGGATCAAGGAGAACATCAAGGACTCCGAGGCCCACATCCGGCGCAAACTCCCGAGCATGTACCACCAGTTCAAGGAGCTGGCGGGCATCGACATCACCAAGGAGGCGATGGAGGTCGGTCCCACGACGCACTACGTCATGGGCGGCGTGCGCGTCGACGGCGATTCGCAGATGTCGTGCGTGCCCGGGCTCTTCGCCGCGGGCGAATGCGCGGCCGGGTTGCACGGCGCCAATCGTCTGGGCGGCAACTCGCTCTCCGACCTGCTCGTCTTCGGCGAGCGCGCCGGTCGCTACGCGGCCGATTTCGCCAAGCAGAACAAGGGCGGCTCGATCGACGAGCGCCAGATCGACGCGGCGGCGCGCTTCGCGCTCTCCTTCTTCGACAACAAGGGCACGCCCGAGGGGCCGTACCAGCTCATGCACGAGTTGCAGAACACGATGCACGCGCTGGTCGGCATCGTGCGCACCGGGCCGGAGATGGAGCAGGCGCTGGCGAAGGTCGCCTCGCTCGTCGCGCGCGCGCCGAAGGTCCCCGTGGTCGGCAACCGCGAGTACAACCCCGGCTGGCACACCGCGATGGACCTGCACAGCCTGCTCACGATCTCCGAGGCGATCGCGCGCTCGGGAGTCGAGCGCAAGGAGAGCCGCGGTGCGCACTTCCGCGACGATTTCCCCGAGAAGAGCGGCGAGTACGCCAAGTTCAACAGCGTGTTGAAGAAGGGCCCGGACGGCAGCATGCAGCTGCGCCGCCAGCCGATCGTCGAGCCCACGGCCGAGCACAAGGCCATCATCGAGGAGAACAAGTAATGGCGCTGGCCAAGTTCAAGATCCACCGCGGCACCGTGAAGGGCGGCGACTTCGTCGACTACCAGACGGAGATCACGCAGGGCATGGTCGTGCTCGACGCCGTGCACAAGATCCAGGCCGAATCGGCCGGCGATCTCGCCGTGCGCTGGAACTGCAAGGCCGGCAAGTGCGGCTCGTGCTCGGCGGAGATCAACGGCACGCCGCGCCTGATGTGCATGTCGCGCCTCGACGACATGGACCTCTCGACGCCGATCACGATCGAGCCCTTGCGCTCCTTCCCGGTCTTGAAGGACCTCGTCACCGATGTGTCCTTCAACTTCGCCGCGAAGATGAAGATCAAGAAGTTCGCTCCGCGCAAGCCCGACGCCGCCGACGGCACGTGGCGCATGGCGCAGGAGGACATCGACCGCGTGCAGGAATTCAGGAAGTGCATCGAGTGCTTCCTGTGCCAGGACGTGTGCCACGTGCTGCGCGACCACCACAAGCACGAGGAGTTCATCGGCCCGCGCTTCTTCGTCCACACGGCGGCGCTCGAGATGAACCCGATGGACACCGCCGATCGCCTGAAGGACCTCAAGGACGATCACGGCCTGGGCTACTGCAACATCACGAAGTGCTGCACGAAGGTCTGCCCCGAGCACATCACGATCACCGACAACGCGATCATCCCGTTGAAGGAGCGCGTGGTCGATCGCTTCTACGACCCGATCCGCAAGCTGTTCGGCAAGAAGGACATAGCCAGAGCAACCCATCCACAGATAGCGACGGCTATCTGTGGATGAATTGCTCTGGCACGGTATTCAACGCGGCCCGAGGCCGAAGCCCGCGCGCACGTAGTCGATCACGGCCTGGGCGGTGTATTCCTGGCGCCAGTTCGCGCGGGACTGCGCCCGCGCCTCGCGCATGAACGTCGCGTAGCTCGCGAGTCCGCCCAGGCTCGCGACGTAGCTCGCGAGCGTGCGGCCGGGGTCGGGGTAGGTTCCGGGCAGGAGGCGCGTGGAGCTCGTGTCGTTCACCAGTCGCTTCCAGTCGGGCAGCGAGTAGGTCGACATGCCCGCGCTCATCCACGCATCCGGCGCGGCGCTGGCGGCGAAGCGGTTCCCGATCGAGGTCACGCCGAACGCGCTCGATGGATCGCGGTGCGAGAGCAATCGATCGAAGTTGATCCCGTTGTTGAAGGCGTTCTCGAGCAGCGTGACGCCCGTGATCTGTCCGACGCTCCCGTGCACGATCAGCGGACCGCCCCAGTCCCAGACGATGTTGCGCGCGATCAGCGTGTCGTGCACGCCGATGCCGTTCACGTCGCCGTAGAGATCCATCGCGATCGGCGAGTTCGAATCGCCCTGCTGCGCGATGATGTTGTCGGACACGACGCCCGCGCCGACGTTGGCGAGATCGATGCCCCAGCCGCGATGGTTCTGGTCGTCGATGTCGCGGCCCTCGAGCACGACGTTGCCGCGCGCCACGGCGCGCACGCCGCCCGGATCGGGCTCGTTGCCGCCGCCGAGGGAGATCGCGATCGGATTGCGCAGGAAGAGGTTGTCGTCGGCCACGCCGCCGGGGCGCAGCTGCAGGCCGTGCGACGCGCTGTTGGCGACGATGTTGCCGCGCACGACGACGCCGGTGCACGCTCCCGATCCGCCCTGCACGTAGATGCCGTGGCGGAACACCGACGGCAGTGCGTTGGGTACGCTCTCGTTCCAGCCGTTGTGATCCACGACGTTCTCCTCGATCAGAACGGCGTCGCAGTTGGCGAGGTACACGCCGTGGCCGACGGTGCCGCTCGCCGCGAACGCGTCGACGATCACGTTGCGCCGCAGTCGGACGTCGTGCTTGCGCCCGCCGAAGCCGGGGATCGAGACGTTGATCTGATAGCGCTCGAACTCGCAGTCCTCGACGAGCAGCCCGTCGGCCTGGATCAGCCAGGCGATGCCGGCGGGAGCTCCGTTCGTGCCGTCGTACGTGTCCGCGCGAAAGTGCAGGCCCGTGACGGCGATGTTGTGCAGCACGGACGGCGACGGACCGGTGGCGAGCCCGATGACGCCGTCCAGGCTGCCCGTGAGCAGCAGCGGCCGCTGCGCCGCATCGCCGTAGCTCGCGATCACCGCGGGCTCGAGCGGCGAGCGACCGCACGCGATCCAATGACCGATGGGCTCGTGCCACACGTCGCCGCGCGCGAGCAGCAGCCAGTCGGGCCGGCCGTTGCGCAAGAGCGCCTTGCCCGCGGCGATCGTGCGTTTGGCGCTCTGCGGCGAGAGGCCGTCGAAGGCATCGTCGCCGCGCGAGCTCGACACGTAGACGAGCCGGCTGTCGGCGCTCGGCTGGAGATCCGTCCAGCCCAGCGCGGTCTGCGGCAGCGTGGCCGTGCCTTCGACGTCGCTCGCATGCGCGAGGCTCGCGGTGCACGCGAGCGGGGCGATCAGCGTCCATCGCGCGCACGCGCTGCGCGGCACGCGATGCGTCGAGTTCGCGCGAGAACGCGCGCTCGTTCGGGGGGGCATGCTGGAATCCTCACGGATGCGACGAGAGCGGGCGGGGGATCGCTGCGGCGCGCGCGCACGTCGATGCACGGGGGGACGCGCGGCCGTCGCGCACGACGTGCGGCGCGCGAGTTCGCGTTCGACGGAGGGAGCTGGCTTCTGCGCCGCGGAGGTTCCGCGCGCCCCTCGACCATGCGCGACCGCGCGCCAGTCCGTGGCGCGAGGGCCAGAGGGTAGCGCGGGCTCGATCGGCGTCGAGTGACGAGTTCCGGCCGACACGGCTCCGCGGGTTGCGCGGGCTCCGCTACATCTCCTCGGAGGGGCGCGCCGCGGGCGCAAGTTCGCGCCCACTCGCGTCTTGTCCGCGCGGACCATCGAGTTCGCATTGGATCCGCGGCGAGAGATGAGGGCGGTGCGGGGGAACCGCACCGCCCCCGGTCCTCACGGGATGACGACACCGAAGCCCGCTCGGACGTACTCGTTCACCGCGTGCGCGGTGAGCTCCGGCCGCCAGTTGGCGCGCGATTGCAGGCGCGCCGCGGCCATGAACGCGTCGAGGCTCGGCGGACCGCCGAGGCTCGCGTTGTAGCTCTCGATGCCGCGCGTGGGATCGGGCAGCGCGGTGGCTCCGAGCCCGCTCGACGTGCGGTCGTGCACGAGGAGCTTCCATCCCGTGAGCGAGTAGCTCGAGGTGCCGGCGCTCATCCAGCGCGCCGGCGACTGGTTCGACGCGAAGCGGTTGTGCGCCGAGAACAGGCCGCCGACACTCGAAGGATCGACGTGCTCGACGAGCGGGCGCGTGCTCGCGCTGTCGCGTTGCACGTTGTCGTGGAAGAACACGTCCGTGATCTGTGCCGCGTCGCCGTGCACGATCACCGGACCGCCCCAATCCCAGAAGACGTTGTTCGCGATCTCCGTGTCGTGCACGCCGATGCCGTTCAGGTTGCCGTAGAGGTCCATCGCGATCGGCGACGTGCCGGGACCGGACTGCGCGACGATGTTGCCGGTCACGCTGCCGTTCTTGACGTTGGCGAGATCGATGCCCCAGCCGCGGCGATTCGCCGCGTCGATGTCCCGGCCTTCGAGGATCACGTTGGCGCGCGCCGAGACGCGCACGCCGCCGGGATCGGGCTCGTTGCCGCCGCCGAGCGAGATCGCGATCGGGTTGCGCAGGAAGAGGTTGTCCTCGCACAGACCGCCCGGCCGCAGGTGCAAGCCGTGCGAAGCGCTGTCGGCGACGATGTTGCCGCGCACGGTGACGTTCGTGCACGTCCCGCTGCCGCTCTGGATGTAGATGCCGTGGCGGAAGATCGAGGGCAGAGCCCCGGGCACGTTCGCATTCCAGCCGTTGTGATCGAGCACGTTCTCCTCGATCAGCACGTCGTCGCAGTTCGCCAGGTAGATCCCGTGGCCGACGGTGCCGCTCGCCGCGAAGGCGTCGACGATCACGTTGCGCCGGATGCGCACGTCGCGCTTGCGCCCGCCGTAGCCGGGCACCGAGACGTTGATCTGGTAGCGCTCGAATTCGCAGTCCTCGACGAGCAGGCCCTGCGTCTGGATCAGCCACGACACTCCGCCGGGCGCGCCGTTGCCCCCGTCGTAGGTGTGCGCGCGGAAGTGCAAGCCGACGATCGCGACGTCGTGCAGGCTCGCGGGCGAAGCTCCCGACGCGAGCGCGCTCACGCCGTCGGATGCGCCGGTGAGCAGCAGTGGCCGCGCGCTCGCGCTGCCGTAGCCGGTGATCACCGTCGGCTCGTCGGGTGCGCGGCCGGAGGTGATCCACTGGCCGACGGATTCGTTCCACGTGTCGCCGTTCTCGAGCAGCAGCCAGTCAGGATACCCGTTGCGCAGCAGCGCCTTGGCCGCGGCGAGCGTGCGTTTCGCGCCCGCGTCGCTGAGGCCATCGTTGGCGTCGTTGCCGTGCGCGCTCGACACGTACACGAGACGGCTGTCGGCGCTGGGTTGCAGCACGGTCCAACCGCCGCTCACGAGCGGCAGCGTCGTGTTGCCGTCGAGCTGGGGGAGCTCTCGCGAGGAGCGCGCGAGCCCGAGGCGCGCGGGCTCGAGCGCGCCGCGGCGAGGCGCGGGAGGCTCCACGTCGGCTTCGTCGGCGCGTCGCGCGTCGTCGAGATTCGGCACCGGCGTCCGTGCCTGGGTTCGAGCCAGCAGTGCGCATCCGACGGCGCTGCTCAAGGCGATTCGAAGCGCGGATGCGCGCACGCCGCCGTGACGGCGGGTACGAGCGGTCCTTCGTGTTGTCATCGAGTTCTCCTCTACGGATTCCACGCGAGCCAGCGGGAACGCGAGCCGGGTGTGGGCTCGCGGCGGGGGGTGTCGACGCAGTCGGTCGCGACGGAAGGCACGCGCGGACCGGTAGCAGCTCCGAAGGTGTGGCGAGGACGCGATCAGGACGGAGCGCTCGACGCGCTGTCACTGCCCCTCGCCGGTGTGGACTTCGCGGCGGGGGGTGGGTCCCGCACTCCGCGTGTCCTGCCGCCGCCGCGCGTCCCTGTCACGCGTCACGTCGGCTGGCGTTGTTAGCCAGTGCTCGGACGCGTCCCAAGGGGCGAACTCCGTGTTTTCGTCGATTGACGAACGCGTGCGCGACTCACGCTGCGACTGAGCGCGTCGGGCGCAACCGGTCGCTGCTCGCGCGCTCGGATCGCCACTTCTGGCGCGAGCGCCTCGGAGCGCGCAGGCGTTCGTCGATTCGAGCCGCGTGACGGCGTCGTGGCTTGAACCTGCGTGCCGTTCATTCGCGCGGAGGGAATGGTGCCTGAGCAACTCATCCCCACTTCGCCACGGCCAACCGTGGAGGAGTTGCTCAGGCACCGTATTCAACGCGGTGCGCACGCCTTCCAATGCAGCGGGCCGGATCGCTCCGGCCCGCCCCATCGAATCGAGCTCGAGTCGCTCGGCGCGGATCAACCGCTGGCGGGCGAGCCCTCGAACATCTGCTTCACGGGGACGACGCGCACGTTCTCGGCCGGAATCGCGAGCGGCCAACGCTCGATCGCGCGGTCCTCCTCGAGGATCTCCGCTGACTTCGTCACGTCGGGCGGATAGGTGATCGGGCTGGGAGCGTCGCTCACGATCTGCTGCTTCAGCTCCTCTGCGCCGGCGCTGACGAGCGCGATCTCGACGTTCTGGGTCTGGAGGTGCTTCTTGACGGCCGCGTTGACCTCGTCGAGCGTGATCTCGTCCATCATGCGGCGGAAGATCGCCAGGTTGCCGCCCTTGCGCATGTCGATGTCGTAGTAGCGGTCGTCGAGCGCCCAGCCCAGGCGATCGGCGGTCGTCTCGGCGAAGTGCAGGCAGTAGTTCTTCAGGAACTTGCGCTGATAGTCGAACTGCTCCCGCGTCAGGCCGTTCTTCGCCAGCTTGTCGACCTCGCGCAGCGCGGCGCGCAGCGCGAAGAGCGTCTGCGCGCGCGGCACGGGCCGCACCCAGACCTCGAACATCTGGTGGCGGCGACCGACGCCGGAGGGCGGCGTGTTGCGCCGTCCGCCGTTGGGATAGGCCTCGATGTAGGAGTAGTCGCCGTAGTTCATGCCGCGCGCCTCGCGGATGACCTGGTAGAGGTGGCTGGCGGAGTTGCGGTGCTCGCCGAGCCAGGAGTTGGCGATCCACAGCGCGTAGTACTCGCGCGTGCCGCGGCGCACGTCGATCGGGAAGCCGAACGAGATCGCGCTCGCGGGGCCGTCCTTCTCGACGATCGTCACGTGGCGACCGCTGACCGGCCGCGGTTGGAACTGCGGCGCGGCCGCGGGTTTGCCGGAAGGCAGGGCCGCGAGCGCCTGCTCGATGCGCGCGCGCAGCTCGGGCGTGTACGAGCCGCCCAGACCGAGCACGAGGCTCTCTCGCGTGAAGCGCTCGCGGTAGAACGCCTTCACGTCCTCGACGGTCAGTGCCTTGAGCGAGCTCACCGTGCCTTCGTCGATGTGCGCGTACGGCGTGCCCTTGAAGACGCTCGCGATCAGCGTGGCCTTGCCGAGCTCTTCGTCGGAGCTGAAGCGCAGCTCGTTCTCGATGCCGGAGACCATCTGGTCGCGCAGGCGCGTGAAGTCGCTCTCGCGGAAGCCCGGGTGCACGACCGCGTCGAGCATCAGGTCGGCGAAGCGATCGGCGACGTCGCGGTGCGCGAGGCCCGAGACGATCGTCATCTCTTTGTCGACCGAGTTGCGGTAGCCAGCGGCGAGCGGGAAGAGCGCTTCGAGGATCGCCTGGTACTCGCGCGCCTGCGTGCCGGCCTCGGTGATCATCGCCGCGGTGAGCGCTGCGAGGCCCTCCTTGCCCGCCGGATCGTCCTGGGAGCCGACCTGGAACCAGAGCTTGATCGCGACGTTGGGATCCTGCGCGATCGGCATGAGCACGGGCTTGTTCGGGAGCTCCGCGAGGCTGGCCGTCGAAGGCTCGCTCGCATCGGCGAACTCGAAGTGCGCCGCTGCCGGCGTGACGCCGCTGAAATCGAAACCGCCCGGCGTGTGCGATCCGCCGAGCGCGAAGCGTTCTTCGCCTGTCGACTGCTCGAGCTGCGTCGAGAACGAGACCGACTGTCCGCGCGTGTGCAGGACCGCGACGGTGCTGCGCTCGCGCGTCAGATAGACGCTCGCGGCGCGCTGCACGTCGGCCGGCGTGAGCGACTCGAGCGTCGCATCCATCTCGTCGACGCACTGCATGTCACCCGTGATCGCGATCAGCTGCGCAAGCGAGCTGCACACCTGGTTGGGCGTCGAGAGGCCCGTGAGGAAACCGTACTTGAGCCGCGAGCGCACGTCGGCGAGGCGTTGCGCGGAGACGGGCTCGCGCTGCAGCGTCTCGACCGTGCTCCAGATCTCCTTCTCGACCGCCTGCAGGTTCGCGGGGTCCTTGACCATCGCGATCACGCTCCACAGGCCCGGATCGCGGTTGAAGCCGAAGCTCGCGAAGAGCGTCTCGACCTTCTGCTCGTCGAGCACGAGCTTCTTGTAGATCGGCGAGGTCTCGCCGAACGCGAGCTCGCCGAAGAGCGTCGCCGCCATCATCTGCTTGTCCGTCGGCGCGAGCGCGTCGCCCTTCCAGTTGATGGCGAGCGTGGGCAGCGTCTGGCCGTCGAAGTCCACCGACAGTCTCCGCTGCGCGGTCTGCGGCGGCTCGGTCGGCACGGCCGGCGTCTGGTAGCCCTTCTTCCAGCCCGAGTACGAGCTCTGGATCTTCTCGAGCGTCGTCTTCGGGTCGAAGTCGCCCGCGACGACGACCACCACGTTCTCGGGGCGGTAGAAGCGCTGGAAGAACGACTTCGAGTAGTCGTACTGCTTGGGCATGCGATCGATGTCGGCCAGGAAGCCGATCGTCGTGTGCTTGTAGGTGTGCTTGTCGAACGCGGCGTTCTGCACCGCTTCGAAGAGCACCTCGAAGGGCGACGTGCGGCCCTTGGTGTACTCGCCCTTCACCGCGCCCGACTCGGTGATGAACTGGTCGGACGTGTAGTCGAGGTTCTGGAAGCGGTCCGACTCGACGTCGATCACCGTGCCGAGGTCCTCCTTGGCGAAGCCGAGGTGGTAGGCCGTGAAGTCGTCGGTCGTGAACGCGTTCGAGTCCGCGCCGATGCCGTTGACGATCTTGTCGAAGTCGGGGAAGCGCTTGGAGCCCCGGAACATCATGTGCTCGAAGAAGTGCGCGAAGCCCGTGACTCCTTCCTCGACCTCGTCGCGCGAGCCGGTGCGCACGATCGACCAGTAGGAGACGAGCCCTTCGGAGGGCATCGGGATCAGCAGCACCTTCAGGCCGTTGTCGAGCGTCGTGCGCTGGACGGGATAGGGGAAGACCGAGTGCGCGGTCGCGCGGGCATGGCCGGACGCCTTCGTCGGATGGAGCGTGCCGTCGTCGCGTGCGGAATCGACCGAGCTGCAGGCGACGCAGGCCAGAGCCAGCGACACGGAGAGATGGAGGCGGGTCATCGTGGAACCAGGTGGGGGTGCGGAAAAAATGCGGGCGAGCAGGGTACCGCTGGGTTCCCGCCGGGCGCCAGTGCCCGGCCGCGCGCGCGTTTTCGCGCTGCACCGCTGAGCGCTCGCAGCACGTCGGAGCGTGCGCGCGAACGCGCACCGGCTCGCGCGCGGAAGTTCGCGGCCCCCCGCGACGTTTTTCTCGCTTCCTGGCAACCTGGGGATGGCGCGCGGACGTGCATTCATGCCGCTCGTGCGCCCCTCGGCGCGGCGGCGACGGAAGAGATCGCGTCGCAGTGCCCTCCCTACGGGACCTGGTCCGGATCCCGGCGCCTCGACAGAATCCGCCCGTCCTTCGTGCTCCTCTTCACTCCTCACCTCGACGGCTCGCAAGGCCGTCACCCATCGACATGCAAGTTCATCGCAGCGAGCCGCGCAGGTTCTCGTCGCAATCCCCCCGGTCGAACTTCGAGATCCGACGAGCACGCATCGGCGAGCGCGCGGTCGCGGCTGGCGCAGCGATCGTGGCGGCAGCGGTGCCCGCGCTGTGCCAATCGGCGAGCTACAAGTTCGTCAACTCGAGCAGCTCGACGTGGCCGACGGCGATCCCTCATCCCAGCCACGTGACGCGCACCGGCTCCGGCGAGTTCGACGGCTTCGGACGCCGCGACGCGATCCTGCTCGCCGATGGCCGGCCGATCTTCGTGCACGACGCCGCGTACTACGGCGCGATGCAGCCGATCGCGCTCACGGACGGAACCTGCAACGACTTCGACGTCGCTCCCGGTCGCGGTATCTCCGGGCCGGATGGCATTGCCTGCGTCGAGAGCACGGGGCTCTACTTCTACGGCTTCGACTGGGCGTTCGGGGAGTTCACTCTCCAGACTGACTACAGCATCACGTCGGCGGCGTGGCAGGGGGCGAAGCTCGTGCGTTGCGCCGACGTCAACGCCGACGGCCTTCTCGACTACGTCGGCGTCGCCGCCGACAGCAGCACGATCATCCTGCAGCGCTCGAGCGGGAGCACGTACACGCAGTCTCTCGTCGCGACGGGCGGCGGCATCACGGACATCCTGCCGCTCCAGTTCGACAGCGACAATCCGCTCGAGATCGCGGTGCTCGACAACGCCGGACTGCAGATCGTGGACGGCGTTTCGATCCCGCTCACATTCGCGCGCAACAGCGGCGTCACGATCTTCAACGATGCGATCGACAAGGTGACGTCGAACGACGGAGCGCCCCAGAAGATCGCGTGGGTGCGCAACCGCGCCGCTCCCGATCAGGCGAAGCAGGAGCTGGTGCTCGTGAAGCGGGCCGGGACGAACATCCTGTTCCAGTACAACGTCAATCTGAATTCACCCGTGTTCTCGGTCGTCGGAGCGGACTCCTCCGCCATGGGCCAAGGCGACGGCGACACGGACCTCGTGATGGCGAACAAGGACCTGTATCTGCCGCTGATCTCCGAGAACAACTCGCCGGCCTCGTATTTCTCGAACGCGGTCACCTACCAGCAGGCGTTCGTGACCGGGCTCGACGTGGGCCAGATCTTCAATGCACCGCCGCCGGGGAACAACACGCCGCTCGCGCCGGACAACGAGGCTCGTCCGGTGTACGCCGATTTCAATCAGGACGGACGGCCGGACCTCCTGCTCTACGTGCAGGGCCGGCACTCGCTCTACATGTTCGAGTCCCAGCCGATCAACATCCATGCGCTCATCGGTTCGGAGCTCTCGCACCGCGCGGGCGTCCGGCACGACAGCGCCGGCAACGTCTGGCTGGAGATGGCCTTCTACGCGGAAACGGCGTCGAGCACGATCGAGAACGTCTACCCGCCCGTGCCGGGTGCCTACCGCTATTACCTCAACCTGCGGCTGTTCAAGCAGACCGGACCCACGGCGCTCAACAGTCCCATCCAGGCGATGAACAGCTACTCCCTCGAGATGTACACCCCGGCGGCGAACGCGTCGATGCAGACGGTCGTCGACGGGGGTGGAGCGCAGCACTCGGTGGTGAAGTTCCGGGTGAAGCTCGCGTCGGGCCAGCTCCCGAACAACTACTGCTTGAGCGATCTCTATTGGGTCGAGATGAGTTGGTACGCGGAGCAGCAGACCACGTCGTATCCGCATCCGATCATGCAGGGAGCCAACTACTTCTTCTACTTGTCGGAAGTCGAGGGAGACGCGCTGACGGTCTGGACGCCGTGCTACTCGTACCTGCCTCCGTATACTTCCGTGCGCGATCCCAGCGGCGTGGTGATGGACATCGACGACGGCAGCAATACGTCGGTGTGCGATTCCAACGACTTCTACTACGCGAGTGCGAATTGCCCGAGCGGCACCACGCTGCCCGTCCTGCTCCCGACCGTCGGGACGCGGCGCAAGATCCGCTTCCCGGAAACGAACGGCACGACGATCCTCCCGCCGCCGCCGCCGGGCCCGACGGACGATTGCGAATGGGTCAGCACGCCCTGGGGCTGGGTGCTCTGAGCCGGCGCAGGCGCCACGCGCCTGTTCCGATGAGCACCAGCGCGGCCCCCGCAGCCAGCCAGAGCAGCGGGGGCCGCTCCGTTCGCGGCGCGACCCAGTGGATCGACGTCCCGAACCCGAGGCCCTCGAGCGACACGCTGCCCCAGTAGAACGGGTCGCGGAAACGAGCCTCCGACCGCAGCGCGCCGCGCGCGCGGCGCAGCGCCTCGGCGGGCGTCGCGCCCGGCTCCGCGAGCGCGAGATTCAGGTGCCGGGCGAGCTCCAGCGTGGCCTCGAGCGAGAGCGATGCGCGGCTGACGATGACATCGCATGTCCCGCGGCGATGGAACGACGACGCCATGTGCGCCCCGCAATCGTCGCCCACGCGCGCCGGCCCGCGTCCGGCGCCGCAGGCGAGCAGCTCGACGAGCGCCGGCGTGCGCTCGAGCGCCTCGATGTCGTCGCACGTCAAGAGGCCGCCGTGCTGCGTCCCCTCCGCGAGCAACAACGCCGCCGGACGCTCGCGGCCCGAGAGGTAGACCCCGTGGGCGAAGACGCTCAGCACGCTCGCGCCGGCGACGTCCGGGCTCGCCAGCTGGTCCAGATTGGCGTCGAGCCCCGAGATCCAGCGCACACGATCCGTCGAGAGCGAAGACAGGAGCGCGCGCTGCTCCTCCGCGCCGATCGCGAACGGAATCTGTGCCGGATGCTCGCTCGCGAGCTGGGCGGACAATCGTGGCGCCGCGATCACCGCCAGGTCGAACGCCGCGCTGCCTGTCCTGCTCCGTTCACGGCGTGAGATCCAGTAGCCCGCGGGCAGCGACGGCAGATGTGCCACGGCCTTTGCGACACCCAGCGGCGCGCCGTCGAGGGGCAGGCACTCCCAGGGCAGCTGGCCGCAGATGTCGGTTCCCAGGATGTGGATCTCGTTCCACGAGCGCAGCCTCGGGAGGATTTCGTCGGGAAGCACGAGCTCGCGCAGCGTCGCGAGCGCGCTGTCGACATCCTCCTCGCGCGACGCGCTCGCCTCGCCCGCCCCGCCGGGAGGGAGCGCGATCCGCTCCAGCGCCTCGTTCACCGCGCTGACGAGCGCATCGCGTGAAGCGCGGAGTCGCACATGGACCGCGCCGCCCTGGTCGACGAGCAGCAGATCGGAATCGTTGAGCGACGGGAACACGATCAGGATGCCTCGACCGGGCGCGAGCAGCTCCTCGCGCACCTGCGTCCATCCGGGCTGAGGCCCGCTCGCGAGCTCTCGGGCGAGGCTGCCGGCGCACTGCGCGCGCGTCAGCACGTCGAGCGCGCGTTCCACGCCGTGCGTGCCGGGCGCGAGCTCGATCTCGGCGCGCATGAGCTCCGACACGGCGAAGCGTTGCCCTCCCCAGTACAAGAGCCCGACACCGCCGGCCCGCGGTGCGACCCGTGTCCATTCCGCGCAGCTCTCGTCGAGGGCCCGCGCGAGCTCGTCACGGCGCGCGCGCAGCGACTCGAGCGAGGCCGCGTCCGGCTCGCCTCGCCGACGCGCGGAGAGTCTGGCGGCGCAGGCGAGCAAGGCGCGACGCCGCACTCGCGGCTCGAGCGACGTGACACCGTTCGCCGGCAGCGCGTCGAGACCCGCGCACTCCCGCAACTCGATCTCCGCGGCGTCGACGTCGCCCGTGCGCAGCTTCATCTCGGCGCGCATCAGGCGCGCATTGAGCGCGAGGCCCGTCGCCGGTTGCGCGAGCCGGAGCACCTCGTCGAGCACCTTGAGGGCGCGCTCGTACCCGTCACCCCCTTGCCGCGAGTGCTCGTCGAGTGCGATCGCGAGACACGCGAGCAGCTCGAGCCTCTCGGACGTCTGCACGTCGAGCGGAGACGCGAGTACCTCGTCGCAGATGCGCGCGGCGCGCTCGAACGCCTCCGTGGCGAGCGCGAACAGCGCCTCGTCGAGGCGCAGCCGAACCCACGCTTCGCAACCCTCGGGCGTGTCGACGCGTCCTTGGATGGAGTCCACGAGCGAACGCTCGGCCGCGAGCGCGAGAGCGGCGAGATCGGGAACGCCCGCGTCGATCTCGGCACGGCAGAGCTCGCTCTCGATCGCCGCGCGCAGCCGGCCTTCGGCGGGCGGGAGCTCCGCGCCCGCGATCGCCGCAGGCGCTTCGCCGTGGATCGCGCGCGCGGCCTCGACATCGTGAGCGGCGCGCGCGATCGAGATCCGCAGACGTCGCTCCAGCAGCGCCTGCGAACGCAGCCTCGGTTCGGCGCGTGGAAACGCCGCGAGACGCGCTTGCGCGTCGGCGCTGCGGCCCTGCGCGAGCAGCCACTCGGCGTAGGTGAGCTCCGCGCTCCAGCGCTGGGTCAGGAACCGGTCGTTCGCGCACGCCGACCGCGCTTGCGCGGCCCAGGCGTCGACGTCTCGATCCGTCGTCGCCGACTCGCACGCGTCGGCGACGCACAGGTACGCGGCGTAGGCGTACGCGGCGGCGAAGCCGGGTTCGCGCTCCGCCTGCGCGCGCAGCGCTTCGTCGCGCAGCTCGATCAGCGCCGATTCGCGTGCGGCCGTGTCCTCCGTCGCGCCGCGCAGCCGCGCAGTCCAGCGTTCTCCCGCGTCGGACGGCTCCTGGCTCGCCGGATGCACGGCGCGCGCGGGCTGCGCGCCAGGACGCGCAACGCAGGTCCCGGCGCGCGCGTGCAGCGCGATGGCGACGAGAGCGACGGCGACTGTCAGCGCGCTGCGCGCCGCACCGCTGACGCCTCGCCGGTCCGGCCGGTGGGCGTGTTCGTGCTGTCCACGATGGTCACGCTCCAGGAGATCTCGTCGGGCCACGGTCGCGTCTTCTCCAGCGGGAGCTCCACGCTCGAGTCGCGGATGTCGTCGACGGACTCGAGCACTCTCCGTGCTCCGCTCGTCGCGTCCCGGGTCCAGACTCGCAGGCGAGCCGATTCGTTGGGCCCCGGAGTGTAGCGCCACGCGAAGACGCGGAACTCCTCCACGCGGTCGACCGGCGTGAGCAGCTCGAGCGTCGTCGTCCCCAGCTGCACGTCCGGCTTCGTGCGGGAGGGCGAGGAGAGGCGCCCGGCGACCCACACCGCGGCCACCAGGCCGGCGGCCGCGAGCACGAACCACATCGGTCTCGAGCGTCGTGGTCCCGTTCGCGGCGCGAGCTTCCGCTGGCGCGCGATCTCGATGGCCTCCGCCACCCGCTCCGTTCCCGGTGCATCGCGCAGCGCTTCCGCCTGCGCGAGATCCATCTCCATCTCCCTGCGGGTGTTCTTCAAGCGAGCGTCGAGCGTGTGCATGGCAGTCCACTGCCGGCGGCAATCCGGGCAGTCCGAGAGGTCCTGGGGAAGCGTCGGGCGGCCCTCCGATGTGTCGGAGTAGGCGCTCACGAGGCGGTCTTCGTGGCCGGGCGGGTGGGGCGAGTCGTGGCTCAAGGTTGCCCCTCCTCGCCCAGCCGTCCGCGCAACCGGTGCGCGAGCCGGGAGAGCCCGCGGTAGTACCGTGTCTTGATCGTGTTCGCCGATGTGCCGTCGGCGTCGCCGATCTCGTCGAAGGTCAGATCGTCGAGGATCTTGCGCCGGATCACGCGCGCTTCGTCGGCGGGCAGCTCGTCGAGGGCGGCGTAGATCTCCGAGTTGTCGAGCGCGGCGTCGAGAGCCTCCGTCGTGTCCTCCACCGGGTCGGCGCCCGCGCGTTGCGAGCTGGGATGCGTGCGGCGCTTGCGGCGCAGCGCGTTCATGAACTCCAGGCGAGCCACGCCGTAGCTCCAGGTCTCGATCTTCGAGCCCAGTTCGAAGCTGCCGAGCTTGCGCCAGAGCAGGATGACCACGTCTTGCGTCAGGTCGGAGAGGTCGTGCTCGTCGAGTCGCCGTCCCGTGCGCGCGTTCAAGACCGACAGGACGCGCGGCACGAAGCCCAGGCGCGCGATCAGCTGGCGCACGGCGGTCTCATCGCCGCCGAGAGCCGCCTGGGCGAGCCGGTGGTCCGACTCATGGCCTTCACTCGGGCCCAGCGATGCCGGAAAGCCCTCGTCCCCCTCGCGCGAGGGTTGCGCCGACGGTCGAGGAGGCGACGGCACGCGACGCGGAGCGTAGCCCAGCCAGCGCAGCCCCGCAACGCGTGAAGCTCTGCGCTGACCGCCCGACGACAGGAAGAACGGAGCAGGCGTCACACCCGTCTACGTCGCCACTGTCGTGCGCGGTTCCCGAAAGCTGAGCGAAATCGTCCACGGCGCGTGCGGATGCGCCTCCGCCACGTGCGTTCGCGCAGCTCGATGAGCGTCTTCGCTCCCGTTGCACGGCGCCGTGGCGCCGGCTCGCTTCCGGCGCGGGCGCGCGCAGGGGTATAGTCGCGCGCTCGATGCGGGTCCTCTTCGTCTACCCGAACCTCTACACGCAGATGGGGTTCAACCACGGGCTCGCATCGCTGTCGGCCGTGCTGAAGGAGGGCGGGCACCAGACGCGGCTCGTCAACCTGAACGAGAACCTGCCGCCGGTTCCGACGCGCGACGAGCTCTTCGAACTCGTGCGCAGCTGGCGTCCGGGCGTGATCGGGTTCTCGTGCCTCACGCAGCAGTACCACGCCGCGCTCGAGCTCGCCCAGTGGCTGCGCGAAAGCGCGCGAGACCTGGCCATCGAGCTGCCGCCGATCGTCGTCGGCGGCATCCACCCGACGATGGTGCCGCTCGACGTCATGGCCGACGGCGTCTGGGATCACGTCGGTGTGGGGGAGTGCGAAGACGCGCTGCTCGAGCTCGTGCGCCGCGTCGAGGCCGGCGAGCAGCCCGACGACGTGCGCAACTTCGTCTCGTGGAAGGGTGGCGCGCGACCGGCGCACGCGGCGCGCGGCACGCACTCGGCCGCCGACTGGAATCACAACCCCGTCGGCGAGTTCCCCGATTTCGCCAATCTGCCCGAGCCCGATTACGAGCTCTTCGACACGCAGCGCATCACCGATCAGAAGCAGGGTTGGTTCGGCCTGATGAGCTCGCGCGGTTGCCCGTACCGCTGCACGTACTGCCTCAACCACAAGATCGTCGACCGCTACAAGGAGGAGCTCGGGCGCAACGTGAAGAACATCGGGTTCTTCCGCTTCCGCTCGGCCGAGAAGATGGTGGCGGAGATCCGCCACGTGCTCGCGCGCTACTCGAACATCGGCACGTTCATCCTCGACGACGACCTCTTCACGCAGAACGTGCCGCACGCGCTCGAGTTCTGCGAGAAGTACATCGAGGCGGGGATCGGCGTGCCGTGGGTCGTCAATAGCCACGTGAAGCAGCTCGACGAGCGCGTCGCGGAAGCGCTGGCGCGCGCGGGCTGCCGCATTTTGAAGCTCGGGATCGAGTCGGGGAGCTTGCGCGTGCGGCGCGACGTGTTGAAGCGCCACATGACGCAGAAGGACATCCTCGAGACGGTCGCGGGTGCGGAGAAGCACCGATTGCACAGCTCGGGCTTCCTGATGATCGGCCTGCCGACGGAGACGCACGCGGAGCGCTGGGAGACGGTCGACATCCTGGCGCAGTCGCGCATCGGACGCTTCCGCACGTCGTGGTTCTTTCCGTTCCCAGGTACCGACAGCTACCGCATGACGATCGAGGGCGGCTACTTGAAGCACGACCCGGCGGCGGACTTCACGACGTTCACGGACGGGAGCGCGCTCGACTTCGGCGCGGAAGAGAACTTGTTCATCGACAAGCTCGGCACGGTGATGCCGTGGTTCGTGAACAGCCGCATGGAGCGCTTCCACGAGTCGCCCGCGTCGAAGCGGTATCACGCGCTCGTCGC
>JBGATX010000101.1:0-20238 GCA_044228975.1 Planctomycetota bacterium | reverse complement strand
GTGTTGCCTGGATGCGTGGCGTTGGCTTTGGCGTGGCGTTGGGTTTGGCGTGGCGCTGGCTTTGGCGCGGCGCTGGCTTTGGCGTGGCGTTGGCTTGTGTTTGACGCTGCTGCGCAGCGTGCGATTGCCTTGGGGCGTCGGTGGGTACGGCTGAGTGCGCGTTGTCGGGTTGGGTTGGGTGGGGGTAGACTGCGCGGCCTTTTCGACCTCTGGAATCGATCGATCTTGCCCCATGCGACATCCGGTAACTCTCATTCGTGGTGACGGGACGGGTCCTGAGCTGGCTCTCGTGACGCGGCACGTGCTCGATGCGACGGGGGTGCAGTTCGAGTGGCACGAGGTCGACGCGGGCGTCGACATCATGGAAAAGGTCGGCACGCCGCTGCCCGATGCGGTGCTCGAGTCGATCCGCAAGACGAAGAATTGCCTGAAGGCGCCGATCACGACGCCCGTGAATCCACCCAAGGGCGTGGTCAACTTCCGCTCGGTCAACGTGGCGCTGCGCAAGGAGTTCGATCTCTACGCGTGCGTGCGGCCGTGCAAGAGCTACAGCGGCGTGCGCTCGCGCTACACGGGCATCGACCTCGTGATCTTCCGCGAGAACACCGAGGACCTGTACGCCGGCATCGAGTTCGAGCAGGGGCAGGAGGCGACGAAGAAGCTCATCGCGACGGTGCTCGAGATGGCCGGTCCGAAGGCGAAGATCCGGCCCGACTCGGGCATCTCGATCAAGCCGATCTCGATCAGCGGGACGGAACGCATCGTCAAGTCGGCCTTCGAATACGCGGTCAAGAAGAAGCGCAAGAAGGTCACGGCGGTCCACAAGTCGAACATCATGAAGTTCACCGACGGCCTGTTCCTCGCGACGGCGAAGAAGGTCGCGGAGCGCTACCCGCAGATCGCCTTCGAGGACCGGATCGTCGACAACATGTGCATGCAGCTCGTGCAGAAGCCCGAGGACTACGACGTGCTCGTGCTGCCGAATTTGTACGGCGACATCCTGAGCGATCTGTGCGCCGGCCTCATCGGCGGACTCGGCATCGCGCCGGGCGCGAACCTCGGCGACGGCGGCATCGCGATTTTCGAAGCGACGCACGGCTCGGCGCCCAAGTACAAGGGCCAGAACAAGGTCAATCCGACGGCCATGATCCTCTCGGGCGTGCTCATGCTCGAGCACCTGGGCGAGATCGAAGCGGCCAAGCGCCTCGAAGCCGCGGTCGCGCAGGTGATCCAGCAAGGCAAGCGCGTGACCTACGACCTCAAGAGCGATCGCAACGATCCGACGGCCGTCGGCACGCGCGAGATGGGCCAGGCGATGATCGACGCGCTCGAGACCGTGCGCGTCTGAGCGCGACGCGGACGCGAGCGACGAACCTCGCTCCACGCGGGGTTCGTTCGTTTTCAGCGCCCGCTCGCGGAACTGCTGCGTGCGCCGTTCAGCTCGATCCACGCGATTCGGAATCGGGAGAGCTCGAACCAGCCGCCGGCGGCGCGAGCTTCTCCGCGATGCGATCGCTGTACTCGGAGAACGCGGCGGAGGTGCCGCGCCTCTCGAGGAAGAGCGCGAGCTGCACGCTGGCGTGCGAGCGGCGTTGCAGGAGCTGCTTGCGCGCGCCTTCGTCCGTGCAGGCGCGCAACAGTCCTTCGATCGTCACGAGGTCCTTGCGCAGCTGCGCTTCGTCGGGGAGCAGTCCGTGTCCCTTGAGCAGGATGTAACCCGCGCGCAGCTCCTCGGAGAGGCCCGAGAGATCCTCGAGCTCCAGCGGCTCGCCCTTGCCTTCGAAGTCGTCGAACTCGCCGCGCTCGATGGCCTCGGCGAGCTTGCGTTCGGCGATGCGGTCGAAGATGTCCATGGGAACGTACGCGCGATCACCACACGATGCGATAGCTGCTCGACGTGTTGAAGGTCGCGGGCGGACAGAACGCGGCCGCCGCGTTGCGATAGTAGACGGTGTAGGAGCGCAGCGCGCCCGAGCCGACGCTCACGCCGCCACGCGCGGAGAGCGCAACCGTCTCGGGCGCGGCGGGGAACGACGCGGCACCGCCCGCGAGCGCCACGCCGCGCAGACGCAGGAGCGCGCCACCGGTGCAGGTGAGTCCGTCGCCGAAGACGAAACCCGAGGGATCGATCGCGTCGCCCTGGAGGAACACGCAGATGCCGCTCGCCTGCATGCCCGTGCCGTCGAGCACGACATCGTCGTGCGCCACGAGACCGTGCGCCGCGAGATGCGCGCCCGCAGCGTTGAAGGAGCTCGCGCAGCCGTTGCCGATCGCGCCGGGATTGGCGCACGGGCACGGCGTCGTGACCAGAGGGTCGAGTCCGTCGCCGGCGCAGTACTCGACGCCGGGCGTCGCCGGACCGAGCGTGCCATCCGGGTTCACGTTCTGCGCGAAGATGTCGCCCGCGTCGGCGCGCTCGTCGTGCCAGGCGGCGCGTGCGACGCCCGAGTCGTCGGTGGCGACCTCGATGTCGTCCTTCGAGGAGAGGTTCGAGCACACCGCAACGCCCCCGGCGGTCCAGAGCGCGTTGCCAACCGCGTCGACGCGTTGCGCGCGCACGCGTTTGCCGGGCAGAGCGCTCGGCTGCTCGAACCACAGCACGATCGCGCCGTCGAGGCACGCACGCAGCGCTCGAACGATTCGTTGATCGCATCGAGCGGCGCGAGCTCGATGCCGTTGTCCGTCCACAGGCGCGCGCCGGCGGCGGAGATGCGCTGCACGCACGTGGCCCACGAGGATTGCGCCGTGTTGCGCTTGTTGAAGGCCACGATCACGTCGCCGTTGCTCTGCTGCGCGATCGACGGCGAGAACTTGCTGCGCGCCGCCTCGGTCGAGAGCGCGACGCCGTTGTGCGCGAAGAGCTCGACGCCGCCGGCGTCGACGTGCTGCACGAGCGCGTCGAAGTTCGATCCGAGGGAGCGATGCCACGCGAACCATGCTCCGCCGCTCCCGTCGGCCTGCACGACCGGATCGTGGACGATCGGGATCGCGTTCTGGTCGTAGACGGAAGTGAAGCTCGCCCAGAGCGCGTTGCCGTTCGAGTCGAACTTGCGCGCGCGGATGTGGCGCGGGCTGGCGAAGGTCGAGATGTCGCGCAGCCACGAGACGATGTAGCCGCCCGCGTCGGCGGCGACGACGTTGCAGACGCCGAGGTCCTCGCCGGCGGCACCCGCGATCGGCAAGCCTTCGGCGGCGAAGAGCGGCGTGCCACTCGGATCGAGCCTTTGCATGCGGACCGTCGCGTCACCCGTGTTCGGCGAGCGCATCCAGACGACGATGAAGCTGCCGTCGGTGAGCTCGGCGACGCGCGGCGCGGGCTCGAAGTCGGCGTTGTTCGAGAGCGTCACGCCGTTCGCTCCCCAGAGCTCGTTGCCCGCCGCGTCGAGCCGGTAGGCGTAGACGTCGAGATCGCTGCCCGCGCGCGCATCCGAGAACACGATCACGCAGCCGCCGCTCGAATCGGCGGTCAAGCTCCAGTCGACGAGCGAGCTGTTGCTCGGGTTGCCCGACACGAGCAGGCCGTTGTGCGCGAAGGTCTCGTCGCCGCGAGCATTCACGTGTTGCACGTAGACGTCGTAGTTGCCCGAGGCGTGGTCGAACCAGCTGATCCAGGTGCCGCCGTTCCCGTCGGCGGCGACCTTGGGCGTCAACTGCTCGCCCGTTCGATCGCCGACGGCGAGGTTCGCGTTCGCGTCGCTCGGCCATTGCGCGCGGAGCGGAGCGGAGAGGATCACGACGGCGATCGAAAACGAGAGTCGGAGCTCGGTGCGCATGCGCCGAGCGTCGCGCGCCCGGCGCGGTGGCGCAAGACGCCAACGTGCCAAACTTGGGGCGCGAGCCCGAGCCGAAGCTCGTGCCGAACCGGGTGCCGAATCGCGTGACGGAGCGAGTGCGCGGGAGCCTGCATCACGCTCCGCCGCCGCGAGCACGTTCCGCGCTTGCCTCGCGCTCAGACTCAGACTCAGAATCCGAAGATCGCCGCGACCGCGTACTGCGTGTAGTCCCCGTTGCGGCGCGCACCGTCGATGTCGGGGTTCGTGCCGTCGGCCAGGCGCAGGTCGAAGCCCAGGCGCAACTCCTCGTTGATGCGGACGAACACGCCGCCGTGAGCGTACACGCCGTGCCAGCCGTCGCTGTCGATCGTGTCGCTGTCGAAGAAGTGGACGTCGTCGAAGTCCTCGGTGCGCGCCGTGAACACGCCCGCGCCGACGACGGCGGCGATACGCTCGTCGAGCGGGAACTCCTTGCGCACGCCGATCGAGATCTCGGTCGTGCGCGTGTTGCGCCGATCGCCGCCGATCTTGCCGCGGTCCTGCGCGAACGCGACGCCACCCTCGAGCGCGATGGGCCAGGTCTCCGGCGCGTAGACGAACGTGACGTCGAGCGCGGTCTGGTCGTCGAGCCCCGCCCACGAATCGCCGTGGTGATCGCGCACGCCGAGATCGACCTGCATCGAGTAGGGCGATGGAGTCTTCGGCGTCGCGGCCGGGGACACGGGCTCCTGCGTCGCGGTCGACGTCGCGGCGCACGCGGCGAACATCGAGACGGCGACGAAGCAGGCGGGAACGAAGGCGAATCTGGACATGCGAAGCTCCCGGATGGGGGACGCGGAGCATAGCGCTCGACGCCGCTTGTCGCTCGCGGCGCGCGTACGTACCGTGTCGCGCCCGACCGTTCCCCCCTGCCCCGCGCCATGAACACACCCTCCATTCCCCAGCGCAAGATCACCGTCGTCGGCGCCGGCTACGTCGGCTCGACCTGCGCGCATCTGTGCGCGCTGAAGAACCTCGCCAGCGAGATCGTGCTGATCGACATCGTCGAGGGCCGTCCGCAGGGCATCGCGCTCGACATGAACCAGTCGGCGGTGGTCGAGAACTTCGGCTGCAAGGTGATCGGCACGAACGATCCCAAGGACACGGCGGGCAGCGATCTCTTCATCGTCACCGCCGGCATCCCGCGCAAGCCGGGCATGAGCCGCAGTGATCTGCTCGAGGTGAACGCGAAGGTCGTGATCACCGTCAGCGACTACATCCGCCAAGGTTCGCCCGAGGCGTTCGTGATCGTGGTGACGAACCCGCTCGACTCGATGGTGACCTTGTGCCGCGCGCGCACGGGTTTCCCCGGCAAGCGCGTGATGGGCATGGCCGGCGTGCTCGACAGCGCGCGCTTCTCGTGGTTCATCGCCGAGGCGACGAAGACGAACGTGATGGACGTGCGCGCGTTGGTGCTCGGCGCGCACGGCGACTCGATGGTGCCGCTGCCGCAGTACACGACGGTGAACGGAGTGCAGCTCAAGGAGCTGGTGCCCGCCGACAAGATCGGGGAGATGGCCAAGCGCACGAAGAACGGCGGCGCGGAGATCGTGAACCTCCTGAAGACGGGCAGCGCGTACTACGCGCCCGCGTCGAGCTCGGTAGCGATGGCTGCGGCGATCTTGAACGATCCAGAAGCGCTTGCTCCCCGTCGCGTGCTTCCTCAACGGCCAGTACGGAATGGAGGGCATCTACATGGGCGTGCCCGCCGTCCTCGGCCGCGAAGGCGTCGAGAAGATCCTCGAGATCCCGCTCGACAACGAATCGCGCATCCAGCTCAACAAGACCGCGGGAGCGATCGCTGCCGACGTGCAGTTGCTGCGGGACAAGAAGCTTCTGTAGTGGCGCTCATAGTTCCATCGATCAGCTCGACGTTCGCGGATGCCACGCGCGCCGAAGGGACGTTTGGACCATACGTCTTGGCGCAGTTTCGCGATAACGCGAAGCTGGAGTGGGTCGGTAGACTTCGTGCTGCGCTGGCCGTGGAGGAACTCAAGTACAAGCACTTTCGCAGCGTCCGACATCGTTTCCGGTCCGACGCAAGTTTCTGGAAGCAGATCGAGAACGGCGTGGGCCAAGCAACGGTGATCGTTATTGATCCGCAGCCAGCCTTGACCGCGACTTGGTGCCACCACCTGGCTGAAGGAGGGATGCCAGGGCAAGACTTCACGGACGAACAGGTGTTTGGGCAGTGCGCAGTCGCAGTCGTCGCGCGCACGCCAATAGCCTATTTGCCGCAAGAAATGATGAAGGTCGTGCCATTGCAGTCATGCAGAGAGCTGGCGCAGATCGAGCGGTTCGCTCCCAAGGCGATTCTCGCGAGAATCGGTGGTGGGCTGAGAGGAGCGTGCATATTCGCTGCCAGAGCTCACGCCACCTTTGACGTAGCGGCACTGCGAGACAACGAGGCGCGGACGACAGATGCCTTCCGTTCTCCGCTTGCGCGATTGATCCTCGTCGAGGTGCTCTCGACGCTGCGGAGATTCGACAACGAGTCGGCTGTCGCGGCTGAACTGCTGAATGAAGCCAGTGACGAAATTGCCGGCTCGCTCTCGGATGAACTGAGGCTGCCGATTGGACGCGAGCTCACGGCGCATCCTCTGGTGCAAGAGTTGAACTCAGAGTCCCACGACCATCTTCAGGCCGCGGACATGGCCGCCGGCTGGGCGCGCGAGATCATCGATTCGGCTGGACCAGTGGCCCTCGGAGCCAGATTCGAATGCGTGTGGCTCAATGGCATGCGCGTAAAGTGACCGCGATGCGATCGTCGATCGTTACCAGCTGAGGAAGTAGAAGAGCAGCCTCCCCTGCGGATCGAGGTACAGATAGCAGGCTTCCTTGCCGTACGCCCAATCCACGGCGAGGAAGGCCTTCCAGCCGTAGCTCGCGAGCGGCATCGCCTCCGACGGACGGAACTCGACCGCGCGCACGGATTCGTTCGGCGCGCCTGAGATGACGCGCGACCAGAGCAGCTTGCCGTCGGTCACGGCTTGAAGGACCCACGGTTCCTTGGGCCGCTCGACCTTGCACAAGTGCAGCTCGAGCTTCTCGCCGAGCTTCTTCGTGCTCGCGGCCGGCAGGATCTCCGCCGTTTCGTACGGCAGGCCGACGAATGGGCCGTCGTCCATCGTCGCGATCATCGCGGCGTAGCGCTCGGGCCGCGCGACCTGCGCGCGGAACCAGGCCACGAGCTTCTCCAGCTCGGCGCGATTCTCCTTGGGCTTGTCCTTCGCGAACGAGAGCTTCGGTCCGTCCGGAAACTGAGGGAGCAGCTCGGCTGCGTCGAGCGCGAGCGCCAGCTGCTCGTCGCTCCACGCGGACGCCTGCCACAGCGGTTCGAGGCGCATCATCACGGCGGGCAGGAGCGTGTAGAGCGAGCGCTGCTCGATCTCGACCGGCGGAGTCAGCGCCGCGTTCGGTGCGTTCGCTGAAGGCTTCGGACTGACGCTCTCACCCGCATCCTTGCCCGCCTTCATGCTCTCGCTGATCTTCTTCAGGTCCGCGAGCGTCTTGCGCAGGTCGAGCTTGGCGGGGTCGCCCACCATCATCTTGAACATGCGCGAAGCGAGGAACGGCTCGAAGCTCGGGTAGGCGAGCGGTTCCGTCTTCGCGCTCGTCGCGGAAGACGCACTGGGCGTCTGGGCGCGACGAAGCGCGTGAGCGGGTGCGAGCGCGAGCGCCGAGACGAGCAGAAGCGACAGGGGATCGAACGGCATGGGGGGCCTCCGCCGGCCAGCATAGTGCAGCGTCTGTCTCGTCGCGCGGCCGCGGATCGCGCACGGCGATCGATCGGGCTGGGAAGAAGCTCGCTCGTCGGCGCACGATCCGGCCGGCCCATCGCGCCCGACCTTCGCGACCGAGGCCTTGCGGTGTCGCTCCCGCCGTGAGCGCGGGCTACGATCGGATCGTGCAACATCCCGAGGACTTGGAACGCTGGCGCGCGATGTCTCCCGCGGATCGCTTGCGAATCGGGCTCGACTTGATGGACATGGCGTGGCGCTTTCTCCAGCGTCTGCCGCCGGAGGAAGCTCAGCGCAGGCTCGACTTGTCTCGTGAGCCGTGGCGTGGCAGCGAAGTGCGCGAGACGCCGGAGCGCGAAGGCTGATGGCCGATTCGCCGGCATCGCTCGAGGCCGTGCATGCGGTGGTGGACGCACTCGCGAGCGAGCGCATCCCGTACGCATTCATTGGCGGCATCGCGTTGAGCGTGTGGGGGATTCCGCGCGCGACGTTCGACCTGGACGTCGCCGTGTCGATCGCACTGCCGCAGCAGGGCGCGCTGCTCTCGAAGCTGGAGGCCCGTGGCTTCGTCATCGATCCGGCGTTCTTGCGCGGCTTCCGCGACAAGGTCTCCGGGATGGAGAAGGCCCACGTTCACCTCGCCGCAGGTCCCACGCTCATGGCCGTGGACCTGTTCTTCGGTACGACGCCGTTCCTTCAATCGGTTCTCGAGCGTCGACGAGCCGTGGACGTTGGACGAGGCCCGATCTCTGTGTGCTCCGCTGCGGATCTGATCCTGCTCAAGCTCGTCGCCGATCGTCCGAAGGACAAGCTCGACGTGCGCAACGTGCTTTCCGTTCAAGGTGTGCCGGAGCGCGAGTATCTCGAACGGTGGGCGAATGAGCTGGGAGTATCCGATCGGCTGCGTGCGGCGCTCGCCGGAGTGTGATTCGGCGGACGCGGCTGCGGGGCCACGCGCACGAGTGAGGCGCGAGATGACGCTCGAACGGCTTGATCTCGATCAGTGCGACTTGGACTCGCGCAGCCGCTCGCGGCAGCGCTCCGCCTCGGCGTCACGTCCTTGCGCGACGTAGACGCTGGTCAGGACCTCGAGCGAGCGCCGGGTGCGCGGGTGTTCGTCGCCCAGCGTCATCGAGAGGCGCTCGTAGCTGTCGCGTAGGATCGGTTCGGCCTCGTCAGGGCGGCCGAGCTCGAGCAGGCACGCTCCGTACGCGCCGGCGAAGAGGTGCAGCTGCCAATGCTCCGAAGGCAGCACGTCGAGCGCGCGACGGTAGGTCTCCTCGAGCTCGGGCAGCGCGTCCTCGCCGCGCTTCAGGCGCACCAGCAGCGTCGCGACGTTGTAGCGCTGACCCAGCGTGCGCACGTCGCTCTCGCCGAGCTGTGCACGCATGTCCTCGAGCACCTGGAAGTGCAGCGCGAGCGCCTCGTCGCTCTCGCCCGCGTCGGCGAGGAGCTGTGCCTGGTTCGCGCGCGCGATCAGCGTGTACACGTGCTTCGGCCCGAGCTTGCGCTGCACGAGCTCGAGCGTGCGCTCCATCTCGAGCCTGGCGCGCTCGCGCTCGCCGAGCGCGTCGAGCGCGAGCGCGTAGTTGTTGCGCAGCGTGAGCGTGCTCGCGTGGTCCAGGCCGAGCAGGCGATCGGAGATGGGCAACGCGCGCCGGTAGAGCTCCAGCGCTTCCGCCTCGCAACCGCGGTTGCGCAGGAGGCCGGCGAGGGTGTTCAAGGTCAGGAGCGTCGCTGGATGGTCTTCGCCGACGGTCGAGAGCTGCAGCTCGAGCGCGCTCTGCAACGCCGATTCGGCCTCGTCGAAGCGCCCGCGCTCGTTGAGCAGGAAGCCGAGGTTGCCCAGGGCCTGCGCCAACGTCTCGCCGCGCGGCGTCGCGTGCCGCGCGTGGATCTCGAGCACGCGGCGCAACGTCGCTTCGGCTTCGTCGCCGCGTCCCAGTCGATGCTGGAGCAGGCCGAGGTTGGCGAGCGCATCGAGCGCGTCGCCGTCGGCCTCGCCCAGGAGACGCGAGAGACCCGCGTGTGCCTGGGTCAGCTCGTCCTCGGCCTCGCGCAACCGATCCTGCCGCAGGTGCACGTCGCCCAGGCGCGCGAGCGCGACGTGCGCCTCGACGCTCGCGCCGCCGAGGCGTTCGCGAGCGAGCGCGAGCGCCGCTCGCAGCTGTTCCTCGGCGCGCGACAGCTCGCCCAGCGAACGGAACGTCGTGCCGATCGTCGCGCGCACGTCGAACTCGATGCTCGGACTGCCGGCGAGCGCGCCGGGCAAGGAGCGCGCGGAGCGTTCGACGACGTCGAGCAGGCGCACGTCGCGACCGGATTGCTCGGGCAGCGCGTGCAGCAGCATGTCCTGGAACCAACGCGCGACGCCGCGCGCGCGCTCGACTTCGCCGTCGGCCAGCGCCTTCTGGGTCTCTGCGACCCGCAAGGCCGCGCGCGCGTCGCCTTCGCGCACCTCTGCGACGAGTTTTTGCGCTTCATAGCGGTCGCGCTCGCGCCCCGCGCGCAGCGCCTGCCAACTCGTGCCGATGACGCCGAGCACGAGCGCGAGCACGACGGCCGCGAAGCCCGCGACGAGCGCGCGATGCCGGCGCGCGAATTTCGAAGCCTGGTAGAGCGCGGTGGGCGGCCGCGCGAGGATCGGTTCGTCGGCGAGATGACGGCGCACCTCGGCCGCGAGCTCGCCGGCGGAAGCGAAACGCCGCGTGCGTTCCTTCTCCAACGCCTTGGCGGCGATGGACTCGAGGTCGCCCGCGAGCGCGCGGTCGAGCTCGCCGAGATGCGCGGGCTCCACCTCGCGCAGCGTGCGCAGGGCAGCCGAGAGCGAGAGCGACTCGAGCTCGAGCGGCAGGCGACCCGACACGAGCTCGTACAACACGACGCCGAGCGAGTAGACATCGGAGCGCGCGTCGATCGAGAGCGCGCCCGCCTGCGCCTGCTCCGGGCTCATGTAGGCGAGCGTGCCGACGATCTGGCCGGCCGCGGTGAGACTCGCGGAACCCGGCGGAGTGCGCTCGCTCGTCGCTGCGCCGCGCTCTGACGCCGGCGGCGCGCGCGCGAGTTCGGCGTCGCGCGCGTCCGCATCGCCGACGCGCGCGACGCCGAAGTCGAGCACCTTGATCTGCGCCGCGCCCGTCGACGTGTCGACGAGCACGTTGGCGGGCTTCAGGTCGCGGTGGACGACCCCGCACAGGTGCGCGTGCTGCACGGCATCGCAGATCTGGGCGAAGAGCTGCAAGCGTGCGCGCAGGTCGAGGCGTTGCTCGCGCGCGTGCTCGACGATGGGGCGGCCGCGCACGAGCTCCATCGCGAAGAAGGGCTGCGGCCCGGAGCCGAAGTCGTGCGTCCCGGCCGCATAGATGCGCGCGATGCCGGGATGCTCGAGGCGGCCGAGGATCTCGGCCTCGTGCTCGAAACGGCGCAGGAAGCGCGGCGTTGCCAGGCCCGGACGCAGCAGCTTGAGCGCGACCGTGCGCTGCGGATGACGCTGGCGCGCGAGGTACACGACGCCCATGCCGCCTTCGCCGAGCAGGCCTTCGATGTCGTACTCGCCGATCGAGGTCGGCAGAGAGCTCGCGTCGTGCTCGTCGGTCGCGGGGCCGGCGAGCGCCGGCGTCGCGAGGAAGCTCCCCGCCGTCGAATCATGGCGCAACAGGGAGAGCACCTCGTCGCAGAGCGCGACGTTCTCGCGCGTCTCGCGCTCGACGTAGTTGCGACGTTCGTCCTCGGGCAACTCGAGCGCCGCGGCGAAGAGCGCCTCGACGCGCGCGTCATCGAGCGTGCTCATGAGCGCGGCCCGCCGCTCTCGCGCTCGACGATCTCGCGGTGCAACCACGCGCGCGCGTAGGTCCAGTCGGACTTCACCGTAGCCGGGGAGACGTCCAGCGCCCGCGCGGTCTCCTCGATCGAGAGCCCGGCGAAGTGGCGCAAGCTCACGATGCGCGCCTTGCGCGGGTCGTGGCGCTCGAGGCGCGCGAGCGCGACGTCGAGCGCGACGATCTCCGCCGGCGCCTCGACGTCGACGCGCGCGGCGTCGTCGAGCGACACGCGCTCGCGCGCACCGCCGCGCTTCTCGCTCAGGCGTGCGCGAGCCCGCTCGACGAGGATGCGCCGCATCGCCTGCGCGGCGGCGCCGAAGAAGTGCGCGCGGCTCGTCCAACCCGGATCCTGGTCGCCGACGAGGCGCAGCCACGCTTCGTGGACGAGCGCCGTCGCTTGCAGCGTGCACGGACCGCGCTCTTGCGCCAGCCGGGCGCGCGCGAGGGCGCGCAGCTCGTCATAGAGGATCGGGAGCAGCTCCTGCGCGGCCTGAGCACTCGCGCGGGACGTCGCGCCGGCGAGGATCCGGCTGACGTGCGAGCGCGCGACGGCGGGATCGGGGGCGAACGTCATCACCGTCACCAGGGGGGCCGCGAAGTTTCCGGATTCGCTGGCCGCCGGGCGCGCGATTCTCGCACTGGCCCGTGAACGCGACAAGCGCGGTCCGCGAGCGCGTCCTCCGTCGCGTTGCCGCCGTCGTCGTCCGGCGTCTCCAGCTCCACGTCTCACGCAGCCCTCGAGGTGCATCCATGCTCGCCCGGCAGTCTTCCGCGATCGTCTCCAACGTCCACGCGCTCCGCATCGGGCGCGCTCTGGCACTCGTCGCCGTCTCGCTCGCACTGGCCTCGGGTGCGAGGGCGCAGAGCGTCCTCGCGCCCAACGTCACGTGGGACGGCGACGACTTCGACCTCTCCGACGGGCGCTGCGATGCGGACGCGGCCACGCCGGGCGACCAGTGCACGCTGCGCGCGGCGTTGCAGAACGTGCAACTCCCGGGAGCCGCGGCGTCGTGGATCATCCCGCTCGCGCAGGCGACGTACACGCTCACGGACTGGGGCACGGACGACGATTGCGCGCACGGCGACCTCGACGTGTTCGCCGATCGCGACATCATCCTCCAAGGCGTTCCGGGCACGACGATCGATGCGACGCCGCTCGCGAGCGGCGGTCATCCCGAGCGCGTGCTCGACATCCATCCGACGCCCAACCCGGCGCGGCGCGTCGAGCTGCACGCGCTCTTCCTGCGCGGCGGACGCAGTGGTGGAGCTGCGGGCGGCGCGATCCGGCATCGCGGCGGCGAGCTCTCCCTCGACGTGACGGGGGTGATCGATCACCAGGGCGGCAGCGGCGGAGGGATCTACATCGGCGCGCCGTTCTCGATGCGCGGCGGTGAGATCAGCCTGTGCACGGCGGCCGCGACCGAGGGTGGCGGCGGAGCCTACGTCGATGCCGCGGGCGCGAGCGTCTCGTTCCAGGGCGTGACCTTCAACGGCGACCACTCGGGACAGAGCGGCGGCGGTCTATGGATCGAGCCCTTCTCGAGCGCGTCGCTGAGCTTCTGCACGTTCACGAGCAACACGGCCGCGCGCGGCGGCGCGCTCGCGCTCGGCGGTTCCGCGACGCTGACCTCGTGCGCCGTGAGCGGCAACGCGAGCAGCGGAGCGGGCGGAGGCGCGGCGCTGCTCTTCGGCGCGAACCTGCAGCTCTCGCTGTGCGGGTTCGACTTCAACACCGCGGGTTCGAGCGGCGGCGGGCTCCACGTCGAGCCCGGCGCGACGCGCGTGATGTCCGACACGTTCCTCGACCACGGCACGGCCGCGACGCTCGGCGGCGGCCTCTTCAGCGGCGGATCGACGCGCGTGGAGCGCTGCACGCTGTCGCAGAACAGCGCGAGCTCGGGTGGCGGCCTCTACGCGCTCTCGTTCGCCGCGGCGACGATGACGACGCTCGTGAACTCGACCTTGAGCCAGAACCACGCCACCAGCGGCCAGGGCGGCGCGCTGCGAGTCGCGGGCAGCGCGTCGACGTCGCTGAGCTCGTGCACGCTCGCGTTCAACGACGCGGCGAGCGCGGGGGCGGGCGTGTGGGCCGATGCACCGGTCTCCGTGCGCGGCACGCTCTTCTTCGGCAACACGCTGCCCTTCAACGTGAAGCAGAACTTCGCCGGCAGCGTCCCTCTCACGTCGTTCCACGCCAACCTCGACAGCGACGGCACGTGCGCGTTTCCCGCGGGAAGCCAGTCGGGTTCGCAGCTCGCGCCGCTCGATCCGCATCTGGGGCCCTTGCAACCGAACGGCGGACCGACGTCGACGCACGCCTTCACGCAGTGCAGCCTCGCGATCGGGACGGGAGCGTGCGACGACGTGAGCGGCATCGCGCTCGCGATCGATCAGCGCGGCAGCGCGCGCGGCGCTCCTTGCGACGTCGGCGCGTACGAGGACTCGAACGGTCTGTGCGCCGGCGCGATCGTGAACTTCTGCGCCGGCGACGGGCTCAGCGCGGGCATGGTGCCCTGCCCGTGCTCGTTCGGCGCGCCGGGGCACGGCTGCGCCAACTCGAGCTCGGCGATGGGCGCGCTGCTCGATTCGAGCGGCACGCCGTGCAACAACGACGTCGTGCTGCGCGCCTCGAGCATGCCCGCGACGACGACGGGCATCTACTTGATGGGCGACACGGCGATCGCGGGCGGCGCGCTCTACGGTGACGGCGTGCGCTGCGTCGGCGGCGCGCTGCTGCGCCTGGGGACGCAGCTCGCTTCCGGCGGCCAGTCGCAGTACCCGCCCAGCGGGAGCTCGGTGACGCTCGCGCAGCGCAGCGGAGTCGTGCCGTGCTCCGGCGTCGTGCGCTACTACCAGGAGTACTACCGCAATGCCGCGGCGGCGTTCTGCCCGCCGGCGACCTTCAACATCACGAACGGGCTGATCGTGAACTGGTGAGTCGCGTCAGCGCACGAGCTCGAGCGCCTTCTCGAGCTGCTCGTCGCGGCCGGCGGCGAGGCCGGCCTTCGTGCGCGAGCACGGCACCGTCGGCTGGATGCCGACGCCGTGGTGTCGCGAGCCGTCCTGCTTGAGCACCTTCATGCCCGTCCACGACACGCGATAGCCGCCGGGCAGCACGAACGGATTGACGTTGCCGTTCGTGCCCGCCGTGGGCTCGCCGACGATCGCGCCGAGCTTGTGGAACTCGACGAGGCCCATGAACGTCTCCGCGGCACTGATCGCGCGGCCGTCGGTGAGGAAGGCGACGCGCTGCGTGAAGCGCGGCTCCTTCGGCTCGACCGACCAATCGCTCTTGTCGAACGTGAGCTGCTCGCGGTTGGGGCGTCGCGGAGTCGGCACGAGCCACTGCGCGCACCGGATCGGCTTCTCGATCAAGTGGGCCAGCGGATCGGTCCAGATCGTCGGATAGCCGCGCAGGTCGAACACGAGGCCCTTGGCGGAAGCGAGATTCGGGAGCGCCGCGTCGAAGTCCTGCTGCTCGATGCGTCCGAGGTCGACGTACCACACGTCGGAGCCGAGAGGAGCGATCTTCTCCGGCCGATCCGGCGCAGCGAGCTTCGAGACCTCCTTGGGTCCGCGCGCGACGCTGACCTTGCGCAGCTTGCCGTCGAGCGCGCGCGCCTCGAGCACCACCTGGCTTCCGATCGGTCCGGCGCCGAGCAGCCCGATCGAGCGGAAGCGCGCGAACTGCGGCGTCGCGCTGCTGATGAGCGGCTCGATGCGCCGGTAACACTCCTCGGTCGGAACGCCGTCGATCGAGACGATCACGTCGCCGGGAACGAGATCGACGCCGTCGACCGGCCGGGTCACGACGAGCTCGCTCCCGATCCACGACCAGCGCACTCCAGGAGTCGCGCGCGCGGGCTCGCGCGGCCACGAGACGCGTCCGTGTCCGTCGTGCAGGCTCGCGACCAGGCGTTGCAGCGTCTCGAGGAACGCCACGCCGTCCGCGTCGGATGCCGCGCGCGGCAACGCGAGCTCGAGCTCGTGCTGCCAGTCGGTTCCGGTGACGTCGAAGTACGGATAGAAGTGCTGGAAGACGTTCCAGCCGAGGACGATCGCCGAGAGGCGCGAAGCGCGGTCGTCGCCGCTCGCCACGAAGCCGTCGCTCGCGGCGAACAACCCGGCGGGCGTCTCGACGTGCGGAAGCGTGCCCTTGGCGTCGTACCAGAGCGCGAGCGGCACGCGGCAGCGGATGCCCTTCACGATCTCGGCCTCGTAGACCTGCGACGGCGCGTCCCATCCGTCGCGCGGCTTCCCGTCGGGCGCGCTCGCCTTCTCGCGCCCGCTGGAATAGACGGACTCGGCCGCGCGCCCCTGTCCGAAGCCGTGGTGTCGCATGCGCACCAGGCGCGGCCGCGTGTCGTCCGGTCGTGCGAGAGCCGCGGGCAGAGCGGGCGCCTGCGCCGCGTCGAACACCTGCACCGTCGGAGCGATCGGCGCGCAGAACGCGTTCATGCGCTCGATGAGCTGCGCGTCGTCGCGCGCTCCCTCGATCGCGCGCACGCCGGCGATGGCGGCCGCGTCCCAGTCGGTCCGTTGCACCTGGTCGCTGGGATGGAAGTGGCGCACGCAACCGAAGAGGTGCGCGAACGCGATCAGATTGCGCCGGCCGCGCTCGTCGAGCGCTCGCGCGGGCTCGAGGAAGGCCGCCGTGTCCCCGAGCACGTCGATGCGCACGTCGTCGAGGAACGCTCGGCCGCCCTCGAAGAGCATCAAGCCGAACACGAGGGTCGCGGCGCGCGGGTCGACGTCCGCGACGATCTGGTACTCCTGCCACTCGCCGGCGCCGCCCGATCGAATCGGCCGATCGCTCATGTTGTCGAGCAGCGCGCTGTACGTCTGCGGATCCTTGGCGTCGGCGCGCAGCCACAGCTGCGCTCGGCCTTCGCCTTCGACGCGCACCGACGCGCTGAGGCGCACGCGCTTCTTGCCGAGCGCGCTGGCATCGAGGTCGGCGATCAGGTTGCCCATGCCGTCGGACGGCGGCTCCGAGACGTGCTCGACGCATGCGCAGCGCAGGCTCCCGCGCGCTCCGCCGTCGGCGACCCTCGACTCGAAGCCTTCGCGGCGGCAGACGTCGGGCGTGCTCCAGCCGGCGAGCGATCCGCTCTCGAAATCGGCGCTGAAGAGCGGCGCCGGCGGCGGTGCCGGAGCGATCGCTGGCGAGCCTCCAGCCTGCGCGAACGCGGCGAACGACAGTGCGATTGCGAACGACATCGCGAGCCTCCTGCGCGCAGCGTATGCGATCGCCTGGCGGACGCGATGTCCCCGTCCGCGCCGGCCGATCGGGCGCGACACGGGCAGGAGCGTTGCAGCTAGAATCCGCGCCGGTCCCCGACCCCGAGAGGAAGCTCCCATGACCCGTCAACACGATCCGCTGTCCGTCATCCTGACTTGTCGCGACGCCGCGAAGAGCGTCGCGTTCTTCCGCGACATGCTCGGCTTCGAGCTCGAGGCGGCGTGGCCCGACGAGAAGAAGCCCATGTGGGCGAACATGATGCTCGGGACCCAGTCGGTGATGCTCGGCCAGTCGATGCCCGCGGACTCGGCGTCGAAGTTCTGCGGCGGCGACGCGGCGGCGGAGAAGCGCTTCCGCCAGATGGCGGAGGATCTGGCGAAGAACAAGAGCGGCGTGGGCGTCGGCATCTACGTGCAAGTCCCCGACGTCGACGCGTACCACGCGCAGCTCGTGAAGAAGGGCGTCGTGCCGACGACCGCGCCCAAGTCGCAGTTCTACGGCATCCGCGAGTTCACGCTGCACGATCCGGACGGCTTCCAGTTCATGTTCTACACGGCGATCAAGCTCGACAACTGCCAGTCGTGCGGCATGCCGCTCGCCGATGCGAAGCCGGGCGCGATGTACTGCGCCTACTGCACGGACGCGACGGGCAAGCTCAAGCCGTACGAGACGGTGCTCGAGGGCACGACCAGCGGCTACTTCATGGCGATGCAGAAGATGGCGCGCCCCGAAGCGGAGAAGGCAGCCAAGGCGCACCTCGCGAAGATGCCGGCGTGGGCCGGGCGCAAGTGAGCGCGCGGATCGCCGCGCGCCCAAGCCGATGATGCCCGAGCGCTCGATCCCGATCCTGCCTTCGCGCGATCTCGTGCGGACGCGACGGCTCTACGAGCGTCTGGGCTTCCAGGTCGGCTACTTCGCGCCGCACGGCCACGACCGCTATGCGATCTTCACGCGCGGCGAGCTCGAGGTGCACTTCTTCGGGCACCCCGACCTCGACCCCGCGACGAACGACGCGGGTTGCTACTGGCGCGTGAGCGACGCGCGCGCGTGGCATGCGCAGTGCGCAGCGCTCGAGCTCGGCAGCGCGGGCATCCCGCGCGTCACGCCGCTCGAGAACAAGCCGTGGGGGATGCGCGAGTTCGCGCTGGTCGACGAAGACGGCAACCTCGTGCGCATCGGCGAGCGGCTCGCGCGGCAGTGAGGCGCACGCGCCGCAGCGCACGGGGCGCTCGCATCCCGCGCGAGTCGCTCGCGGTCCCCTGGAAGCTGCGTGGTGCGCGCTCGTCGCACCGGGCTCCTCGATGAGCCACGCTCCCGCCTCGCCGCCGGAAGGCGTGCGCTCTCGCCCGCGATGGTCCACGATCGCGGGTGACCTCGCGCGCGTGGTCACGTTTCGTGCGCCGAGCCCTGCGATCCGCGAGCACACGTGCCCGCACGTCGTGGTCGCACTCCTGTGCACCTGGCTCGCGGGGATCGGCAGGCATATTGGGACCACCCGAGCGCGAGCTGGTGGCAATGCGCCGGCCTGGGATCGGTCGCTTACGGCTTCGTGCTCTCGGCGGCGATCACGCTGGTCGTCGCGCCGCTCGAGCCGCGGCACCTGAGCTGCCGAAACGTGCTGATCTTCGTCGGGTTCACGGCTCCTCCCGCGTGGTTGTACGCGCTCCCTGTCGAACGCTGGGTCGATGTCGCGACCGCGCGCGAGCTGAACATCGCCTTCCTGGCGATCGTGGCGAGCTGGCGCGTCGCGCTGGTCGTCACCTTCTTCGTGCGCTACTCGAGGCTTCCCGTGCTCGTCGCGCTGCACGCGACGCTGCTCAACCGGCGGTCCGACGCTGCGCGGGGTTCGGGTTCCGGACGGGAGCTGTGGAGCAACGGGGAATGGAGGGGGCGGAAGGTGGCGGGGAAGTACGAACTGGCGCACCTCGTTCCGCTGCACGCGCGCGCTACCATGCGCGGCCTTCGATCCGACGCACGCATTCACACACAACACCCCACTATGGCCCGCGTCCTCGCACCCAAGTCGCAACCTGCTCCTTCCTCCTCCGCCGGCTCGCGCACCGAGACCGATTCGTTCGGTCCCATCGCGGTGGCCGACAGCGCCTTGTGGGGCGCGCAGACGCAGCGCTCGAAGCAGAACTTCAAGATCGGCGGGCACACGTTCTCGCGGCCGATGATCCGCGCGCTCGGCGTGGTCAAGAAGTGCGCGGCGCTGGCGAACATCGAGCTCGGCGAGCTCGAGATGCTCGGCAAGAAGGAGCGCGACGCGCTGCTCGCCGCTTGCGACGAGGTCATCGCGGGCAAGCACGACGAGCACTTCCCGCTGGTCGTGTGGCAGACCGGCTCGGGCACGCAGTCGAACATGAACGCCAACGAGGTCGTGAGCAACCGCGCGATCCAGATGCTCGGCGGCGTGCTCGGCTCGAAGAAGCCGATCCATCCCAACGATCACGTCAATCGCTCGCAGTCCTCGAACGACGCCTTCCCGACGGCGATGCACATCGCGGCGGGGGAGGAAGCCGTGAAGCGCCTGCTGCCCGCGATCGAGGCGCTCGAGAACGAGCTCGATGCGAAGTCGAAGGCCTGGAAGAAAGTCGTGAAGATCGGTCGCACGCACTTGATGGACGCGACGCCGCTCACGGTGGGGCAGGAGTTCTCGGGCTACGTGCAACAGCTCGCCGACGCGCGCCGCGCGATCGAAGCGACGTTGCCGGGCGTGTACGAGCTCGCGCTCGGCGGCACCGCGGTCGGCACGGGGCTGAACACGCATCCCAAGTACGCCAGGCTCGTCGCGCAGAAGATCGCGGCCGAGACGAAGCTGCCGTTCAAGACGGCGCCCAACAAGTTCAGCGCGCTCGCGGGACACGACGCGCTCGTCTTCCTGCACGGCGCGTTGCGCACGGCGGCCGTGGCCTTGATGAAGATCGGGAACGACGTGCGCTGGCTCGGCTCGGGCCCGCGCTGCGGTCTCTCGGAGCTGAAGCTGCCCGAGAACGAGCCGGGGAGTTCGATCATGCCCGGCAAGGTGAACCCGACGCAGTGCGAGGCGTTGACGATGGTCTGCGTGCAGGTGTTCGGCAACGACGCCGCGGTGACCTTCGCCGGCTCGCAGGGCAACTTCGAGCTCAACGTCTACAAGCCGGTGATCATCCACAACGTGCTCACCTCGACGCGCCTGCTCGCGGATGCGTGCGACAGCTTCCGCGAGAACTGCATCGCGGGCCTCGATATCGATGCGAAGCGCATCGACACCTTGATGCGCCAGTCCCTGATGCTCGTCACCGCGCTCAACCGCCACATCGGCTACGACAACGCCGCGAAGGTCGCGAAGAAGGCCTACCACGAGGGCACCACGCTGCGCGAAGCGACGGTCGCGCTCGAGCTGATGACCGGCGACGCCTTCGACAAGGCGGTGAAGCCCGAGGAGATGATCGCGCCCAAGGCCGGCGTGAAGATCAGCGGCGGAGGCTGAGGCCGAAGGCGCCGGACGAGCGCGGCGAGCTTGGACGAGATCCGTACGGTACACGGCATCTTCCTCACCGATTCGAGCGCGAGAGCTCAGCCCGCTGCACCGCATGTTCTGCTGCGAACGGCGCGCGCGGTGAGCGGTCGCGCTCAAATCG
>JBGATX010000100.1:0-20482 GCA_044228975.1 Planctomycetota bacterium | reverse complement strand
GCGCGCGGCGTCACCGGCCGCCCGAAGGCGCGCGTGGTGCTCATCGAACTCGGCAACGAGCGCGAAGGGATGGGCGCGCGCCCCGTGGCCGAATCCGAGGTCGAGCTCGACGAGAGCGGCCAGAAGGTCGTGCTCGTCGCGCCGCCCGGCACGCCCGACCTGCGCACGAACGAGCGCCGTTTCCGCGTCGAGGTGCCGCCGCTCCAGGACGAGACGCTGCGCGACGACAACGCGGTCGAGTTCGGCGTTCACATCACGCCCGAGAAGATCCGCGTGCTCTTCGTCGACGCCTATCCGCGCTGGGAATACCGCTACCTGAAGAACCTGCTCCTGCGGGCGGACGCGAACCTCGAGGTGCAGTGCTACCTGCTCTCGGCGACGCCCGACTTCCTGCAGGAGAGCACCAAGGGATTGGCGGCGCTCACGAGCGTCCCCACGAACCGCAAGGACCTTCTCGAGCACTACGACGTCATCATCCTCGGCGACGTCAACCCCTACGCCGTGTCGCCCGATCCCTCGCGCTGCGAGGAGTTCATGGCCTCGCTGCGCGAGTTCGTCGAACGCGGCGGCGGCCTGATCTTCGAGGCGGGCGAGTGGAATTCGCCGCGCTCCTTCGCCGGCACGCCGCTCGAGGAGCTCGTGCCCGTCGTGCTCGACACGGGCGGCCGCAACGCCGTGTCGACGGACACGACGGTCGAGTTCCATCCTGCGCTCGACGACGCCGCGCACCCGCACGAGATCGTTCGCCTGGTTCCCGATCCCAAGCAGAACCGCGTGCTGTGGGAGGAACCGGGCGGACTGCGCGGCTTCTACTGGTACTACCCGGTCGTACGCGCGAAGCCGGGCGCGCAGACCCTGCTGCGCCACCCGGCGGACGCCAACGCGCACGGCAAGTTCCCGCTGCTCGTCGCGGGCTACTATCCCTCGGGGCGCACGCTCTTCCTGGCCGTCGACTCGACCTGGATGTGGCGCTACCGCTACGGCGAGCGCTACCACGAGCGTTTCTGGCGCAACGCGATCCGCTGGGTCGCCTTGGGACGCTTGAAGAGCGGCGATCGGCGCATCCAGATGGATTCGCAGCGCGCGCGCTACGACCTCGACGAGCGCGTGACGCTCGAAGCGCGCGTGCTCGACGAGGACTTCCGTCCGAGCGACAAGCCCTCGATCCCCGCGCGACTCTCCGATTCCGAGGGGCGCACCAGCGACTTCACGCTCGAGCTCGTGCCCGAGCGTCCAGGTCTCTACCGCGCGTCGTTCGAAGTCGAGCGCGCCGGCTTGTACTCGGCCTCGATCGACTCCAACGGCCAGCGCGTCGCGGGCACCGAGTTCGAGGTCGTGCTGCCCTCGCGCGAGAATGCCGATCCGTCGCCCGATCCGCAGACGTTGATCGCGATCTCCGCCTCGACCCACGGGCGTTCGGTCGACCTGGCGCACGTTCAGGACCTCGATGCGGAGTTCCCGGGCAAGGAAGAGCGCCGCGAGCCGATCTCGTCGGAGCTCGAGGACGCCTGGGATCACTGGGGCACGCTGCTCCTCGCGTTGCTGCTGCTCGGCAGCGAGTGGGTGCTGCGCAAGCGGCTGGAGCTGGTCTAGGAGGCGTGGTGGCGATCCTCGGCGCACTCCTCCTCGTCTGGCCGCTGCAGACGCCGTTCGTCCCGCCGAACCCGTTCGCCGGCAAGCAGGAGGCGAATCCGTCGAGCGCGCAGGGCGACGACGCGTTCGACCCCAAGCCGTTCCGCATCCGCGACATCCAGGCCGCGCGCTGGCAGCTCGACGAGGTCGAGGGTCACATCCAGGCGCGGCGCTGGAGCGAAGCGATCGACGGGTTGCAGTCGCTGATCGAGGAGCACCCGTCCGACGTGCTGCAGGCGGAGTTCGCGCCGCTCGCCGGCGGCGGACAGGCGACGCAAGCGACGCATCGCGGCGCCGCGAAGCGCGCTCGCACGCTGCTCTTCACCTTGCCCGACGCCGCGCGCTCGCTCTACTGCGCGCGCCACCAGGGCGAAGCGCAAGCGGCGCTCGAGCACGCCTGGTCGCGCCTGGATCGACGCGCCCTGTGGGAGGTCGTGCGCCGCTATCCGCTCGCTCCGGCGGCGGCGCGGGCCGCCTGGACGATCGGCGATCTCGCGTGGGAGAAGGGCGAGCAGCCCGAGGCGCTGGCGGCGTGGGAGCGCGCGCTCTCGCTGCTGCTCGGCGGCTCCGAGCTCGAGCTCGCGACGGCCGCGGGCTGGCAGATGGCGCGGGAGCGCCTGCGACTGCACGCGCCGCCATCCGCCGAGTCCGACGCACAGGCCGGGCGCGCGACTCCCGACGGCGCGACCGCGGCGCCGAACTCCGGCGAATGGCTGCCGGCGATCGCGCGCCGCGTGCAGGCCGCGACCGAGTTCCTCGCGCGGCGCGAGCAGGAGCGAACGCGCTACGCGACGCGCGCGCGTCCGCCCGGGCGCGATTCCGACGCGTGGTTCGAGCCGTTCGTGCTGCCGAACCACCCGTTCACGAACGCGAACCGGCCGTCTCTGGGGATCGCGCGCTCGGACGACAGCGTCTTCGTCTCGACCTCCCTGCGCGTGCTCGCGCTCGACGCCTACACCGGCGCGCTGCGCTGGCGCGGCGACGAGGCCCCGGGCTGGGCCGCGCAAGGCGGCAACCGCAGCGACTTCTTCAAGGGCATCGACATCTCGCAGGCGTGGATCGCGCCCGCCGCGAGCTCGCGCGCGGTCGTCGCCGCGTTGCAGATCCCGGTGGCCTTCATCAAGAACGAGGAGTTCCAGAAGGAGATCGGGATCACGGTCCAGATCCCCGATCGCCGCCTGTTCGCCTACGACGCCGACAACGGCCGCGAGCTCTGGAACCAGATGCCGCCGCCGGACTGGGACGGCGACGCGGGCGGATTCGTCGAGCGCATGAGCATCGCCGGCCCGCCGGTGATCGTCGGCACGCGCGTGCTCGTGCCCTGCTACCGCATCCAGGGACGCATCCACTACGCGGTGGCGTGCTTCGATCTCGACTCGGGCGCGCTCCTGTGGTCGACCGACGTCGTCAGCGGCCAGCGCGAGCTCAACATGTTCGGCCGCCACGAGCGCGAGTTCTGCGCGCCGGAGGTCGTCGTCGCCGGCGAGCGCGTGATCGCGCTGACTCAAGTGGGCGCGATCGCCTGCCTCGACCTGTACTCGGGCGAGGTGCACTGGGTCACGCTCTACGACCAGATCCCGCTGCAGCGCAACCACGACTTCGGAGCACCCCAGCGCCTCTCGCCGTGGCGCAACCAGGCGCCGGTCGTGAGCGGCTCCACGGTCGTCGCCGCGCCGTTCGATTCCTGGGATCTCGTCGGTCTCGATCTCGCCGGCGGCAAGCTGCTCTGGTCGCTCTCGAACCGCGGGCGCAATTCGCCGCTCTACGTCCTCGCGCAGGGGCGCGTCGATCAGCTCGTCGGCGCGCGCGACGATCAGGTCTTCCTCGCCGCCGAGAAGGTCGTCGCGTTGCGCTCCCCCAGCGGGCTCTCCAACGGTCCGCCGAACAAGCTCAAGTGGGTCTTCGCCAACCCGGCCATCGATCGCGACGGCGGCCGCGGGCGCGCCGTGCTCGCCGACGATCGCATCGTCGTGCCGACGATGGACACGTGCCTCTCGGTCGACGTGCAGACGGGAGTCGCGCTCGACGAAGGCCTCGCCTGGGGCGACGCGATGGACGACGGCAACCTGCTGCTCGGCGAGCGCGAGCTCTTCGTCGTCTCGAACCGCCGCGTGTGCGGCTACTTCGACTGGGGCGTGCTCGTGCAGCGCGCGCGCGCGCGCCTGGCGGAGACGCCGGGCGACACGACCGCAGGCCTCGCGCTCGCGCGCCTGCTGGCGAATCGCGGCACGACGGAGATCTCGCGCGGGCGCAGCCGCGAGGCGCGCGCGGCGCTCGTCGAGGCGCGCGGCGTGCTCGAGGGCCTGCAGGCGCGCGCGGAGGGCTCGACGCAGAACGAGGTCGCGGGCGAGCTGCACGGCACCTTGCGCGCGCTCTCGCGCGTGCACCACGACCTGGCGGAGCCGCACGAGGCTCTCGCGGCGTTGCGTCGCGCCCGCGCTCTCGCGCCGAACGCCGAGGAGCTGCGCGACACGCTGCTCGAGGAGCTGCGCCTGGAGCGCGACAGCGAGCTCGAGCCCTTCGCGCGCGCCGACGCTCCCAATGAGCCGCTGAGTCCGGCGGGCGGGCACCGCGCCGCGCGCGAGGCGCTCTACGCCGAGCTCGAGGCGCGCTGCGGCACGCTGACGATCCTCTGCGACCCGCAACCGAGCATCGCCGCGGACGCCGGCGGCGACCGCGATCCGGCCGAGGCGCGTTTCGCGCTCGAACCGCTGGTCGGACTGGCGGCGCGCGACGATCTGGTGCCGCTGGAGCTCCCGCTCCCGCTCTGGGCACTCTTCGCGCGCGAGCGCGAGGCGATCCACGCCAAGGACACGCCGCGCGAGTTCGAGCTCTTGCACCGCATCCTGGCGGAGAACGCCGACGCGGCGTTGATCGACGACACGGCCGGCGAGCGCGCGCACGCGCGCATCGGAGAGCTCGTGCAGAGCGGCCGAACCGCGGGCTACGAACCCTTCGAGCAACGCGCCGAAGCGGAGTACGCGGCCGCGCAGAGCGCGCACGATCGCAGCCGGCTGGTCGAGCTCGCGCGGCGCTTCCCCTTCTCGACCGCCGCGCGCCGCGCCAACGACGCGCGCCTCTCGTGGGCCACCGACAGCGGGGATCTGGCCGAGGTCGCGCACATCGTGCAGACGGAGCTCGCGCCGCACTTCACGCGCGCGGACCTCACGCCACGCGCGCTCACGCTGCTCTGCGGCCTCGCGAGCACCGCGCGCCGCGCAGGCAACGTCGAGCTCGCCGACGAGCTCCTGCGCACGCTCGGCACCCAGGCGCCCGGCGCGCGCATCGACGTCGACGGAGTCCCGCTCGCCGAACGGGCGCGCGACATCGTGCGCGCACCGTGGCGTCCCGCGCTGCCTCCCGCGGAGCCGGGGCGCTTCGCCGCGGGACCCAAGTCGCTGCTCGCGCCGCCGCTGATCGGCGACTTCGAGATCGTCGCGCGCAGCGTCCCCGACGATCCCGCGCGCGCGGGCGCGCTGCTGCTCGGACTCTCGCAATCCGTGCCGGGCGTGGGCAAGCGCGCCGACTCGCTGTACTCCTTCGAACCGGGAGCCCTCGACCATCCCGCCTGGCGCCAGGCCATCGCGGCGCCCAACGGTCCGCTCGACGTGCCCAACAACAGCCCGTGGACTCGCCACGTGGCGATCGCGCGCGGTCGCGTGATCGTGGCACGCGCCGACGGCGTCGTCGCCTACGACGAGAAGAGCGGCGAACCGGCCTGGACCTGGAACCTCGACGGCGCCACGCCGCGCGCGATGACGATCGCGGCGCAGAGCGGCGTCGCCGTGCTCGCGACCAAGTGCGACGACGGCGGCTACCTCTACGCGCTCGACACGCGCGGCGGCGCGCCGCTCTGGCAGGCCGGTCCGCTGGGAGTCGAATTCTGGTCCGAGCCGCTGCTCTCCAGCCACGCGGTGGTGTCGCTGCCGATGACGGGCAAGACGGGCGTGGTCGTGCGCGACCTCTTCACGGGACGCGAGATCTCGAGCTTCTCGCTCGAGCTCAACGCGAGCCAGCGCATCCTGGACGAGGCCTGGATCGAGAACGACCGCTTGATCGTGCCGCGCGTCAAGGAGATGACGCAGCCGCGCAACAATCGCATCACCTGCATCGACCTGGAGACCGGGCGCAACGTCTGGCAGCTGCAGGTCGACGAGATCGCGCCCGACCGGCGCTACCTCGAGCGCATCGTGCAGCACCACGACAAGACCTACCTCGTGCTCACGACGCCGACCGGACCGAAGATGCCGACGCCGCAGTCGGGCCTCTACGAGCTCTCGACCTCGATCGGCGCCGTGGCTCCGGTGCACTCGATCCGCTTCGGCAGCGCCGACACGATCGTCGGCACGCGCAGCGCGCCGCGCGTGCGCCTCGCATCGTCGCTCGCGCTCGTGATCTCGCCCTCGACGAACGGCGAGGAGGCGCGCGTGCGCGCCATCGATCTCGAGAGCGGCGAGCTCTGGTCGCAGGGCCTGCGCGAGCGCTACGCGGAGCTCAATCCGCCGCAGGTGCTGCCCCTTCCGGCCTGGTCCGACACGAGCGTGGGCCTGCTCGTGTGGCTCACGCCGCGCGGCCGCGACGTGCGCTCGGGCGCCAGCGCCTACTTGACGTTCCTCGACCGCGCGAGCGGCGTGCCGCGCGACATGCGACCGATCGACAAGGGCCCCGGCGAACGCGCCGATTGGATCAGCCTGTATCCTCTGGATGACGTCCTGGTCGTCCGCGGTTCCAACCGCGTGGAGTTCCTGCGATGACGCTCTCCTCCCTGCTCGCCGTGTCGCTCTCGTTCGCTCCGGCCGTCCCAACCGTGATCGGCCCGCTCCCGCCCGCGTCGCGCGACGCGAACCCCGCCGGGGACCAATCGAGCTCGGGCAGCAGCGCGCCGCAAGCACAGATCGTCGTCACGGAAGAGCAGGCACAAGCGGTCGAACGCGGTCTCGCGTGGCTCGCGGCGCACCAGGCACCCGAAGGCAGCTGGGTGGCGAAGATCGGCTACAAGCTCAACAACGACTACAAGTACACGGCCGAGGACCGCGGGCATCTGGGAGTCACGTCGCTCGCCGGCATGGCATTCCTCGCCGGCGGCCACGTGCCCGGGCGCGGCCAGTACGGCCCGGTGATCGAGAAGGCGCTCGACTTCGTGCTCGGCTGCGTGCAGGAGGACGGCTACGTCACGCACAGCGGCACGCGCATGTACGACCATGCGTTCGCGACGCTGTTCCTGGCCGAGATCTACGGCATGACGCACCGCGAGGACGTCAAGGACAAGCTGCAGCGCGCGGTCGATTTCATCGTCAAGTCGCAGAACGCCGAGGGCGGCTGGCGCTACGAGCCGTACGCCGCCGAGTCCGACATGTCGATCGTCGTGTGCCAGGTGATCGCGCTGCGCTCGGCGCGCAACATCGGCATCCGCGTGCCCAAGTCGACCGTCGATCGCGCGGCGCGCTACGTGGTCGATTCGGCCGTCACCGACGAACGCGCGGCGATGATCCCCGGCGCGCGCGGCTACGGCGCCGACGGGCCCGGGACGTTCCACTATCAGCGCGAGGGACACTCGCGCTCCTCGTTCCCGCTCACCGCCGCCGGCGTGACCGCGCTGAACGGCCTGGGGATCTACTCCGACGAGCTCATCCGCCGTGGCCTCGACTACCTGTCGCGACGCCTGGAGTCGTTCGACAAGGACTACGCGCCGCGCTCGAGCCAGAACCCGAACGCGGGGCACTACTACTTCTGGTACGGGCACTACTACGGCGTGCAGGCGATGTACACGGCCGGCAGCCCGTACTGGGAGCCGTACTACGAGGAGCTGCGCTCGACCCTGATCGAGACGCCGATCTTCCAGCGCTGAACGGACGCATGAGCTCTGACACGACTGCGGACGATCGCAAGAGCGCGCCGCGCGCAAGCGCCGCGCCAGCCATCGCCACGCCCGCGATCGACGCCTTGCTCGCGCGCCTGCGCCAGCGCCTCGCGCGACTGGTGTGGATGCACGGTCTCGCGACCGTCGCCGGGGCGACCGCGGCCTGGATCCTGGTCGCGTTCCTCGTCGACTGGAGCCTGCACGTGCCGAGCGGCATCCGCTGGGTGCACCTCTGCCTGCTCGCGCTCGTGCCGGCCTGGCTGATCGTGCGCGAGCTCGTGCGTCCGCTGCGCGCGCTGCCCCGGCGCGACGTGCTCGCCGTGCTGTTCGAGCGCGCGCACCCGGACCTGAAGCAGCTCTTCGTCAGCGCCGTGCAGCTCGCGCGCTCTCCGCATCCCGACGGAGATCCCGCGCTCGTGGCGGAGATCCTGCGCCGTGTCGAGGCACGGAGCGCGACGCTCGACGTGCAAGGCGTCTTCGACGAGCGCACGCCGCGACGCCGCGCGCTGCTCGGCCTGTCCGTCATGGCACTGGTCGCACTGGTCCTCGTCGCCAACGCCAGCGCGGCCGGCATCTTCTTCGAGCGCCTCTTCGGCGGAGACGCGCCGTGGCCGCGGCGCACGCACCTGATCGTCGAGATTCCGCTGCCCGGCGCGCTCGAGGCGGACGCGAGCGCGTCGGCGAACGAGCGCGCCGAGATCCGTCTGCGCGTCGCGCGCGGGAGCGACGTGCCGCTGCTCGTGCGCGCGCAAGGCCAGATCCCCGACGAGGTCGTGCTGCACTTCCTCGGCGGCCAGCGCGCCGTGCTCGCGTCGACGGGCGGTCCGATCTTCCGCACGCTCCTGCGTTCGCTGCAGGAGGACACGGAGTTCTTCGTCACCGGCGGCGACGACGACGACGAAGTGCCGTGGGTGCGACTCGCGGTGCTCCAGCCGCCCGACGTCGAGGCGCTGGCGATCGAGATCACGCCGCCCGCGTACAGCGGCCTGCCGGCGCGCGTCGAGCGCGATCGCGACGTCGAGGTGCTCGCCGGCTCGCGCGTCGCGGTGCACGTGCTGCCCACGCCCCGCGACGCGACGGGCGCGGCGCGCCTCGTGCCCGAGGACAAGCTCGTGCCGCTCTCCGCCGGGCCGTTCCCTTCCGCGCAAGCGATGCCGGCCGCCGGAGCGCAGCCGGGCGCAGCGCAGAACGGCCTGGGTTTCGAGTTCACGGCGGAGAAGAGCGTGCGCATGCGCATCGAGCTCGTCGACGCGACCGGGCTCTCGAACCCCGATCCGGGTCTGTTCGCGATCAACGTGATCGAGGATCGCGCGCCGGAGCTCGAAGTGCTCTCGCCCTCGCGCAGCGAGATCGACACGCTCCTCGGCGGCTTGATCGGCCTGCGCGTGCGCGTCGAGGACGACTTCGGCCTCTCGAAGCTCTCCTGGTCGAGCGAGAACGCCGCTGGCGAAGGCGCGGGGCGCGTGAGCGGCGAGATGAGCTGGCATGCGCTGTCGGACGAGGAGCTCGCCGGACCCGAGCTCGCGAGCAAGCCGCCTCCCGGGCCGAACGCCGGCAACACCGCGCGCCGCGTGCGCGTCTCGGCTCTCGGCGGCGTGCGCGTCGAGGTCAACGCGCTGGCGAGCGCCGGCGAGAAGGTCGGCGAGGGCCAGCAGTACCTGATCGTCGCCCAGGCGACCGACAACGCCGCGCCGCGCGCGCATGAAGGCCGCGCGAGCGCGGTGCGCGTGCGCGTCGTGACTTCCGACGAGTTCGTGCGCCGCCTGCAGGATCGTCTCGCGCGCGTGCAGGGCAGCGCCAACGCGCTCGCCGAGCTGCAGCGCGAGAAGGCGCGCCGCACCGACGAGCTCATCGCCGCGCTCGAGAGCGACCAGCTCGACCTCGCCAGCACCGAGTCCGAGATCGGCGCCGTCTCGACCGGCGAACGGCGCGTGCAAGGCGACGCGCGCACGCTTGCGCGCGAGATCTGCTCGGTCTGCGAGTCCGTGCTCTACTCGCGCCTCGACGACCGCGCGGGCGCACTGCTCGAGTTCCTCGACCAGCGCCTCGCGACCTCGGCCGTGAAGGCCTTCGATCCGGCGCCGTGGCAGGAGCTCTCGAGCTCCTACGCGCAGGGCGGCCTGGGCAAGGGGGCACTCGCCGGAAAACTGGTCGAGATCGTGGGTCTCGCGCTGGAAATCGCCGAAGAGCACACCCAAGGGGCGGTCGCCGCGCTTGGACACGCGCAGCAGGCGAGCGAGCTCAAGGCCGTGCACGCCGCGCTCAAGGACGCGCGCGGCGCCGAACGCACGGCATCGGAACGCATCGACAAGCTGCTCGCCATGCTCGCGGAGTGGGACAACTTCCAATCCGTGCTCGGTCTGACGCGCGACCTCGTGCAGGGCCAGAAGAGCCTGCAGGAGCGCACCAAGGGTTCGTTGAAGGAGAAATGAGATGCATCGGCGCCCCACGCTCGCGACGTTGCTCGCGCTCACCGGCCTGCTCTGGCTCGCAGCCGCTGCACGAGGGGCAACCTCGGCGCCCGCGGCGCCGCAGGATCGTCCCGCAGCGGGCGGACGCGAACGCGCCGGGCTCGCCGAGGACCAGGCGCTGCTCCTGCGCCAGCTCGCGCGCCTGCGCCAGACGATGGAGGTGCTCGCGGCGCGCTACGAATCCGAAGGCCGCACGCACGCCGCCAAGCTGCTGCGCGAAGGCTTGAAGCACCTCGAGCAGCGCGCCGGCGAGCAAGGACAGAAGACGCTCGAGGAATTGATGACCGCCGCGCGCGAGGACCTCGAAGGTGGTCTCTCGGTGCGCGCGCTCGAGACGCAGGAGCAGGTCGTCAAGAGCCTCGAGCGCCTGTATTCGATCCTCACGGATCGCCAGGGTCTGCAGGATCTGCAGCGCTCGCTCGAGGAGCTCAAGGAGATCAAGAAGGACCTCCAGGCGCTAGGCCAGCGCGAAGCCGCGCTCGAGAAGCAGACGCGGGAGCTGCGCGAGAAGTCGGCCTCGCCGGAGCAGAAGCAGCTCGCGCAGGGCATCGCGAAGGCGATCGAACGCCAGCGCGAGCTCTTCCAGCGCACCGAGGCGCAGGCGCGCGAATCGAACGTGCACGAGCTCTCGGAGCTCGAGCGCGCGCTCGCCGAGCTCGTGCAGCGCGAAGCCACGGACCGCGCCGTGCTCGAGGCCTGGAAGCCGAGCGAGCGCGCCGCGCTCGAGCAATCCACGGCGCCGCTCGACCGCGCGCGGACGCACGCCGAGCACGCGGATCGACTGACGCAGGCTGCGGGTGCGCTGCGACAGGCGGCGCAGGCCGCGCGCACGCCGGAGAGCGAGCTCTCCTCCGCGCAACGCGACCTCGAACGGGCCGCCGAGCGCGAAGAGCGCCACCAGCGCGCGTCGGGCGATCCGACCGCGGCGAAGAGCGCGCAGGCGTTGCGCAAGGGCGCCGAGACCGTGCAGAAGAGCGCCGCGGACGCGCCCGGTCGCGAGAGCACGGCGCGCAGCCTCGAGCAGCAGGCCGCCGAGCTCGAAGCCCAGTCGGCGCAGGAACGCAGTGCGGCCGCGCAAGAGGCGGAGAACGCGCGCGCGGCGCTCGAGTCCCTCGAGGACGAGTCGAGCGCCGCCGGGCGCGTCGCACAGGATGTGCGCAAGGCGCTCGACCAGGCCCGCGCGGCGGCGCAGTCGCAGCCCGAATCACCGGGCGGCGAATCGAGCCCGGACGCGGCCGCACAACAGCGGCGCGCGACTCAGGAGCTCGAGCGCGCGACCGCCGCCGCGCGTGAGGCGGCGCGCAAGGGGCTCGAGGAGCTCGACACCTTGAAGAAGGCCGTCGCCGCCTCGCAAGCGCAGGCCGCCGAGGAAGCGCGACGCATCTCGCGCGACCTCTCGACCTTGCCTCAAGGCGCGAACGAAGCCGGCCAGGCGACGCAGAAGGAGCTCGAACGCGCCGCCAGCGCCCAGGCGCAGGCCTCCGAGAAGACCGCCGCCGAGGAGGCTCAGGAAGCCGCGCAGAGTGCGCGCCAGGCCGAGCAGGCGTTGCGCGACGCGCAAGCCGCGCTCGCGCGCGCAAAGGCTTCGGCCGAGCAGTCCGCGGCGCAGTCGCCGCAGAGCCAGGCCCTCGCCAAGGAGCAAGGGGACCTCGCCAAGGAGGTCGAGTCCTTGCGCGAGCAGGCGCGGAGCGCGAGCTCCGAACCGTCGGAGAGCGGGGCGAGCGAAGCGACGACGCAAGCGCTCTCGAAGAGCCAGAGCGCGATGCAGCAAGCGGGACAGAAGCTCCAGAAGGGACAGAGTTCGAGCGCCGCCGGGGAGCAGGAGCAGGCGCTCAAGGCCCTCGAGGAAGCGCAACAGGCCGCGCAGGCCGCGAGCGCCCCGCGCACGGCCGAGGATCAGAAGCGCGCCGAGGAATTGGCGCGCGAGCAGGAGGAGATCCAGAAGAAGCTGCTCGAGCTCGCCGAACGCAACAAGAAGCGCGACGGCGCGCGCCCGGCGCCCAGCCTCGAGCAGGCGAGCGAGAACACGCGCAACGCCAAGCGCGCGCTCGAACAAGGCGACCTCGACGAAGCGCAGGATCAGGAGCAGCAGGCGCAGCAGCAGATGAAGCAGGCCGAGGAAGAGCTCGAGGCCGAGGAGCAGCAGTACCAGAAGCTGCGCGCCGAGGAACTGCTCTTCCGCGTCGCCGAAGAAGTGCGCGCGCTGCTCGCCGAGCACCAGAAGCAGATGACGGCGACGGCCGAGATCGACGCGCAACGCAAGGGCTCCGACAAGCCGACGCACACGCAGCGCCTGCGGCTGCGCAAGGTCTCGCAATCCGAGGGCACGCTCGCCGCGCGCTCGCTCGAGATCCAGAAGGCGATCGCGGCCGAGCAGAGCCTGGTCTTCGCCGAGGTGCTCGATCAGATCCACCGCGATCTCGAGCGCATCTCGCGCGACCTCGGCGAGAGCGGCGACTGGCAGAGCGGCGAGCGCGTGCAGGGACTCCAGGAGGACGTCGCCGCGAGCCTGAAGTGGCTGGCCGAAGCGCTGGACGACGAGAAGGAACGCCGGCGCCAGGAGAACCAGGAGGAGCAGCAGCAGGGCGGCCAGAACCGGCCCGCGGGCAACGACGAGGAGCGCCTCGTTCCGGACGCGGCCGAGCTGAAGATGCTGCGGCGGCTCGAGCTCGAGACGCTCCACTCGCTCGAAACGCTGCGCAAGCTCCATCCCGAGCTCGAAGGCGGGCAAGACGTCGACCGTCTGGTGCTCGAGGACGTGGCGCGGTTAGCCTACAGGCACCAGCGCACGTCCGAGCTCTTCCAGAAATTCCGCAAGCGCCTGGGTCTGCCCGACCCGGACGGCTCCGATACGAAGAGTGACAAGGGCTCCGCCGGTTCGACCGACGGCGAGACGCAACATCAGTAGGACGCCGACCATGAAGTACCTTCCGACGATTCGACTGCCGCGCGCACTCGTGCTGCTCGGCGCCACGCCGCTCGCCTTCCTGGCGTTGTCGAGCGCGGTGCGCGCGCAGGAAGTGAAGCCCGAGGTGACGCCGACGGTGAAGCCCGAGGTGGAGAAGGCTCACGATCCCCGCGATCCCAAGGGCGCGCCCGAGAAGCTCATCATCCCGAGCACCGGCGCAGACGATCCGCACGAGCAGATGGAGAAGCTCTTCGGCGAGGTCGAGCGCAAGATGCTGCGCGTCAACCGGCTGCTCCAGGAAGCTAGCGCGGGCAAGCCGCGCGCGCAGGCGAGCGGTGAGCTGCACGAGACGATCGAGACGATCGAGAAGCTCCTGCAGCAGACCACCGAGAGCAGCCGCTCGGCCGTCGAGGACATCGACAAGATCCTCGAGCTCGCCAACCACGAGCACTCCGGCGGGACATGAAGCGGCAAGGGCACCGGCGGGCTGTGCAAGCCGTCGGGATCCTCCGGCAGTTCGTCGGGGAAGCAGGGAAACAAGCCGGGGAGCAAGACCGCCAAGGGCGGAAGTCCGGGACAGGGTTCGGATCCGTCGGGCTCGCAGCAGAGTCCGCTCGATCGTCAGGGCACCGCGACCGCGCAGCGTGAGTCGACGCCGCAGGGCCCCGAGCCGGGCGGCAAGAAACCCGGTGGCCAGAAGCCCGAGGGTCAGGGCGACAAGCCCGGCTCGCAGCCGAAGGATTCGCAGAACGGGATGCCGCGCGGCAACCGCGATTCGCAGGGTCTCGCGCAGAATTCGCCGGGCTCGACGCCGCCGGGATCCGCGCGCGACAACACGGGCGTGCAGCCTTCCGCGCAGGATCGCTGGGGCGATTTGCCCGAGCTGCCGCGCGAGATCTTCCGCATGCAGGGCAGCGGCGACATGCCCGCGCGCTACCGCGACTGGATCGACGCCTACTACCGGCGCTTGAACCAGAAGCCGAACTGATCGACGGCCGCGCGAGTGGGCTCGCCGATCGGAAATCGTCCGCGCCGCCCGCGTCTCACGCGGGCGGTGCCACTCGTGGAGTCCCCGTGAGAGCCCGCCAGCCCTCCGCGCAGCTCCCGGCGCTCTCCCTGGTGCTGCTCGCCGCGGTCGCCGGTGGTGCGCGTCCCGCGCGCCGCGACGCGCGCCGGCGCTCGAGCCCGCAGTCGAGTCGTTGCGCGAGCACGCGACGCGCGCCGAGGATCCGCTGCCCAAGCCCGCGCGCACGGAAGCGACGCTCGACAAGCGCGAGCGCCAATCGAGCGCGGATTCGGCGCTCTCCCCGAGCGCGTCGAGGCTCGACGCGCGCCTCGAAGCCGCGGCGCAGGACGCGCTCGAACGCGGTCTGGCGTGGCTCGCCGCGCGCGCGCGAGCCGAGAGCGACGCGCTCCTGCCACCCATCGGTCTCTCGGCGAACGAGGGCCGCGGTTTCGCGACGCTCGCGGTGCAGTCGCTACGGCGCGGACGTCGAGCGCCTGATCGACTACCTGCTCGCGCGCTGCGCAACCGATCCGGACGCCGCCCCGCCGGGCTACTGCGCGCACGCCGGCGACGGGCTCTCGCGCATGCACGGTCACGGCTTCGCGACGCTCGCGCTCGCGCAGGCCTGGACCATGTCGCCCAGCGACGCGCGCGGCGCGCGCATCGCGCGATCCCTGCCCCTCGCCGTGGCGTGCATCGAGGCGAGTCAGGGCAGCGAGGGCGGCTGGTGGTACGAGCCCAGGCGCTCGCTCGAGCACGAAGGCTCGATCACGATCACGATGGCGCAAGCTCTGCGCGCCGCGCGCCACGCCGGCGTGCGCGTCGAGAGCGGCGCACTCCCGCGCGCGGTCGAGTACGTGAAGCGCTCGCAGAAGGAGGACGGCTCCTTCCGCTACGCGCTCGCCGACAGCTCGTCGAGCGTGGCGCTCACCGCGGCCGCGATCGCGACGCTCGAAGCCGCGGGCACGTACGGCGGCAAGGAGATCGAGGAAGGGTACGACTGGCTCTTCCGCGCTCTCGCCGCGCGCGAGGCGACGGGCGGCGAGGAGCCCAACCCGCTCGACGGCGCGGGCTGGAAGCAGAGCGACAAGCGCCTGTACTGCCGCTTCTACGAGCGCCTGTACGTCGCGCAGTGCCTCTGGCAGCACGCCGATCCGCAGGCTTTCGCGCGCTGGAACACGAACGAGACGCGGCGCGTCGTCACGACGCAGTTCGCGGACGGCAGCTGGCACGATCCGCAGTTCGGCGACGCCTACGCGACCGCGATGTGCTGCCTGTTCCTCGAAGTGCCGCTCGGCCTGTTGCCGATCTTCCAGCGCTGAGCGTCAGTGTCCGTAGGTGATCGAGAGACCGTAGAAGCGCTCTTCGAGATCGTCGTCGCCCGCTCCGCGATCGAGCTCGAAGAACGGACCGATGCGGCACTCGCCCGCGGCGAACTCGAGCCCGAAGCCCCAGTAGGTTCCTCCACCGTCCTGGTCGAAGGGCGCCGAATCGAAGTCCGGATCCCAGCTCCAGCGATAGAACCATCCGGCGCGCGCCCACAGGACGAGCGGCAGTCCGTCGCCGCCGATCGAGAGCTTGCCGCCCGCGCGCAGCCGCTGGATCTCGAGCTTCGAGCTGCGGAAGCCCGCGACGCGATGCTGCGAGTAGCCGACGCCACCTTCGAGCGCCGGCACGACGAAGCCGTCCCACGGGCCCCACGCGAACCACAGCGCGCCGCCGGTCGCGTCGTCCACGTCGTCGTCCGATGGCGGGCGGCGATCGAGCCAGTACATGTCGAGCCCGGCTTCGACGGGGCCGGCGTGCGCGAGATCACGCAGCGCGGCGTCGACGCGCGCGAATCGATCGCCGCCGGGACTCGCGCAACCCGCCCCGATCGAACCGATCGAGACGGCGAGCGTGCGCAGGGGCAGCGAGCGCCGCGGCATGCCTTCGTTGGTAACGCGGCGACGCCCCGAGCGCCAGAGAACCGGTCCGGGCGCGCACGCTCAGGCCCAGCTTCAGCCTTGCCGCGGGCAGCGTGGTAGCCTGGGAGAACGATGATCACGCGAGGATCGGCCGGCAGACTTTTCGCCCTCATCGCGTGCACGGCCCCGGCCGCGGCCCAGCTCCCGAACTTCGGGCCGATGAGCGCCGACCTTCGTCTCTCGCAGAACACGAGCTACGACCAGGTCTGGGCCGACGTCGCACGCAGCGCCACGCGCGTGGGCGTGACGTGGAGCGCCGGCCAGGACGTCGGCGCGCGCTTCTTCGACACGCGACTCGTGCCGGTCACGGGCGACCTGTGGGTCAACTCCTCGCTGTTCCTCGAAGTGCAGGACGAGCCCGCGATCGCCGCCTCGAGCGGCGGGCATTGGCTCATCGCCTGGTCGGAGCGCCACGGCTACGACGGCCAGCTGATGGGCATCTTCGCGCGGCTCTACGACGCGAACGGAGCGCCTTCCGGCGGCGAATTCCAGGTCAACGTCGACGGGCTCGCGTCGCAGTGGCGCCCGCTGATCGCGCCGCGAGTGGGCGGCGGATTCCTCGTCGCCTGGTCGGGCGATTGGGACGGCGACAGCTTCTTCCGCATCTACGCCGACAACGGCGCGCCGCTCTCGGGCGACGTGCGCGTCAACGCGTGGGAGTTCGATGCGCAGGTCGACCCGGCGCTCGCGCAGGCGGCCGACGGCACGATCTTCGTCGCGTTCGTCGACTTCTCGGGACAGGGCGGCGTCGGCACGGGCCTCAACCTCTGGGGCCGCACGTTCAACGCAGCCGGCGTCGCGCAGCAGGCCTTCGAGTTCCCGCTGGTCTCGGGTTTCGCCGTCGGTGATCAGCGCGAGCCGCGCGTCGCGGTCGACGGGCTCTCGCGCTTCATCGTCGTCTACCAGGACACGCTCGCCGACGGCAGCGGCAACGCGGTCATGTGCCGGCGCTTCGCGAACGACGGCACGCCGCTCGGCGTGCAGTTCCGCGTCAACACGACGACGTTCAGCGACCAGCTCGAGGCGCGCGTCGTCGCGGCGGCGGACGGCAGCTTCCTCGTCACCTGGCTCGACTACTCGCAAGGCACGCCGCGCGTGCTCGGCCAGCGCTTCGATCCCTCCGCGAGTCCCGCCGGTGCCGAGTTCCAGGTCAACGAGCTCGCCGTCGGCACCTCGCGCCACAACGTCGCCGCCACGGCCGATTTCGACGACGTGTACTTCGCCTACGACGCGCTCGGCGACCAGACCGACGTCTACGCGCGCCGCTGGCGCCTCTCCGACCAGCCCGTGGTCTACGGTCGCGCGAAGACGAACTCGCAAGGCTGCTTGCCGTCGATCGGCTGGAGCGGGACGCCGTCCTTCTCGAGCGCGACGCCGTTCACGATCGAGGCCACGAACGTGCTCAACAACAAGGCAGGCCTACTGCTCTACGGGTACGGCTCGTCCTTCACGCCGTTCGAGGGCGGCACGCTGCTCGTCGCGCAGCCGTTGCGGCGCACGGGAGCGCAGGACTCGGGCGGCAATCCTCCGCCGAACGACTGCTCGGGCACGTTCAGCTACGACTTCCGCCAGCGCATGTTGTCCGGCGCCGACCCGCTGCTCGTCCCGGGCACGACGGTCAGCGCGCAGTGGCGCTATCGCGATCTGCAGGACTCGACGGGCTACGGCACGGGCCTGACGAACGGGCTGCGCTTCACGATCGCGCCCTGACGCCGCGACCCCGGTGCTTCGAATTGCCGCCGTGCGCGCGCTAGCCTGCGCGGCATGGGAGCCAAGGAACGATTGCGAGCGCTCGTGCGCAACACTCGCGACGCGCGCGCGCGCCATCGCGAACGACACACTCCGAGCGGATTCGATTTCGCGCTGGCCGACGGCGTCGAATGTCTCGATCCGCGCGCCTGGGACGAGCTGACGCAAGGCGCGAGCGTCTTCCTCTCGCGCGGGTTCCTCGCGACGATTGCGCGCCACGGACCGGGCAACCTGCGCTCGCGTTGCGCTCTCGTCTATCGCGACGGCAAGCCGCTCGCCGCCGTCGCCGCGCAAGCGCTCGACGTGCGCGCGGATCGCGCCGTGAAGACCGGATCGAAGCGCGCGCTCGCGCTGGCGCACGTCGACGCGCGATTGCTCGTGTGCGGCAACCTGCTCTCGTGGGATCAGCACGGCGTCGCGTTCGCGCGCGGCACCGATCCGCGCGAGCTGTGGCCCGCGGTGGCCGAGGCCTTGTATCGGATCCGCCGCGCGGACAAGCTCTTCGGCGAGAGCGATCTCTTCCTGATCAAGGACCTGCCGCAGGAGGATCTCGACGCCGCGCGCGTGCTCGAGCGCCACTCCTACCGCGCGTTCGAGACCGAGCCGAACATGCGCCTCGATCTCTCGCGCTGGCGACGCTTCGACGATTACCTCGGCGCGCTCTCGTCGAGCTACGCGCGCGCGGTGCGCAAGACCGCGGCGAGCGTCGAGGCGGCCGGTTGCCGTTGCGAACCCCTCGACGACCTCGCGCCGCACGCCGAGCGCCTGCACGCGCTCTACCTCGCCGTGCACGGCGCGCAGAAGCTGCGTCCGTTCACTCTCGGGCCCGAGTTCCTGCCCGCGATCGCGCGGCGTTTCCAAGGCGACCTGCGCGTGAGCGTGATCCGCCGCGGCGAGCAGATCGTGGCGTTCGTGAGCACGCTGCGCGATGGAGACACGGCGATCGGCTGGTTCCTCGGCTTCGACAAGGACGTCGCCGCGGAGGTGCCGCTCTACCTGCGCCTCTTGCACGCCTGCGTCGCCGACGCGCTCGCGCTCGGGTGCCGCAGCCTTTCGCTCGGACGCACGGCGCTCGAGCCCAAGGCGCGCCTGGGCGCGCGACCGCAGGCGCTCTCGGTGTTCACGCGACATCGCACGAGCGCGCTCAACCTGCTCGTGCGCGCGCTCGTGAGCGGCGTGACGCACGCGGAGGCGCCCGAGCGCGATCCGTTCAAGGCGGGCTAGGCGCTGCCGCGCGCGCGACCTGTCCTCGATCGAGACCAGTCGATCGAGGCGCGGCACGGGGAGCGTGCAGCGATCGGCTCGCGCTCGGAAGGTCGCGCCGCGGTATCGGCCGCGCAAACGCGTGACAGCGAGCGTCACCCGAGCGCGTCACGGCCGGTCGAATCCGCCGTCGAGTGCGCCACCGCACGCGAGTGTGCGCTTCGCGGCAACGCGCGCGGGAGCAGCGTGTCGAGCTGCCCCGCGCCTCGGCGCTGGCATACAATCTGCCCGAGCGGCGCGCTCCATCCGTCACGCGTTGGCCCGCGTGCGGAAACGGATGGCAGCCGCCGAACGGACCGGCCCGACATGACGAACCTGCGCTCGCTCTCGACGTTGTCCCTGCTCGTCGCCCTCGCGCTCCCCGCGCATGCCCTCGCCGGCGACGACGCGAAGGAGGCGCGGCGCATCCTGCACCTTGCGAACGGTCAGACGATCCGCGTCTCGTGTCGCGCGATCGAAGGACAGGGTTGGGAGTACAAGTCCAAGGGCGAGTGGCGCGCGTTGCCGCCGGCGATGGTCGCGCGGGTCGAGCTCGAGAGCGACGCGCAAGCGCTTTACGGCAAGGCGCGCGACGCGGCGCACCTGAAGGAGCCCGGCGCGCGACTGTCGCTCGCGGCGCTCGCGTTCGAGCACGGTCTCGTGAGCGAGGGGCTCGAGCAGCTCGATTTCGTGCTGCAGGCCGACCCCGATTCGCACGGCGCGCGCGAGCTGCTCTCGCGGCGCTGGTTGCTGACGGTGCCGTCGCTCGACGTCGCCGCGGAGCTGTTGCCGAAAGCCAGGGAGGAACTGTTGCGCTTCGGCGCCGCCGCGCCCGCGGGCGCGCGCGAGATCGCGGTCAACGAGCTGAAGAAGCTCCCGGCGGACGAAGCGCTGCGCGCGGAGCTCGAGAAGGAGCTGCGCTCGGGTGTCGTCACGCGGCGCAGTTTCGCGGCGCTCGCGTTGCGGCGGTTGCTGCCGGGGCAGAGCGTGAAGCCGCTCTTGATGCACGCCGTGCTCGATCCGGCGGAGGATGTGCGCGTGGGTTCGGCGCTCGCGCTCAAGGCGGTGAACGAGCCGGGCGTGATCGTGCCGGTCGTGCGAGCGCTCGACAGCCAGAATGCGCGCGTGCGCGAGAATGCCGCGCAAGCGCTGGGGGTCATGGGTTACGCGGCGGCGGTCGAGCCGCTGATGGCGCGCATGGCGGCGGTGGCGAGCGGCGGCGGGGAGCGCCTGCCGCACTCGCACATCTTCGTCGGCAGGCAGATCGCGTACATCCAGGACTTCGACGTCGAGGTCGCGACCTTCCAGGCCGTCGCGGATCCGGTGGTGAACACTCTGATCGAGGGACAGGTGACGGACGTCGTGGTGACGGGCGAGCTCGTGGTGAGCAGCGTGACGGAGAGTGTCACGTTGAGGCGATCGCTGTCGCAGCTGGTTGGGCAGGATGTCGGAAACAGCAATCGGGCGTGGCTCGACTGGTGGGAGAAGAACAAGGGGAAATGGCAGGCGGCGGAGCGGTCGATGCCGAGCACGGCTAGTGATGGGTGAGTCGGTGACTCGCTGGGCGTCGGGCGGATGAGGCGCGAAGGCGCGATCCGGAGAGAACGGCCACACTCGCCTGCTCCGCATCGCGGACCCCGCGCGGCC
>JBGATX010000099.1:0-20121 GCA_044228975.1 Planctomycetota bacterium | reverse complement strand
CGGCCAGCGCGCGTGGTCGATCGCCAAGGCCGCGATCGACGCGCGCGTGGCGCAAGCGACGAAAGAAGCGTCGAGCGGCGCGACGAAGCCCGAGGACGGCGGCTCGGTGCTGCGCATCCAGCGCGAGCTCGCGCAGATCGTCGAGGCGTCGCGCTGGATCGGCGACGGTCACGCGCGCCTGCTCGCCGAGCGCTCGGGCAAGGATCTCGTCGAGGAGCTCGCGGGCATCTCCGAGGGCGCGCGCTCGCTCTCGACCGTGCTCACTTCGCCGGCCTGCAACGCCCAGGACTGGATCAGCATGGGCTCGTTCCTCGGCGCGCTCGGACTGTGGCGGGAGGAGCTCGCGATCCTGCAGGGCGGCGCGGAGCGTTTCCCCGCCGACGTCGAACTGCGCCAACGGTTGAACAGCGCGCTCTGGAACGGCGGGCGCATCGACCTCGCGCCGTCGAAGGCGGAGTGGATCGCCGCGCGCGCGCCGGAGTCGGCGGAAGCGGCGTGGTTCGCGGGTCATGCCTGGCTGCTCGCGGCCGAGGATCGTCGCCGACGCATGGACGCCGACGGCGCGATCGAGCTCTACGAGCGTTCGCAGAAGCGCTTCGAAGGCGTGATCGCGACGAAGCCCGACTATGCGGAGAACTCGCGGCACTTCCTCGCGCTCACGTGGCATGGCCGCGGCATGGCGCACCTGCTCGCCGACCGCCGTGCGGAGGCCGCGACGTGCTTGATCGAAGCCGCACGCGCGTCGCGCTCGATCACGAGTGCGCGCGACGGTCTCGACCGCGACGTGCTCGACCTCGTCGATCAATGCCTGGAGTGGCGCGCGAGCGGCGCGAGCCCCGTCGATCCGCTCGCGCTCCTCGGCCAGCTCGACGACGCCGCGCCCGGCGATCCGTTCTGGGCGATCGCGATCTCCGACGCGGAGCTGCGCGAGGCGTTGCGCGCCGACGGACGCAGCACGAACTTCGCCGAACGCGAGGTCGCGCGCGCCGACGGCTCGCGGATCAACGAGCGCGTGCAGCTCCCGACCGCGGAGGGCAGTCGCTACCTGAAGGCCGCGATCGAGGCCGCCGAACGCGTGCGCTCGTTCGGGGACACGCCGGAGCTCCGCCGGCCGCTCGCGCAGTGCGCGACGATCCGCGCGGAGCGCGAGCTGCTGCGCGCCGAGCTCGTGCCCGCGACGCCGGACCCGGATGGGTACGTCGACAGAGCGCGCTCTGCCCTGGCGATCGCCGCGCCGTTGATGGGGCTCGCCGCTCCGGCCCCCGACGCCGACGCAGTCGCGCTCACGAAGCTCGCCGCGAAGTTGCGCGCGGAGCTCGGCGAGCCGCGCCCGGTGAATCGTCCGGGGCGCTGAGGCGCATCCCGCGCGGCCGTGTAGACTCGCAGCGGGAGACGCAGGGATGAGCCGGCTCGAATCGCCCCGCGCGGGGGCTCGATGACGGGCGCACCGAGAACGCACGACGCGGGGCCGCACGGCACAGAGGAGCGCGCACTCGAGCTCTTCGCCGAGCTCGCGGCGGAGTTTGAGGAAGGCCGCGGCGACGCCGAGGCCTTCTTCACGGTGCATCCCGAGCACGCCGAGCGCCTGCGCGAGCTCCACCGCGGCTGGCTGGCGCTCGACGGCCTGCTGCGCGGCGCGCAAGCGCCCGCGTCGATCGTCGCGGAGTTGCGCGACGAGCTCTCGCACTCCGACGCTCCTCCGGCGCTCGAGCGGCTCGCGCAGCGCGATTTCGATGCGCGATATGCCGTCGGCGAGGAGCTCGGCCGCGGCGGGATGGGCGTCGTGCACCGCGTCGTCGATCGCGTTCTCGGCCGCGAGCTCGCGATGAAGCTCGTGCGCACGAGCTCGGAGCGCGCGAGCGCGCGCCTCCTGCGGCGCTTCCTCGGTGAAGCCGCGACGATCGGCCGCCTCGAGCACCCCGGCATCGTGCCGATCCACGAGCTCGGCCTCGACGGCGAAGGTCGCGTGTACTTCACGATGCCGCTCGTGCGCGGTTTGACGCTCGCCGAGATCCTCGCCGCGGCGCGCGAGCAACGCGGTCGTTGGTCGCGCGCCCGCGTGCTCGAGGTGTTGCTCAAGGTGTGCGACGCGGTCGCATTCGCGCACTCGCGTGGCGTGCTCCATCGAGATCTCAAGCCCGCGAACGTCATGGTCGGACGGTTCGGCGAGGTGTACGTGATGGACTGGGGGCTCGCGCGCGCGGCGACCGGCGACGAGTCGCACGCGGACGATCCGCCCGCGGATCTCGAGCTCGCGTCGCGCGAGGCGCTCACGCTCGACGGCGAGATCCTCGGCACGCCGGCCTACATGGCGCCCGAGCAGGCGCAGTCGAACTCGCGCGAGCTCGATGCGCGTTGCGACGTCTACGCGCTCGGCGCCGTGCTCTATGAGGTGCTCGCGGGAGAGCGCCCGTACGGCGATCTGGCGTCGGCGGATGCGCTCGCTCAGTTGCGCCGTCGCGCTCCCGATCCGGTGGCGACGCTCGCGCGCGGTGCGGAGGAGGAGCTGTGCGCGATCACCGAACGCGCGATGGCGCGCGAGCGCGAGCAACGCTACTCGAGCGTCACCGAACTCGCCGCCGACCTGCGCGCGTTCCTCGACGGCCGCGTCGTGCGCGCGCACCGCACGGGCAGCTGGGTCGAGGCGCGCAAATGGATCGCGCGCAATCGCAGGCTCGCAGCGGCATTGCTCGCCGCGTTCCTGTTCCTCGGCGCGGGGCTCGCCACGTCGCTCGTGCTCCTGCGACGCGCCGAACGTGAGCGCACGAACGTGTTCCGCCTCGCGCAGGCGCGAACGCTCGACGACCTCGTCGCGCGCGCGGAGACGCTCTACCCGGCGCATCCTGCGCGCATCCCCGAGATGCAGGCCTGGATGCACGACGCGCGCGCTCTCGTGCGCAACCTCGACCACGACGCTGACGCGGACGATGGCGACGACGGAGGCGGCTTGCGGGGACAACTCGCGCGGCTCGAGACGCGGCGCGCGCGCTGGGACGAGGACGATCGCTGGTGGCATGGCGAGCTCTCGAAGCTCGTCACGTCGATCGAGGAGTTCGCGCACGCAGAGCACGGGTTGCTCGGTTCGGGCATCGGTCCACGAGGATGGGGCGTCGCGCGGCGGCTCGAGTTCGCGCAGCGCGAACGCGCCGCGAACTCGGAGGAGCGCAGCGCCGAAGCGTGGGCTCGAGCGCGCGAGCAGGTGCGCGCCGATCCGCGCTTCGCCGGTTTCGAGCTGGCGCCGCAGCCGGGGCTCGTGCCGCTGGGCGCCGACCCGGTGAGCGGCCTGAACGAGTTCGCCCACCGCCTGAGCGGAGACGTCCCCGGACGCGGACCGGACGGCCGTCTGCGCGTCACCGCGGCCGGCGCGATCGTGCTCGTGCTCACACCGGCGTCGAGCGGCGGCGCGCACGCGTCGCAGCCGTTCCTGCTGTCGAAGTTCGAGGTGACCCAAGCGCAGTGGATGCGCGCGGTGGGACACAACCCGAGCTTCCATCGCGACGTCGCCGGCTCGGATCTGCTCCCCGTCGAGCAGGTGAGCTGGATCACCGCCGACCGCGAGCTGCGCCGCCTTGGGCTGCGGCTGCCGACGTTGAAGGAATGGGCTCACGCCCACAAGGCGGGCACGACGAGCCAGTACTTCTGGGGCGACGACCGCTCGCAGTTCGTGCTCTACGCCAACGTCCGCGACTGGACGATGCGAAACCGGAACGAGCCGTACGAGCCGGAGAACGACGGCTTCGCGTCGATCGCGCCGATCGGCAGCTTCCGTCCGAATCCGTGGGGCTTCCACGACACCGTGGGCAACGCGTTCGAGTGGTGCGAGGACCTGCTGCCGATCGAGGAAGGCCCGAAGACCGAGGAACGCGACGCGCGGCGTTTCCTCGGCGGGAGCTTCCAGCGCCCGCTGCACGAGTCCGATCCGTCGAAACGCGGCGCAGAGTCGGCCAGCTACGCCTATCGATCGATCGGGTTGCGACCCGCGGCCGACCTCGTGCGCGAGTGACGCACGCGCGCACCGGCGGAGCTTGTCGATCCGGCGGATCGCCCCTCTAATCGGCGTTCCTCCCGTGACGCCCCCCAGCCTCGCCGAGCTCGTCGAGGAGCACCGCTCCGCCGTCCAGACCTACGTCGCGCTGCGCCTCGACCGGCGCTTGCGCCGACGCGAGGCGGTCTCGGACATCGTCCAGTCGGCGCTGCGCGAGGTGCTCGCGAACCCCGGCAACTTCGAGTTCCAGGGCCTCGATGCGTTCCGTGCGTACCTCTACCGCGCCGTCGAGAACAAGATCGCCAACAAGCGGCGCTACTGGGAGCGCGAGAAACGCTCAGCCGACGAGGATTCGTGGGTGGACTCGCGCGCCGCCGATCCGGGCAGCCCGACGCCGAGCGAGATCGCGGCGGAGCGTGAGTCGCTGGAGCGTCTCGACGCGGCGCTGGCGAAGCTCGACGAGGACGACCGCAAGCTGCTCGTGATGAAGCGCTTCGCGGGGTTGTCGACGGAGGCGATCGCGAAGGAGCTCGCGCTGTCGGAAGCGACGGTGCGCCGGCGGATCGGCGTGTTGATGGCGAGGTTGAGCCGGGAGATGAGGCAGGGACTCGAACGCCAGGGCTAGATCGAGCGACGACGACCCCGGCTCGGTTTTTCCGGAAAACACCGAGCGCGCACATGCGGCGCGGGTTTCTGCACCTTCGAGCGGCAGCGTGGCTCCGCTCCGCCTCGCGGCTCGTTCGAGCGACGGGGCGTTCGCATCTCCTGCCGTGCACGTGAGCTCGCGCGTGCGCGCTTCGACTCCGGTCCCCCCCCCGATGACGATCCTCGCCGTATTCCTCGTCGCGCCCATCGCGCTGACCACCTTCTCCATCGCCCCGTCGAGTTCGCTCGCGCCGGTTCCCGCCGCGGCGTCACCGGCGCCGACGTCGCCGCCGCAGGTGACCGGCTACGGATCGACGGGGGCGCACGGTGCCTTCGTCGTCGCGGCGAACACGACGCGCGTCGTCGATCTGGCGACGGAGGGTGCGTACGACGCGGTCAACTGGGTCGTGCGCTTCGACTACACGAGCGTCGACATCGGCGCGAACGCGACGGTGCAGTTCACGAACCATCCGAGCCGCGCGCCCGTCGCGTGGATCGTGCAGGGGAACGTGACGGTCGGCGCCGGCGCGACCGTCGATCTCAACGGCGCGAACGGAACCACCGCCCAGCCCGGATCCGTGGGATACGCGGAGCCCGGTCCGGGCGGGTTCCGTGGCGGCCGCTCCTCCGCGAGCGGCTTGAACGACGAGAGTTCGGCGGGGTTCGGGCCAGGAGGCAACCTCGGGTCCGCGACCAATCTGGTGTACACCCCGGGCGGTGCCAGCTACCGGACGTCGGGAAACGGCGCCTTCGTCGCTCAACAGTATGGTGGGCCCGCAATTTTTCAGTTGATCGGCGGGAGCGGAGGAGCGGCGGGGCGACACACCACCACCGGAGCATCGTGTGGCGGAGGCGGCGCCGGCGGCGGAGCGTTGCTGATCGCGGCGGATGGGACGATCCAGGTCCTCGGATTGATCCGAGCCAATGGAGGTTACGGCCAATCCTCCGGGATGGCCGTCTACGGGGGCGGGGGCTCCGGCGGTGCAATCCGGTTGGCGAGCCTGGCGGGTGTGCAGGTTGGCCGGAGCGGCGCGCTGCAAGTGAACGGTGGCACGAACTGGGAGTGGGGCGGTTTCGGGCGCTGCCGAATCGAATGTCCCAACGCCCTGCCGACGATCCAGGGCGCGATACCGGATCAGACGAGCATCGGTCAACCTCAGCTCGCGTTCCGGGTGACGCCTCCGCGCGTACGCGTCGCGTCGATCGGCGGAATCGCAACCCCCGCCGATTCGACGATCACCGCGGGTCTGGGCTTCGCGGGCGAGTCGGCCGACATGATCTTCTTCCAGCCTGGGCTGGTGGACGTCGTCGTCGACTGCACGGACCTACCCGCTGCGGGACAGATCTACCTGCGGATCTCGCGGGCGAAGCGACACGCGAACGTCCTCGGCCCGTTCAACGTCGGCGCCGGCACGTCGTCGGTCACGATCCCCAACGTCGACCTGAGCGCGGGCTTCTCCGCGCTGCAGGCGCGCGTCGCGTTCTTCTGATCTCCGCCCGCTCGCTGACCCGAACTCGCGGAGCACCACCGTGCGTCGCCCCCCGTCCGTCCAGGCTCGGACGAGCCTCGCGCTCGTCCTCACGCTCGCGCTCGCGTGCCTGCTGAACGCGCGTTCACCGCTCTCACGCGTGCAAGCATCGTCGGGCACTCGGCTGACGAGCGCGCAATCACGGAACGCGGCGGAGCTGTCGCCCCCGACCACCCACGCCGATCACGACATCGTCTCGGCGCGGGACGCGCTCGGCAGCGCGGGGGATCAGCTCGCCTTTGCCGACCTCGTGCTCGCGTTCGAATGCGGCGCCGACGGCGGCGGTGATCCGCGCGCCGCGCTCGAGCCCAGCGAGTCGCTCCCGCCCTTCGCGACCGGCACCGGCGGCACCATCGCGGTCGCGTTCGTCGACAACGTGCTGTTCGCCTCCGGCGACGCACGCGCGGACCTCGCGCTCATCGGCATCTTCGACGCGGTCGAGGTCGAAGTGCGCGCGGCGAACGCCGACGGCCTGCGTTCGAGCGATCGCGCGGCGCTGTCGGTCGATGCCGACGGTTGGTTGCCGCTCGGCGAGTTCCAGGGCAACCCCGTCGCGATCGACCTCGATCGCGTCTTGTCGCGACGATTGGCGGACGCGCTCGTGTTCGACGCGGTGCGCCTGCGCGACCGCAGCGGCACGCCCAGCGCGCAGCTCACCGCGGCGCAGCCGTCGCTCGTCGGCGGCGTGCTCGCGCTCATGGGCGCGGTGTTGCCGAACGACGTCGTCGGTCGCGAGCTCAGCGTCTGGATCCAGAGCGCGAACGATCTCTACCAGCCGGCCGATGCGGTGTCGCGCGAGCTCAGCGTGCGCGTCCTCTCGGCGAACGACGCCTACCAACCCTGGGACGTCGTCTCACGCGAGCTCTCGGTCCGCATCCTCAGTGCGACGGATGCCTACGCTCCCTCCGACGTCGTCTCGCGCGAGTTGAGCGTGCGTGTGCTCTCCGCGGCCGACGCGTACCAGCCCGAGGACGTCGTGTCCCGCGAGCTCTCGGTGCGGATCCTCTCCGCGAGCGACGCCTACCAGCCGTGGGACGCCGTTTCGCGCGAGCTCTCCGTGAACGTCGCGCCGCCCGAGGTCCAGAACGGCGCGACCGATGCCATCTCGCGCGAGCTCAGCGTCCGCGTGCTCGGCGGTTCCGACCTGCGCATCGCGTCGATCGTCGCGCCCGCGAGCGGCGAGACCGACGAGCCGGTCGCGATCTCCTGGCTCGTGCGCAACGCGGGCAACGGGGCGACGACACCGAGCTGGGTCGAGCGTATCGCCTTCAGCACCGACGGCACGCTCGCCGGCATCGTCGCGAGCCACGACGTGCAGGTGACGAGCGCGCTCGCCGCGGGTGCGACGCGCACGTTCTCGGCCGAGGTGCCCGCTCCTCACGCCGCCGGCGCGTACTTCCTGCTCGCGCGCACGGACGCGACCGACGTCGTCGCGGAGGAGTTCGCGGTCGGGGCCGAGACGAACAACACCTTCGTCGCCGACGCGACGATCGCGATCGCGCAGGCGCCCCGTCCGGCGCTCGAAGTGCTCGCGATCACGCCGCCGCGCACGCCACTCGCGGGGCAGACGATCGAGCTCGTGTGGTGGACTCGCAACGCGGGCACCGCCGATGCCGTCGGGCCGTGGACGGAGCGGATCGAGCTCGGGGACGGTGTCGCGCTCGCGGGCGCGACCTCGCTCGGCGTCGTCTCGGTGAACGCGACGCTCGCTCCGGGAGCGCAGTTGCAGCGCATCGCGCAGGTCGTGTTGCCCGCGAGCTTGCCCGCGGATCCGTGGCTGCGCGTGTGCGCGAACGCCGGTGGGGAGCTCCTTCAGCTGCCGAGCGCGAACCCGTGCGCGACGGCTGCGTTGTGCGCGAACTGCCCGAGCCCCGACGTCGTCGTCGCGGCGCTGGACGCGCCGCTGAGCGCTCTCGCCGGCCAATCGATGAACGTCACCTGGACGGCGCGCAACGACGGTGACGCCGAGGCGTCGGCGCCGTGGATCGATCGCGTCGCGCTCGTGCGCGAAGCCGACGGTGCCGTCGTCGCGCAGGCGACGTTCGCGCCGCCGCGCTCCCCGCGAGCGCGAGCGTTCCAGCGAGCGCCTCCATCTCCGTTCCGGCCGACGCCGAGGGTCCGCACCGAGTGCGGCTCGAGCTCGATGCCTCGAACGACTTGCTCGAGCGCGGCGGCGAGACGAACAACACCGCGCTCGCGGCGAACGCGACCGATGTCGTTCCGCCGCCGCAGCCGAACCTCGTCGTTTCGACATCGTCCGTCTCGGCGACCACCGCGACGACCGGCGCGTTGGTCGACGTCACGTGGACGACATCCAACTCCGGCGGCGCCGAGGCCCCCGCGCCGTGGCAGGACGCGGTCTACCTCACGACACAACCGACGTTCTCCGTCGCGACGGCGGAGCTGCGCGCGACGTTCACGCAGTCGCAGACGTTGGCGGCGGGGGCTGCGTACCCCGCCCCGATCGCGCGCACGCTCGTGATGCCGCAGCAGGCGGGGACCTGGCGCGTGTTCGTCGTCGCCGATCGCCTCGACGACGTCGAGGAAGGCCAACACGAGAACGACAACGTCGCGCTCGCGGGCACGATCACGGTCGAGAACCCGCCGCGGCCGAACCTCGCGGTGTCGGCGATCGTCCCGGCGCCCGCGGGGCCAGCGGGATCGTTCGTGCAGGTCGGATGGACCGTGACGAACAGCGGACAGCGCGGCCTGAACACCGGGTCCGGCAGCGTCGAAAACGCGCAGTGGAACGAGCGCGTCTACGCGTCGTCGGACGCGACGATCGGCGGAGACGTGCTCCTCGCGAGCAGCGTGTACTCCGACGCGCTCGCACCGGGTGCGTCGATCGCTCGCACGCGCAGCGTGCCGGTGCCGGCGCTGCCGCAGGGCTACTGGATCGTCGTCGAGCTCGACGCGACGAACACGATCGTCGAGTCGAACGAAGCGGACAACGCCGGGATCGCGAGCACGAGCTCGAGCGTGACGCCGGCAAACCTCGTCACGTCCGCGGTCGCGTATCCGGCGAGCGCACTCGCGGACGCGTCGATCGTCGTGTCATGGCGCGTGACGAATGCTGCGGTGGCGGCGAACGCCGTCGCTCCGTGGCTCGACACCGTCTACCTGCGGCGCGTCGGTGGAGCTCCGCAGCCGCTCGGCTCGCAGGTGCGCAACGCGACGCTCGCCGCGCAGGCGCAGTACGACACCGCGCTCTCCGTCACGCTGCCTTCCGACGCGTCGGGGGCGTACGAGATCCTCGTCGTCTCCGATTCCGCGGGCGCGGTCGTCGAGAGCGATGAGCTCGACAACACGTTCACGGGCTCACCGTTCGCGATCAGCCAGCCCCCGCGCGCGAACCTGATCGTCGAATCACTCACGCTGCCAGGCGACGACCTCGTCTCGCGCGGTTTCACTGCCGCGTGGCGCTTGCGCAACAGCGGCAACGCGCCGGTGAGCGCGCCATTCACCGATCGCGTCTACGCCGTCGACACGTTGACGGGCACGGAGCACGTGCTCGGGTTCGCGACCACGACGGTGCCGATCGCGCCGGGAGCGGCTCTCGACGTCACCGCGGCGGCGACGATGCCGCCGGTCGTCGGCACGTATCGACTCGCGGTTGTCACGGATCGCACGAACCAGATCCCCGAGGGAGTCGACGGAGGCGAGAGCGACAACCGCTTGCAGACGACCGGCGTGTTCCACGCCGAGACGTTCGGTGTCGCCGTCGCCACCTCCGTCGTGTCCGCGCCGGCGCCGGCGGCGGTGCCGATTCAAGGCCTGGCGTTGACGAGCGTGCGCGGCGTGCCGGCCGCGAACGTGCCGGTCGACATCGCGCTCGACGTGCGCGGCTCGCGTCGCGTGTTGCGGACGACGACAGCCATCGACGGCACGTTCGCGCTGACGTTCTCTTCCTTGCCCGGCGAAGCGGGACACTACGAGCTGCGTTCGGGGCCGCGCGGCCAGGTCGCGCCGGTGCTGAACGACAGCTTCGATCTGCACGGAGTGGCGCTCGAGCCGGCGCAGCGCGCGCTCGACGTCTTCCCGGGCTTCCGAGCGACGAGCACGGCGTTCGTCGTGCGCAATCTCGGCGACACGACGCTCGACGGGCTCTCCGTGCAGACGTCCAGCCTGCCGGCGGGACTGACGGTCGACGCGGCGCTCGGCGCGACGACGCTCGGCTCGCTCTCGCTGACGTCGCTCGACGTCGACGTCGCCGCCGACGCGACGGTCGCCGCGCAGACGCTCGACGTCGCCCTCACGCTCGTCTCCACGCAAGGCGCGAGTGCGGTCGGGAGCCTGCGGCTCGACATCCGCCCGCCGGCGGCGACGATCGTTGCGTCGCGCGCGCTGATCGACGAGCCGATGCAGGTGCCCGCATCCGGCGGCGATCCGATCCAGACGCTGGTCGAGGTCGAGTTGCGCAACATCGGAGCGGGGATCAGCCAGCCGATCGAGGTGTTGGCGCCGACGGTGTCCTGGATCACGCTCGCCACGGCGATGCCGCTCGAGCCTTTGCTGCCGGGCGATTCGACGGTCGTCACGCTGCTCCTGCGTCCGCGCGACACGGACGTCGCGCCGGGAGCGACCGTCACCGGCTCGATCGCCGTCGTCGGCGGAGCCGCGACGAGCTTCGTGCCCTTCGCATTCCACGCGTTCGCGCTCGGCGCCGGTTCGATCGACGTGCGCGCGACCGACGAGGGAACGTATTGGGGGTTCGACGGCCAGCCGTTGCCGAACGGGCCCGCGGTCGGCGGCGCGACGGTCACGGTGCGCGAGCACTTCATGCAGCAGGTCGTCGGCACCGCGACGACCGGCGCTGACGGACGCGCGAGCTTCGCCGGTCTGCCGCCGGGTTACTACACGATCCGCACGGAGGCGCCGGGTCACGCGACGAACGAGGTCACGCGCTTCGTGGGCGCGGGTGCGGTCGTGACGCGCGAGGCGTTCTTGCCGATCCTCGGCGTGTCGTACACGTGGAACGTCACGCCGACGGAGATCGAGGACCAGTACCTGATCTCGGTGAACACGACGTTCCAGACGGACGTTCCCGCGCCGGTGGTGACGATCTCGCCGGCGTACGTCGATCTCGATCCGTTGGCGGCGGCGTCGGGTGGCCAGCCGTTCCAGGTCGACTACACGGTGAAGAACCACGGGTTGATCCGTGCGCGGCACATGCGCTTCACGCCGTCGGCGCCGAGCGGATTCACGGCGGTCGCGTTGACGAGCGAGATCGGCGATCTCGATCCCGGTCAGACTGTGACTGTGCCGGTCGTCATCACGCCGATCGCAGGTCTTGGCGCGCGCGGCTGCCTGAGCGGCGAGGTGAAGGTCGACTGGGATCTCGTGTGCGGGATTCCGGTTCTCTACTTCAGCGTGAGCTCGATGCACGCCTCCGGCGGTTGTCCGCCGCCACCTCCGCCGTGCTCCATCTGCACGCCTGGCCAGGGCGGAGGCGATGGAGGCGGAGGCGAGGTCACGACGGTGATCCCGCCGCCTCCGGTGACGGTCGAGATCTCCTGCGATTGCGTGCTCTCCGTCCTCGGTTGCATCCCCGACGATTGCCCGAACCTCGTGCTGGCGTGTGCTCCGACGATCTTCCACGAGGCCTCGGGTAGCGGTGTCACTCTCTCCACGGTCATCGATTGTGTGATCACCGCGGCCGGGTGCGCTGGCTACTCGTTCAAGTACGCGACCCCGTACGGTTGGATCTCGTGCGCATGCGGCGTGCTGCGGGACTGCTTCGCTACGCTCCCGGAGAACTTCCCCTGCAGCATCGGCGAGATCATCAAGTTGGCGAAGGACCGAGCGGTCGCGTTCGCCTCGTCAGCCTCGAGTGCCGGAGGCGCCGACCTTCCGTGGCAGGGCTTCCTGGGCACGTCACCTGAGCCGCTCAAGCAGCTCTGGGTGACGCAGGCCGAGCGTCACGTGATGGTCGACGCCTTCCAGTGGTATCCGTACGGCGCGGACGAGTGGTTCGACATCCAGGACGAGGAACGCGAGCTGTTCATGGCGTGGCGCGAGGAGCTCCTTCTAGCGCTCTCGCCGACGAGTGATCTCGGCGAGCTCCTCTCGGCCAGCGAGAAGGACGCGCTGGTCACGCTCGCCGCGCCGCAGGCACTGACGGCCGAAGTCCGCCAGCGGTTTTTCTCCCGCTGGAATCGCACGGCGCAGTACTGGGGAGCCGGGCTCTACACCGCGGCGGACCTTCCGCCTGGATTCGACGACGATTTCATCGATCGGAGCGTACTCGCCGCCTTGGGCCGCGCGGCAGGAGACGGACTCGCCGCGGTCCAGTCGGAAGGCTTCGCTGGCGTGCAAGAGGCCATGCGCTTCGCGGAGGACGCGCTCAGGGCGGCGTACGGCGGTCCGCAGCAAGGCGTGTGCGCCACCGTCGAGGTGCAGATCGATCAGACGGTCACGCTCACCCGCCGCGCGTTTCGCGCGTCGCTCGCGCTCGAGAACGGCTCCGATCAGCTGCTCGAGGCCGTCGCCGTGGACTTCCACGTCGAAGCAGCCGACGGCACACCCGCCACGCACTTGTTCCACCCGCAAGTCGAGTCGACGAGCGGAATCATTGCCTTCGACGGCACGGGTTCGATTCCGCCCGGAATCACGGCCTCGGCGACGTGGATCCTGGTTCCCGCGAACTCCGCGGCACCGACGCAGCCCGTCGACTACCGCGTCTCGGGCACGCTGCAGTTCGTGCGCAACGGCGCGTTCACGCTCCTCCCGCTCGCGCCGATCGCGATCCGCGTCGAGCCCAACGCGCAGCTCGAGTTCGACTACTTCGTCGAGCGCGACGTCTTCTCCGACGATCCGTTCACGACGGCCGTCGAGCCCGCCACGCCGTTCGACCTGGGATTGCGCGTCGCCAATCGCGGGGCGGGGAGCGCGCGCCAGCTGCGCGTCACGAGTGCCCAGCCGCGGATCGTCCGCAACGATTCCGGCCTGCTCATCGACTTCCAGATCGTCGGCTCGCAGGTCGGTGCGGCTGCCGCGACTCCATCGCTGTCGGTGGACATGGGCGATTTCGTCGCGGGAAGCGTGAACAGCGCTCGCTGGCAGCTCACCTCCTCGTTGCAGGGCCGATTCATCGGCTTCGAGGCGACGATCCAGAACCTGAGCGGCCTCGACGATCCCGAGTTCTGGGTGATCAATCCGTTGATCGACGTCCGACCAATGCTGCGCGCCGTGCGCGCGGACGACGGGGGTGACGACGGCGTGTTCGACTTCCTCGACGTCGATCCGCTGACGCCCGTGTGCCCGGATCCATTGGTCCTCCAGTGCGGACTGCCGCAGCGCGTGTGGACCTCGACCGGCACGGACGAGCCCGTCGACTCGATCACGAACGCGATCGTCCTGCAGGTGCCCGGCGATCCGTTGCGCGCCACGCTCACCGCGAGCATCGATCCCGCGCACTGGACGTACATCCGTGCCGTCGATCCCTCGCTGGGGCAGTATCGACTCGCCGGAGTACTGCGCAGCGACGGCAAGCCGATCCAGCTGGGAGCGAACGCCTGGCAGACCTCGCGCGTCCTGACGAACGGTCCGAGCGTCCCCGCGCCGCGCTTGCACCTCTTCGACCGCGGAGGGGATGGGAACTACACGCTGTTCTTCGATGCCGACATCGTCGCGCCGGCCGCCACCGGGTGGGCCTCCTACTCCGCGTACGGATCGTCGGGCTTCTACACGTTGCGAGTCCCCGACAGCGGCACGTGGACCGACTCGCGCGTCGGCGGGCCGCTGGTCCTGCGCGTCGGCTTCAGCGAGCCCATCGATCCCGCGACGTTCCAAGCCGCGAACGTGGGCGTGATCGTCAACACCGCGCAACGTATCGGGCGTCGGATTCCCGTGACGACGCTCCTGACGGCGAACGGCGCGGTCGGCGAGATCGTGCTGCTCGAGACGCTTCCGCCGTCGGCGTTCGTGTGCGTCACCGTTCAGGGAGTGAGGGATCCCTCGGGGAACCCGCTCACACCGGCGCCCGAGAGACTCACGTTCTGGACGCTCGTCGGCGACGTGCGCCGTGACGGCGTCGTCGACGACCAAGACCGCCAGGCGGTCATCGACTTGCTCGGTACGGCTCCGATCGATCCCGGCAACCTGGAGCACCTGCGCGCCGACGTCGACCGCAGCGGCGCGATCGACGCGCTCGACGAGGCGATCGTGATTTCGCGCCTGGGTCGTACGCGCGGCGGCATTTCTACGGCGTGCAGCGTTCCGGTTCCGGCGCGAGGATTCTGAGCGCGAGACGGAGCTCGGCGAGCCGCGCCCGGTGAATCGACCGGGACGTTGAGCGTTCGGCCGGCGCGTGCGCGCCGGTATGCTCGCGCTCCGAGGCTCGCATGCACGAACGCACGCTCGATTCGGAGGTCCTCGCGGAATTGCCGCCGGACCTCGCGTCCAGTCCGCTCTTCAACGCGGATCTCGCTCCCGTGCCGCGGTCGCGGCGCACGTGGACGACGTACAACTTCGCGGCGCTGTGGATCTCCATGGCGCACTGCATTCCGACGTACATGCTCGCGGCCGACTTGATCGTCGGCGGCATGAATTGGTGGCAGGCGCTGCTGACGATCGGTCTGGCGAACCTGATCGTGCTCGTGCCGATCCTGCTCAACGCGCATCCGGGGACGAAGTACGGCATTCCGTTCCCCGTGCTGGCGCGCGCGTCGTTCGGCACGCGCGGGGCGAACGTGCCGGCGGTGCTTCGCGCGCTCGTCGCCTGCGGCTGGTTCGGCATCCAGACCTGGATCGGCGGAGAAGCGGTGCGCGTGTTCGTGGTCGCGCTGTGGCCGGGTTTCGCGCAGCTCGGCGGCGCGACGAGCATCGGGGGCATGTCGGTGCCGAGCGCGCTCACCTTCCTCGTCTTCTGGGCGCTCAACATCTGGATCATCTACCGCGGCATGAACGCGGTGCGCGTGTTCGAGAACTGGGCCGCGCCGATCGTGCTCGTCATGGCGCTGTGGCTCTGCATCTGGATCGTCCGACGTGCGCACGGTTTCGGGCCGATGCTCTCGCAGCCCTCGCGCTTCGCGACGCTCGGAGAGTTCTGGCCCGTGTTCGTGCCGTCGTTGACGGCGATGATCGGCTTCTGGTCGACGCTCTCGCTCAACATCCCCGACTTCACGCGCTTCGGGCGCGGTCAGCGGGAGCAGATGCTCGGACAGACGCTCGGCCTGCCGACGACGATGGTCGCGTTCTCGGCGCTCGGGGTCGCGATCACGAGCGCGTCGCAGGTCCTCCTGAGCGGCGTGCCGCTGAAGGAGCTGTGGAAGCCCGAGGTGCTGCTCGGCTACATGACCTCGGCCCTGCCGCCGCCGGGCGCGAGCGAGCCGTTGATCGCGTCCGCGGGAGCGCGCACGCTGGTCGCGCTGATCGCTCTCTTCGGCATCGGCGTGGCGACGATCTCGGTCAACATCGCGGCCAACGTCGTCAGCCCGGCGAACGACTTCGCCAACCTCGCGCCGCGCTGGATCTCGTTCCGCACCGGCGGGTTGATCACGGGCGTGCTCGGCATCGCGATGATGCCGTGGAAGCTGATGGAGAGCGCGGGCAACTACGTGTTCACGTGGTTGATCGGCTACTCGGCGCTGCTCGGACCGATCGCGGGGATCATGGTCGTCGACTACTGGCTCGTGCGGCGGCGCGAGCTCGACGTCGCGGATCTGTACCGCGTGAACGGTCGCTACGCAGGTGTCAACCCGGTGGCGATCGTCGCGCTCGCCGCGGGTGTCGCGCCGAACGTTCCGGGCTTCTTGAAGGCCGCGGGCCTCGTCGAGCGGCCGGCGAACGGCTTCGACGCGCTCTATCCCTACGCCTGGTTCGTGGGCTTCGGGATCGCGGCGCTGGTGTACGCGATCGGCATGCGCAAGCGCGCCGGTGTCAGCGCGCGCGCTCCAGGTCCGTGATCACGCGCTTCAGCACGGGGTTGAACAGCTCGGGCTTCTCGAGCTGCGGGAAGTGGCCGACGCCGTTGAGGACGACGGCGTCGAAGTCGGCGTAGCGGCGGTTCGCGGGGACGTTCGTCTTCCAGGGCGAGCCCGACGAGTTGATGCAGCGCACGCGCGTGCCGCAGTTGCGCAGGAGCGACGGAACGTCGAGCGTCGCGAAGTTGCGCATGAGCTCGACGGCGGCGCGCTTGTCCGCGCGCTGGGCCTGCGTGACGATCCATTTCACGAGCGCGGGATCGGCGTCCTGGGGCAGCATCGTCGTGATCGAGGACTGCAGACCCGCGGCGAAGTCCTTCTCGAGCGCGGCGGCCATCGGCTCCAGCATCTCGCGCGGCATCGGCTTGTCGGCGTCGTGCAGGTTGTCGATGCCGATGATGCCGGTGACGCGGCCCTTGAGCTTCGCGGCGGCGGCGAGCGCGACCGGGCCGCCCATGGAGTGGCCGATGAGGATGACGTGTTTCAGGTCGAGCTCGGTGACGAGTTGCGCGACGTCGTCGCCGTAGGAGGAGATCGTGTAGGGCGAGCGCGTGCGCGTGGATTCGCCGTGGCCGGGGAGATCGAGAGTGATGACCTCGTGGTTGCGGGCGAGGAGGTCGAGCTGGTCGTGCCAGAAGGTCTGGTTGCCGCACCAGCAGTGGATGAGGACGATCGTCGGGGTGCCTTGGCCGCGGGATTCGTAGGCGATCGTCTGGTTGTCGGGGGTTGTGAGGTTGCCGCGTTGGGTGGGACGCGTGGAGATGCAGGAGGTCAGGGTGAAGAGCGTGGTGAGGAGGGCGGCGGCGGCGAGCTTCATGGGGGGTAGTGTGACGGATTTCTGCGGGGCGCGAATGCCGGAACTGGACGAAGGCGTTTTCCACGCAACGCGCCACACACGCGTGCTTCCGCATCGCGAACCCCGCACGACCGTGGGGCGGAGGACCGCCCCACGATCGCGCGGGGTGCTGGGCGGAGTGAGGGCGCGAGGAGAGGTGAAGGGCGCGAGGGGAATGAGAGTTACGTGCCGATGTCCTCGTTCCACAGTTGGGGGTGGGTGCGGATGAAGGTCTGCATGAGTTGGATGCAGGCTTCGTCCTGGAGGAGTGTGAGCTGGATGCCGCGCGAGGCGACATAGTCCTCGGGGCCGCGGAAGGTGCGGTTCTCGCCGATGACGATGCGCGGGATCTTGTAGAGCAGCGCGGTGCCGCTGCACATGTCGCAGGGGGAGAGGGTGGAGTAGAGCGTCGCGCGGGCGTAGTCGGACGCCTTCAATCGGCCCGCGTTCTCGAGGCAGTCCATCTCGGCGTGCAGGATCGCGCTCGAGCGTTGCACACGGCGATTGTGGCCGCGGCCGACGATGCGGCCGTCGATCACGAGGACGGAGCCGATCGGGATGCCGCCTTCGGCGAGGCCGGCGCGCGCTTCGTCGAGCGCGGCTTGGAGGAAGGGATCGCGCATGGGTGACAGCGTGCTCCACGCACCGGCGCGCTGACAAGCGCCCGCACGCCGTGCGCGCGCCGCGGGCGAAAAAGAAAAGGGCTGGCGTCGCTCGCCGCGACGCCAGCCACACCATGACTCTCTCGTCTCCCCTTGCTCGCGGCTCGTCGAAACGGGGCTCGCGACTCGGGGCCTCCGCGCAGCGCGGGCTTCGCGGAACTTGCGGTCGCCGGATCACTCATGCGTCCGCGCCACGAACCTGCACCGAGGGAGAGCGCAGGTTGCGCGGGTGGAGACGCCACCGGCGGCCACCGCACATGTAGGCCGTCGTACGCGTGCTCCAAGGCCGCCGCGGGATTTTCGCGCGGGATTTCCAGGCGTTCGGGCGGGCGTGGGAGCGCGCGTCCGCCCTCGATCCGCGACGCGTCGCACCCCGTGCCCCCCTGCCAGGCGTGCGGATCGATGCGAGGGGCGTGCGTCAGCGCACTTCGTCGAGCTCGACGAGCAGCGACAGGCCGCTGCCCGCGCCGTCGCCGAGCGTGAGCGCGCGCGGCGCGGCGCCCGGCTTGCCGAAGAACAGGCGCTCGTGCGCGATGAGCTCGTCCGTCGTCTCCTCGGTGATGCTCCCCACGCTCCTCGGGCGCGCGTCGAAGGTGCGCGCGGATTCGCGGCGCGCGCTCGCGAGCACGCTCAAGTCGAGCGAGGGCTCGCCTTGCACCCCCGCGCGCGGGATCGCACGCACGACCAAGCCCTCGAAGGCGATGCCGATCGTCGGATCGAGGATCGAGGCGTTCTGCGCGACCTCGACTTCGTAGTCGGCGATGCAGGTCGATTCCGTGCCGAGCAGGAGCGTGCTCGCCTCACCCAGGCGCAGCGGCGCGCAAGCGCGCGCGATCGGCGAGCTGCCCTTGCGACCGAGCGTCAGGCGCAGCTGGAAGAGCCGCGCCGATGGACACGCACGCGAGAGCACGGTGGCGACGTCCTCGGTCGAGAACTCCGACGAGGGCTGCTGCGTCGGATCGGGACGGAGCAGGACCCACGGGCCGAAGCTCCCGTGCGTCTGGTTCTCGGGCAGGAATTGCTCGACGAAGCCCATGTCGCCGATGCGCAGGAACGAGTAGATCGACAGCGTCTCCTCCGGGTGACGCCTCCAGCGCAGGTTGCGCACTCGATCGATCTGCTGGTCGTTGTTCGGGCTGGACAACGTGTAGCAGCGCGGCGGCGCCGCGAACTGCAGGTTGACGAGAGTGCCGCGTCGATCCGGCGCCAATCCCTGGGGCGCGATCTCGATCTGGCGCGGCGGCGCGCTTCCGACGAGGCGCAGGCACACGAGCGTCGATCCCTGGCTGTCGCGCGTGCCGAGAGAGGTCTGGATCAGGAGCGCCTTGCCCTCGGAGAGCAGCGTGTTCAGTCCGAGCGCGCGCGTCTGCGCGCACAAGCCCTGCAGCGCGCTCGGCGAGGACACCGGACTCGGTCCGCGCTCGGTCATGACCGTCCCGCTCGAGTCGAGGGCGATCTCTCGCGGGCCGCCGATCGGGAGCGTGTCGCGCAGCACGAGCGCGAGCCAGGCGCCACCGGGCGCCGGGGAGCAGCGCGCCTCGATGCGCACGCCGCTCTCGATCGTCGTGACGATCGGGTCGTACTGCACGGCGCCCTGCGCGATCTCGACGTCGTAGTCGACGAGCAGGTCCTGTCTCGTCGTCGCGTCGAGCCAGCCGATGTTCCCCGCCGGAACGCGCAGCACATAGCTCGCGCGCGACGTTCCCGCGGCGCCGAGCAGTCGTTCGGCGTCCGCGGCGGCGACCATCGAGCTCGCGATCGGCTCCGCGCCGTCCGGCTGGCGCACGATGTCGACTGCGATCTCCGTGGGGCGTGCGAGGACGGATTCGAACGCCGTGATCAGCTCCTGGACGCCGCGCTGGACGGCTTCGGGAGCGCGCACGACGAGATGACCGCTTTCGTCGTCCCACAGCGCGCGGCCGGCGGACTGGAACTCCTCGGCGTAGAAATCCTGCACGAAGGCCATCAGCTGCTGGGGGTCGGGATCCCACGCCTCCGCATCGCCCACGTTCTGTGTCCCCCAGTCGTTCACCAGGTCGAGCAGGTTGGGGAACACGCGCTCCCCGATGCGCGGCGAGGCGTGCCAGGCGACCGCGGCGGAGATGTCGTAGCTGCGCACGACGAGCGGAACGGGCGCTGAAAGCGCGCTCGGATCGCCCAGCGCGAACGTGGAAGAGCAAAGGGTCGCAAGCACGAGGTGCATGAAAGACTCTCAGGGAAGAAGGGTGTCGGCCGCGGCATCGAGCTCGCGAGCGACACGGAACAACGTGTTCGAAAGGCGCGTCGAGGCGCCGGGCGCTTCGAGCAGCGTCACGAGGCGCGTCACGCGAGCCTCGGCCTCGCGCGCGAAGACACGCTCGAGCGCGGCGCGTCCGCCGAGGCGGTGCAGCGCGACGATCGTCGCCGCGCGCAGCTCGCGCTCGCGCGGGGGCAGTGCGCGGAAGAGCTCGGCCAGCGCGACGCAGTCGCCCGTCGAGCCGAATTCGGTCGCGAGCTCGAGCGCCGCGCGCCGTTCGACGTCGGGCAGCAGTTCGGCGCGCGC
>JBGATX010000098.1:0-20625 GCA_044228975.1 Planctomycetota bacterium | reverse complement strand
GTGTCGGCGATCAGAGTAGCACGGTGTTTGGCTGGGGTGCGTCCGGAGTACTCCGGTGTGGATGGTGGCCGTGGCCGAAGTTGCCGCCCGCGTGAGGTGCGCACTCCCCGTACAGCCCATGGCGATGCCTGCACTCGCGGCTATCGTTGCGGCCTTTCGCCGAACCACACCCCCAAGCGCCCGTCGCTCTCTGGGAACGCGAGCACATGCCATCCGCGGCGGCCGTCGACCGTGCACTCGAACCAACCGATCGCGGGATGGGGCACGTCGTGCGTCGGCTCGAACCGTTGGTGCGCGACGATCCGCACCTTGGGTCGGCGGAAGAAGATCACGGCACGTCTCCTCTCGCGCGCAGCGTGTCGAGGATCGTCTGTTCGAGGCGCTGTTGGCCGTCGGCGCCGAGCGCCTGGATCAGCGCGTGCTATTTGGACGACCGCGTCCCCGTGATGTGCTGGCCTGCCCCTCTGGTCCTGAAGCGCTGCATGAAGGCCGCGTGGACAAGGTCACGCTCGGAACGTACCGTGCGGAACAGGTTCGACGAAGAGGAGGACTTCGCGTGACGAATGCCGAAACACAGCTCGCGAGCTTCTTCGCGAAGTACGAGCCGGGGATCGCCAAACTCGGAAAGGCGCTGCGCGCGAAGCTGCGTGCTCGGCTGCCCGGTCTGTCCGAGTTCGTGTACGTGTACGAGAACCAGCACTCGCTCGTGATTTCGTATACGCCCACCGAACACGGCTCCGAGGGGCTGTGCGGGATGGCGCTGTACCCGGACTGCGTGAAGCTGTTCTTCGGGCAGGGCGCTCAATTGTCGAAGTCGGATCCGAGCAAGCTGCTGCAAGGTAGCGGCAAGACGGTGCGTCACGTCGTGCTGAACTCGGTTGCGGACTTCGACCGCCCGGAGATCGAGGCGTTGATGGCGGCCGCGGTGAAGCTCGCGAAGCTGCGTCTCGACGCGACTGCGAAGGGCTCGATCCTCATCAAGGCGGAGGAACAGAAGCAGCGCGCGCGCCGCGCGAAGAAGGCAGCGCGACCGGCCTCTGCAGGTCGGACGGCGAAGTCCCGGCGCTGACCGATTCACGGATCATTCGCCACGCGGTGGAAGCCGCCGCAACCGTACCCATCCAAGCGCGCGCGTCGCGCCCTTGCGCGCCGGTAGGGGATGGGGCGTTGTCCGGGCTCGACGGCGCGTGCGACCGTCCGTGCTGGAGACCTACGGCCGACCCAGCCCTTCACACCGCCTGCTCGACGCGGAACGGCGACCTCGAAGGCCCGCTGCGCCGCTTGGCGACGCGCTCGCGCTCGAGGAACTACGGTCCGTCAGGGGATCGGGCTGACGACCATCCGGCCGTACGCGAGGAACGCCATGAGCAGGCCGAGCACGCCGCACATGACGATGGGGGCGATCTCGCGGTACTTGGCGTGGACTCCGATGAACACGAGGCTCTCGATCGCCAGAAGCGTGGAGGCCACCCACGTGAGCTCCGGGTGCCAGTGGAAGGCGGAGGGGACGATCAGCCCGACCGTGCAGACGAGTTCGAGGATGCCGAGAGCCTTCCAAGCTCCCCGCGGCAATGCACCGAAGGAACGCACGTCGGCGCTCACCTTGTCGAACAGGAAGACCTTCATGACGCCCGACGCTGCGTACAGGAGCGCGGCGAGTACCTGCAGGACCCACAACAGGATGTTCATCGTGTGCCTCCTCCCGGTTTCCGCGCCGGCGCGCGCGAGCGACGCCTGCGCGCGCTCCACGTGCCGAGCCGAGCGACGATCCTCGCGGACGAGCCGTGGCGACACGTTGGAACTCCGCATTCGAGATCGTCACCGCCACCCCAGGTGGCCGTCAACGCACGAGAGCGACGACCGGGAAGTTCTCCCCGTCGATCGGCTCATCGGCGGCCTGACGACGGTCGCCGTCCATCGACAGGCGCGCTCGACCGATGTGCTCCATGAGCTCGCTCTCTCTCCCGATCTCGCCGCGAGAATGCGCGATGCCGGCGTGCGGGGACCACTCTCGTTGCGCTCCATGACGACGGCTGTGCCGGTCCGTCGCGGCCTCGACCTGTCTCGAACGCTCGACGTGCCGTAGAGTCGCCTCCACAGGAGGCTCGATGGCGCGCATCACGGGTATCGGCGGCGTCTTTCTGCGTGCGAGGTCCGACGAGAAGGCGCTCGCCGCCTGGTACGAGAAGCACCTCGGCGTGCAGCTCGAGTCGTGGGGCGGCGCGATCCTCAAGTGGCCCGAGGACAAGGCCGAGGACCGCGGACTCACGGTGTGGCACCTCGCGGCGAAGGACAGCGCCTGGTTCGCGCCGAGCACGGGCTCCTTCATGATCAACTACCGCGTCGACGACATGGACGGGATCATGAAGCGCCTGCATGCGGGCGGCGTGCCCATCCTCAAGGGGCCCGAGCATCACGAGAACGGCTGCTTCCTCTGGATCGTCGATCCCGACGGCAACAAGGTCGAGCTCTGGGAGCCGAAGCTCTGGGACGACAAGAACAAGCGCTGATGGCGTTCGACATCAGCGCCGCTCACGGCGAGTCGCCGCCTCCGCGGGAGCGCCGGCCGCGCGCGTGGACTGCACCTTCGGGCTGCGACGCGCTACCATGCGCCGCGGCAGCCGCTCCGCAACCTCCCCGATGCCCCCCAAACCACCGGAGCAGCCTGATGCGTCGGGAGCGCTGTCCGACGACGCGTGGCTCACGCGCGTCGCCGACGGTCTGGCGCGACTCGAAGGCGCGCCCTTCTTCGAGGCGCTGGTCGAGACGCTCGCGCGCACGCTCGAGGTCGAGTACGTGCTGATCGTCGAGCGCGCGGGCGCTCGCGAGCTGCGCGCCCTCGCATTCCACGCGCCGGGCGGCACGCAGGCACGAGAGTCGTGGCCGCTCGCGGGTTCGGCCTTCGAAGCGTGCGCGGGCGCGGCGCCGCTCGCGCTGGAGCAGGGTGCACGGCACGAGTTTCCGGGCGACGCGCTCCTGTCGTCGAACGCGATCGAAGGCTGGATCGGGATGGAGCTGCGAGGGCCGGGCGGCGAAACGCTCGGCGGACTCGCCGTCTTCGACACGCGCCCGATCGAGGCCAGCGCGCGCGAGCTCGCGATCGTGCGCATCTTCGCCGCCCGCGCGGCGGCCGAACTCGCCCGGCTGCACGTCGAGCGCAGCTTCAGCGAGAGCGAGGAGCGCTTCCGCGACCTCTTCGACGAAGCGCCGATCGCGTACGTGCACGAGGATCTCGAGTCGCGCTTCCTGCGCGCGAACCGCGCGGCGCTGCGCATCCTGGGCCTGAAACCGGAGGAATCCGTGGGGACGGTCGGGATCTCGCTCGTCGCGGACACGCCCGAAGCGAAGAGGCAGGTCCAGCTCGCTTTCGAATCCGTCGGCCGCGGAACGGACACGAGCGGCGTCGTGCTCCACATGCGCCGCAAGAGCGACGGGCAGCCGGTGTACATCCAGTGGTGGTCGCGCCCCGATCCGGGAGGCACCTACACGCGCACGATGTTCATCGACATCACCGACCGCGTGCTGATGGAGCAGGAGCAGGCTCGGCTCAAGGAGCAGAACCGCTACCTGCGCGAGGAGATCCAGTCGGTCCACAACTTCGAGGAGATCGTCGGCCGCAGCGCACACCTCGCCTCCGTGCTCGCCGACGTCGATCGCGTCGCGCAGACCGACGCCTCGGTGCTGATCACGGGCGAGACGGGCACGGGCAAGGAGCTCATCGCGCGCGCGATCCACTCGACGAGCAAGCGCCGCGACAAGCCGCTGATCAAGCTCAACTGCGCCGCGTTGCCGACGGGACTGGTCGAGTCCGAGCTCTTCGGGCACGAGAAGGGCGCGTTCAGCGGCGCCATCGCGCGGCGCATCGGGCGTTTCGAGCTCGCGCAAGGCGGCACGATCTTCCTCGACGAGATCGGAGAGGTGCCGCCCGACGTGCAGGTGCGCCTGCTGCGCGTGCTGCAGGAGCGCGAGTTCGAGCGCGTCGGCGGCAATCAGACGATCCAGGTCGACGTGCGCATCATCGCGGCGACGAACCGCGACCTCGAGCGCGCGATCGCGCAGGACAAGTTCCGCCAGGACCTCTACTACCGGCTCAACGTCTATCCGATCCACCTCCCGCCGCTGCGCGATCGCGCCGAAGACATCCCGCTGCTCGTGAGCTTCTTCCTGAAGAAGTTCGCCGCGCGCACGGGCAAGCGCGTCGACGACATCACGCCCGAGCTCGCGCGGCGCTTTTCGAGCTACGCCTGGCCGGGCAACGTGCGCGAGCTCGAGAACATCCTCGAGCGAGCGGTGATCCTCGCGCGCGGCGATACGCTGGATGTCGACTGCACGCCGCTGCTCGCGGCCGCGCCGGCCGCGAGGCCGGTCGCCGCGCTCCAGAGTGACCCGGGGCCCGCGAGGTCGGCGGGCACGCCGAATCCGCCGCCCGCCGCCGGCGCGAGCCTCGAAGCGATCGAGCGCGAGCACATCCGCGCCACGCTCGAGCAGACGGGCTGGGTCATCGACGGTCCCTCCGGCGCGGCGCGCAAGCTCGAGCTGCATCCCAACCCGCTGCGCAGCCGGATGAAGAAGCTCGGCATCACCCGCGCGCCGCGCGCGACCTGAGCGGTCGTTCGCGACGCGAGCCCTTCGCCGTCCAACGGCCCCGGACGAAGGCGCGCGCGGATCCCACGAGCGGCCGTGGGCTGCGCGAGCGGCACCCCACGCTCGGGCGTGGCGCCCACGACATCTCGTGAGCGGGCCACGGCGCCGCGCCGCACACGGAGCCGTCGAAACGGCTCTCGCGCGCGTTCCACTGCCGTCGTCGTCGCGCGCAGGTCCTGGCATGCGCATTGCCAAAGCGCCGCCGCAACAGAGGACCAGCATGCTTCGAATGGCACACTCCACCGAGAACGGCACGATGCGGATCCAGCTCGAGGGCAACCTCGCCGGAGCGTGGGTCGACGAGTGTCGCGCCGAGCTCGCGCGTCGGTCGCTCCCCGGGCGGCGCGTGCTGCTCGACGTCACGGAGCTGCGCTTCGTCGACGCGCGCGGCACCGAATTCCTGCGCGAGCTCTCGCGCCGGGGCGCGTTGTGCGGCCGCTCGAGCTACGTGGTCGAACTGCTGAAGTCGGAAGGCATCCCGATGGACCCCCTCACGCCCGTCGCCTCGTCACGCTTTCCCTCCTCGAACCCGCACGGCGCGCCGTCGGCGACCCCCGCGAACTCGGCGCTCCTCTGCGCGCGATTGCGCGACGGCGACGAGACCGCTCGCGAGGAGCTCGTGCGCGCGCACGCCGGCGCGTTGCTCGAGGTCGCGCGCAAGTTCTGCCGGCGCGAGTCACAGGCGCTCGAGGCGTTGCAGGACGCGTTCGACGCGGCGTTCCGCATGCAATCCAGAGTCGATTCGGACTCGCAAGTGCGCGCGTGGCTGCGCCAGCTCGTCGTCGACGCATGCCTCGCGCGCCGCGACGGTCGAACTCTCGAGGACGACGGCGAAGACGCGGAGGCGCGGCCATCCTTCACCGAGCGCGGCCACTTCGCACAGGCGATCGAGCCGTGGCCGGACACGCCGCGCGTCTCCTGCGGCGCGCTGCGAGCGCGCGTGCGCGAATCCATCGATCAGCTGCCCGACACCCAACGCATCGTGCTGCTGCTCGCCGACGCCGAGGAGCTCGGCGTCGACGCGATCGGCGAACGGCTCGGGCTTCCGGCGCTCGTCGTGCGCGAGCGCTTGCTGCGCGCCCGCCAGGCGTTGCGCGCGCAGCTCGAGCCTTGTTTCACCGCCCCCGAACCGGCGACCGCGGGTGTCCCGGCCTGACGCTGGTCGCGCGATGCGCGCTCACGGCCGGTGCCAGAGATACACCTCCAGGCGCGGGCCGAGCGCCGTCGCGTCGAGCGCGCGCAGCGCCAGGTCTCGCGCTCCCTGGTAGTCGATCGGTCCACGGTACGAGCTCGCGTAGCCGCTGAACACGGCCACGCGCTCGGCGTGCGCGCGGACGGTCTCGTGGATCGCCTTCGCGCCGGGAAACGTGAGCACGCGCGGCGTGTCCTCGAGCACGATCCACTGCGGCTGCAGCGCCGCGAGTTCCGCGAGCACGTCCTCTTCGCACGGTGGGGGATCTCGCAGGTAGAGCTCGGGCGGAAGGGTTCGCAGGTCGTACTGCGTGACGTGCGCGGGCAACGACGCGAGACCGCCGAGGTAGTGGAACCACGGCTGAGAGCGGCCCGAGCTCGTCGCGAGCTGTTGTGCGAGCGCGGCGGGCGTCGGACACAGTGGGGGCGTGATCCAGAGCGAGAGCAGCACGCGCGAGTGCAGCGCGTCGGGCTGCGCCTCGATCCAGCGCGCGAGCTGGACGTACGTCGTCGGCTGCCGGCCGAGCCACGTGAAGCGCGCCGACGCCCACGCCGGGAACGCGAGCAGCGCCGCGCCGAAGGCCACTGGCCACGCTCGACCCGGCACGCGTGCCGCGAGCGCCTGCGACGCGAGCGCGCCGCACAGCGCGAACAACGGATAGAGCGGCAGCAGATATCGATCGACCACGCGCGCGTCGAGCGAGATCAGGAGCGCGTACGGGAGTGCGAACGCGACGAGCACGAGCGCCGGGTCGCGCGCGACGAGCGCCTTCCGCCGCGTGACGAGCGCACCGAGCAGCACGAGGCCGCCACTCGCGGCGAGCAGTGCGAGCACCGGATCGTGCTCCCAGAACAGTTCGGTCCAGACGCCGAGCCCGCGACCATTCAAGAAGGTGAAGAGGATCGGATGTCCGTGACCGAGCCGGATCTCGTGCGGTTCGAAGCTCACGAAGCCGGGCATGAAGCACAGTCCGCCCGCGAGGGACGCGGCCGGCGCGAGCCAGCCCGACCAGCGCGCGGCGCGCGAGCTCGGATCGGCGAGCCACGCGCTCGCGACCATCGCGGGCAGCACGAAGAGGCCCGTGTGCAATGTGCCGATCGCCGCGAGGCCCGCGCCCGCGCCCGCGAGCGCGCGTGCGACGCTCGGCCGCTCCTGGAAGCGCAGGGCGCAAAGGAGGGTGAGCCAAACGAAGGTCGCCGCCGCCGCGTGCGGCTTGGCGATCGAGGCGTGCGCAACGTGCAGCATCGCCGTCGCGAGCAGCGCGGCGGCGAACAGCGCCCATGCATCGGCGAGCCAGCGACGCCCCAGGAAGAACGAGATCGGCACGAGCAGGAACGCGAGCCACGCGCCGAGCCTCCGCAAGCGCACGTAGGGCGCCGACGCGGCGGCGAGATGATCTTCGAGCGTCGCGCGCGCCTCGGCGGACGCGAGGACCTCGCGCTCGCCGACCGCCGCGAGCCCGGCCGGCAGGAAGATCGGATAGACCCCGAAGTGCCGCGTCGCTTCGGCGGTCGTGTCGCCGCAGAGCGCGCGGTACGTCCAGACGAGGCTCGCGTCCGGCTCGGGGTGCACCGGCAGGAGGCGCGAGAGCGCGCCGACGCGCAACGCCAGCGCCCAGGCGCTCACGACGACCAGCCCGACCCAGATCCATGCTCGTGTGCGTTGCGGCTCCCGGCGAGACATCGACACGCGAGCGGGAGCGCGGCTCGCCCGCCCGGCAGGATCGAGGTTGCCGCTAGCGCGGCATGCGTTGCGCGCGGCGCGCCGCTCGTCGTGTCCCTCGAGCTCGACGTGCGCGAACGCACGCGCCGCTCGTTCAGCGGAATTCCGGTGGCTTCTCGATGCGCGCGAACGCACCGACCTCGCCGAGCACGCGCAAGAGCGTCGCACGCACGCGCGGCAGATCGCGGTCGAGGGTGGCGCGGCGCTCGGTCGCCTTCTGCATCAGCTCGCGCTCCGCGGCGACGCGATCTCCCCATTGCGAGAGGAAGTCGCGCCAGGCGTCGGGTTGCGGCAGCCTCTCGCGCAAGCGCGCCGGATCCGAGGAGCACGACTCCCACAGGGCGTGGAAGTTGTCGAGGTTCGCCTGGTAGCCGTCGCGCAGCTCCGTCGTGCCGCACACGAAGGTGCGCGCGAGGTTCTCGCGCAGGCTGCGGTGGCGGAAGAGCGGCGCGAAGAGCTCGGCGACGCGCGCATACAGCGGCTGTTGCTGTTCGGCGGGCACCATCGCCTTCCACGTCGTCCAGTCTCCGCTGAGCGTGTGCACCAGGCCGAGCGCGTCGACGTCGGGCATCTCGATCGACGTGCGCGAAGCGTGCGCGTCGTAGAGCGTGACGCCGGGATAGACGCCGCCCTGTCGATCCGTGTACGCGTGTCCGAACGCCTCGGCCGCCTTCTGCTGCGAGCCGTCGTCGAGCTGCATCTCGATCCACGCTTCGGCGAGATCCCAGCCCGGCGGCAGGCCCACGAGCGCGTTCTCGAACACGCGCCGCGGATCTTCCTCGTGCGGCAGGCGGCGCAGCGCGCGCAACGCGTAGTCGAACCAGGTCAGCGGCACGATCTGCGGCGTGAGGCGCGGGTTCTCGGCCACACTGCCTTCGACGTAGTCGATCAGCGAGCGCTGGAAGCCCCCGAGGCTGCGGCACTCGAGCGTCAGGTAGTCGACGAGATCGCGCTGCTCCTTCTCGGAGAGCGCCCCGAACGCGGCGCGCGCGCGCTCCTCGGCCTCGTGCCCGGCGAGATCGCGCGAGGGCAGCGCGACGAGCTTGTCCGTCGCGGCCGCCGGCGTGTCGATGCGATCGTCCCGGATCATGCGCGAGCGCCGCGCGGGAGGCTGCGGCGCGGGGGCGGGCTCGGGCTTCGGCGGGTCCTGCGACGGTGTCGAGCTCGCGGGTTTCGGTCGACCCTCCTCGTTCGCGGGTGGAGTCGCGGGCGCGGATTGCCGCGCATTCGCCGGCTCCGCCATGAGCGAGGCGCGCGGTTCTCCGGCGGCATCCGAGCAGGAGCTCGATGGCGCACTCGCGCAGGCCGGCAGAAGGGCGATCGTCGCCACGGTGAAGCGTCGGAAGGGGCGCATGCCTCGACTCGCTCGGAAGGTCGGAAGGACGGGGCTCGGACGGCGAACGTTCGGACGGAGCCAAGCTAGCGCCGGGTCCGCCGGCCGCCTACACGCCGAGCGCGGCGAGCCGCGCCCGTACGCAGTGCGCCTGGCCCTGCTAGCATGCTCGACCTTCGCGAGCATGTCCGAGTCAACTCCGCGTGCCCGTCCGGGCTGCCTGCGACGAGCCCTGCGCGGGTTCGCCGCGCTCGCCATCGGCCTGATCGTCGCGCTTGTCGCGATCGAGCTCGGCCTGCGCTGGGTCGTGCTCTCCGATTCCGACAGCGCGCGCCGCCTCGGCGAGCAGCTGCGCCAGCCGGGCAACTTCTCGAACGAGGACGTCGACGAGGTCTTCTGGAAGCTGCAGCGGCGCTTCCTGCCCGCCGAATCGTTCGGCGAGGTGCCGGGCTACGACAGGAACGTCGGCTGGGTCGGCGACCTCGTGCTGCCCGACACCTACGAGCACCTCGACGCAGCGAGCGTCGGCGAGCGCACGCCGGTGCTCTTCTACGGCGATTCCTTCGCGCAGTGCGTCGTGCCGAAGCCGCAGTGCTTCCAAGGGCTGATGGAACGCTCGGACCTCGATTCGAAGTACCGGCTGCTCAACTACGGCGTCGGCGGTTTCGGCTTCGACCAGGCCTATCTGCTCCTCACGCGCACGATCGATCACTGGAAGGACAAGCAGCCGATCGTCGTGCTCGCGATCCTGGTCGAGAGCGACCTCGATCGTTGCGTGCTCGATTTCCGCGGCTGGCCGAAGCCGCGCCTGGAGCCCGATGGACCGGATGGCTCCAGCGTGCGTCTGCGCGAAGCAGGCGTGCCGACGGTGGAGGAATACTTCCAGCGCCACTCGCTCGACGCCGGCAGCCTGCTGTGGCGCGCCCTGATCTACCGCCAGCTCGATGCCATCGCTCCGTGGCAGCATCGCCAGCAGTTCGCACGCTCGCGCATCGAGGAGAAGAAGACGCTCGCGCGCGCGATCCTGACTTCGGCGCACCGCATGCTCGAGGAGCGCGGCGTGCGGCACTTCGTGCTGCTCTTCAACGTGCGCGGACCGTTCACGGATCCTCGCTACACCTGGCAGGAGCCGTTCCTGCGCGAGACCTGCGACTCGCTCCACATGCCGCTGATCTCGACGCGCCCGTGGTTCGATCTCGTCGTCGACGAGAACTGGAACCACGCCGACCTCTACTACATCGGCAAGGGTCCGGGCGAAGGCCACTACAACGCCGCGGGCAACGAGATCGCCTTCGAGGCGCTGCGCGCCGGGGTCGAGGGGCACTTCGGTCCCGCGGACACGACGAGGTTGAAGGGCAAGCTCGAGCGCAAGGAGCTGCCCTCGCCCAACGATCGCCTGCGCCAGATGGTGCTGCTCGACCGCAACACCTGGATCACCGCGCGCGCCAACCGCAGCGTCCTGCGTCAGGGCAAGAAGCTCGGCGCGCTCTTCGATCCGGGCGACGGCAGCGAAGCCGTGTGCATCCGCGGCGGCGAGGAGGGCGCGACCGTGGTCGAGTTCGACCACGACGAGAGCCCGATGCACTTTCGCGCGGAGCTCATCAAGGCCAAGCGTCCGGGGGTCGAATGCGAGCCCGGCCGTCTGACGGTCGAGATCCGCGTGCGCGGCGAGGTGCGCTTCTCCGGCGAGATCGACAAGGGCTCGACGCCGGTCGACATCGACCTGACGGGAGCCCGCAGCCTGGGCGTCGTCGTGTCGAGCGAAGGCGGCGACTCCGAGTGCGGCTGGGTCGTGCTCGCTCATCCGCGCTTCGAATCGCGGTGAGCGGCGCATTCGCCCACGAACCTCCCGTCGAGAAACAACCGTCGCGAGGCGTCGCGCGCTCGCGCGCCGCCGCATCAGCGTGTTTCTCGGCGGGCTGCTAGGACGGCTCGTGCCCAGCGAATACACTGGCCGCGTGCGCTCCGATCGGTCGCAGCGGGCTCCGGCCACCGTCCTCGTTGCTCCGCCGTCCGCTTCGAGGAAGTGCGCGGCGGGCGTCGTCGTCGCGGCGCTGCTCGCGATCGTCTGCAGCGCTTGCCACAGCGTCGGAGCGAAGGCCTGGAACCTCGACCAGCTGCACGACGCCGAGGGGCGCCACAAGTACTCGGCCGCGCTCGAGAGCGACATCGAGTACCTGCTGCGCCACGAAATCGCCGGTCTGCTTCAGAGCGGCTCGAAGCTCGTCGCCAAGGATCCCTCGCGCGTCGAGAACCCCGCGCTGCGCTGCCTGGAGACGCTGATCGAGCTCGGCGAGGCGAACCCGAAGGATCCACGCGCGCGCGCGCTGCAGGTCGCCTGGAGCACGCGCCTCGCCGCCAGCGATCCCGCCGCGCTTTCGCGCGAACGAGCGGTCCTGATCCTCGGCGCGCTCGGCGCGCGCCTCGAGGTCGGCCGCCCGGCGGCGCTTCCCCGTAGGCGGTCGTCGCGAGCGCCGACGACGTCACCGCGCGGGCGACCGCGCTCGTGCGCGCCGTGCGCGCCACCCTCGACCCCGCGTCGATGAAGGGCGAGAGCGCACCGAGCATCGACGGAGCGTGCAACGGGCTCGAGAGTCTGCAGTACGACATCGACGGGGCGCGGCGCGTCATCGAAGGCCAGGTCGCAGTTCGGCGGCCTGCGCGGTCTCGACCGCCCCGCGCGCGAGCGGCTCGAGCGCACGGCGCTCGAGCTCGAGCGGCGCGCGGTGCGCCAGGCCCTCGCGCTCGCCTTCAAGGATCGAGATCCGCTCGTGCGCGCGGCGGCCGTCGAGGCGGCGGTGACCTGCGCGGGCATCGAGGTGCTCGATTCCATGCTGCAACAGCTCGATCGCGAGCCGTCGCCGATCGTGGTCGTGCGCGTGCTCGAGATGCTGCGCCAGCGCGGACTTCCTCCGCCGCCCAAGGAGCTCGGCGCGCCCGAGGCGCCCGGGTGGCGCGAGGGGCAGCTCGGCGCGATCTACCAGCTCTTGCTCGTGCGTCCGCAGAGCGACATCCACGTCGCGGCGATGCAGGTGCTGTCCAAGTTCGCGGGCGCGGGCTTCGAAAGCCTGCGCGAAGAAGATTGGCAGGCGTGGTGGTCCGGGCGACGCCAGCCGGGCGCGCCCGTCGCGCCCGCGCCGGCCGACGACACCGCGGGCCACGCCTCGGGCCGTGCAGCGGGCTGAACGAGATCGTCGTGAGCAAGGAACAGGGCAAGAGCGGTCGGTGGAAGAGCGTCGTGCGGCCGCTCGTCGCGCTCGTGCTGCTCGGCCTGGTGGCGTGGTTCCTGCCGTGGAAGGACCGGCTCGTGCTCACGCGCGACGGCAACGACACGCAGATCGCGGGAACGATCGAGGGCGACTGGCGCTCGAGCTCGATCCGCTTCCGCGTCGCGCCGGGGGAAACGCTCGATCCGAGCTGGCCGGAGGACGTGCGCGCGGCGCACGCGGCGGGCAAGGACACGCGCATCGACCGCGACGCCGAAGCCGAAGCCAATCCCAGCGGGCGCACGTTCCTCGCGTGGCGGCCGGGCATGCTGCGCGTGTTCGGCGAGCTGGACCCGCGCGGCCTCGCGATCGCCATGGCGATGTTCGTGCTCGCGGCGGTGACGAGCATCACGCGCTGGTGGCGCCTGCTCGCGATCGCGAGCTGCAGGACGAGCTGGTGGAACGCGTTCCGGCTCACGTTCCTGGGCTTCTTCTTCAATCTCGTCATCCCCGGGCTGACCGGCGGCGACGTGATCAAGGCCGTGCTGGTCGTGCGAGAGAACCCGCGCCGGCGCGCCGACGCGTTGATGTCGGTGATCGTCGATCGCGCGCTCGGACTGCTCGTGCTCATCGGCCTCGCGGTCGTCGCCGTGTGGGTTTCGGGCGAACGCTTCCACGACATCGTGCTGTGGGGGAAGCGCTTCGATCTCAAGGTGTGGGTCACGGTGCCTTTCGGAATCGCGATCGCCGGCCTGTTCGCCGTGATGCACCCATGGCCGCGGCGCCTGCTGCACGCCGACGCGTTGATCGAGAAGCTCCCGCAGCGCGAGCGCATCCGCGCGCTCGATCGCGCGCTGCGCCTGTACTCCGCGCATCCCGTCGAGATGACGTTCGCGACGTTGATGTCGGTGATGAACCACGTCTGCATCGCGGGCGGCGTGTACGCGCTCGGGCACGCTTTCGGCGAGCAAAGCCTGAAGCCGCTCGAGTACGTCGCGATCGTCGCCCTGGCGAACGTGATCAGCTCGCTGCCGATGACTCCCGGCGGCTGGGGCGTCGGCGAAGTCGTCTTCGGCGCGCTCTTCCACGTGCTCGGCGCGTCGACGACGCTCGGCATCGCGGTGAGCATCACCTATCGCTTGCTCGTGACCGCGCTCAATCTCTCCGGCGGCGCCTTCCTGCTCGTCCCCGGCGGTCGCAGCCTGCGCGAAGAGGGCGAGGAACTCGCCGCCGAAGCGAGCAGCGAGTGACGGGCGTCGCGCGCGCGTGCGCGATTCGAGCTCGCGGCTTGCTGCGCGTTGACGGCTGCGCGAGCCTGCGCGACAATCGCACCTTGGCCCGGCCCGCGCGCGTTCGCGGGATGCGAGCCCCGCCCCCGCGCGCGACCCTTCGCGCGCGCCCCCTCTCGATCCCCCCCGGATCCTCGGAGTGCCGCGCATGTCGTTGCTGGTCGTCGGAACCCTGGCCTATGACACCGTCGAGACGGTGTTCGAGCGCCGCGTCGACATCCTCGGTGGCTCGGCGACCTACTTCGCGCTCGGCGCGAGCCGTTTCGCTCCCGTCGCGCTCGTCGGCGTCGTCGGCGAGGACTTCCAGCGCGCCGACGTCGAACTGCTCAAGCGCGCCGGAGTCGACACCGCGGGCCTCGAGACCTCGCGCGGCAAGACCTTCCGCTGGTCGGGGCGCTACGAAGGCGACTGGAACAAGCGTGTCACGCTCGAGACGCAGCTCAACGTGCTGGCCGACTTCGATCCGAAGGTGCCGGCGGTCCATCGCAAGGCGCGCTTCGTCTTCCTCGCCAACGCGAGCCCGGTGGTGCAGATGAAGGCGCTCGAGCAGGTCGACGCGCCCGCGTTCACGATGGTCGACACGATGAACCTGTGGATCGACACGCAACCCGATGCGCTGCGCGCGCTCTTGCGCAAGGTCGACGCGATCGTGCTCAACGACGAGGAAGCGCGCATGCTCACCGGCGAGCGCAACCTGATCAAGGCGGCTGCGGGAGTGCTCGGCCTCGGGCCGCGCTACGTCGTGCTCAAGAAGGGCGAGCACGGCGCGTTCGTCATGGGCAGCGACGTGCACTTCGCGCTGCCGGCCTACCCGGTCGAGAACGTCGTCGATCCCACGGGCGCAGGCGATTCGTTCGCGGGCGGATTCATGGGCTTCCTCGCCGCCGAGGGCAAGCACGACCCGCGCACGCTGCGCAAGGCGATGCTCTACGGCACGATCACGGCCTCGTTCTGCGTGCAGGCGTTCAGCGTCGACGGTTTGCGCGCGCTGACGCGTCCGCAGGTCGACGAGCGCTTCCACGAGCTGCTCCAGATCGTCACGGTCTGAGGCCGCGCCGATGCAGGCGGGCGCGCGCCGGGTCTTCATCGGTCTGCAGCCGCCGGCGGAGCGCGCGCGCTGCGCGAGCACGCCGCGCTCGCGCTCGCGCGTTGCGGGCTGAACGTCGTCGAAGCGGGCGAGCTGCACGTCACGCTCGCGTTTCTCGGCGCGATCGATGCGCGAGCGCTCGAGCGCGTTCCGCGCGCGCTGGAGAGCGCCGTGGCCGAAACGGCGCCGATCGAGAGCGTCGTCGAGGGCTTCGGCGCCTTTCCGAGGGCGAGCGACGCGCGCGTGATCTGGGCGGGCGTGCGCGAGCGACTGGAGCCCGCTTCCGGGCTGCACGCGCTCTACCTGCGGGTTCATGGCGCCTTGGACGGACTCGGCCTCGCGCTCGAGCCCGCGCAGGCGCGGTCGACCTGGCAAGCGCACGTGACGCTCGCCCGGCGCCAACGCGCGCAACGCGCGAGGCTCGACGCCCGTGAGCCGATCGCCGAGCTCGAGCGTGCGTGGCGAGCCGTCGACTGGCGCGTCGACTCGCTCTGCCTCTTCGAGTCGGATCGGGCGCGTGCGCGCGGGTCGCGCTACCCGGTGCTCGCTCGCATTCCCCTGAACGGCTGACGGAGCGGGCTCGACGACTTCGAGCCCCTCGCGAGCGTCACCTCGAAGTCCGCCGTGCGTCCAGGCTTGCGTGCACTGCTGCCGCGCGCTTCTTCCGTGCGCGTCCCAGGGCTATATTCCGACCCCTTCGACCCCATCTCACATCCGGCCCGCATCCGTGGCCCCGGCCCGCGTGCGATCTCCCCGCGCTCCCCCGCGTCCGGCGCGACTGGACGACGGCCCCGAGCGCGCGGACGCGCCGGGCTGGCCGATCCGCATGCCACGAGGCCCAGAGGAACTTCATGACGACCGCCAAGCCGCAGAAGAACGAAAAAGCACCGACCGTCGACCGCGAGAAGCTCGAGAAGGCGCGCTCCCTCGACGCGGCCATGGCCGAGATCGAGAAGAGCTACGGCAAGGGCGCGATCATGCGTCTGGGCGACGAGGGACTGATCCGCGAGATCCGCGGGATCTCGACCGGCTCGATCGGCCTCGACCTGTGTCTCGGCGGCAAGGGACTGCCTCGCGGCCGCGTGGTGGAGATCTTCGGGCCGGAGAGCTCGGGCAAGACCACGCTGACGCTGCACGTGATCGCCAACGCGCAGAAGTCCGGCGGCATCTGCGCCTTCGTCGATGCGGAGCACGCGCTCGACCCGGCCTACGCGCGCAAGCTCGGCGTGAAGCTCGACGACCTGCTCGTCAGCCAGCCCGACACGGGCGAGCAGGCGCTCGAGATCGTCGAGACGCTCGTGCGCTCGAACGCCGTCGACGTCGTCGTGGTCGACTCGGTCGCAGCCCTCGTGCCGCGCGCCGAGATCGCGGGCGAGATGGGGGACAGCTTCGTCGGATTGCACGCGCGCTTGATGAGCCAGGCGCTGCGCAAGCTCACGGCCGCGATCTCGAAGTCCGATTGCTGCGTGATCTTCATCAACCAGATCCGCGAGAAGATCGGCGTCATGTTCGGCAGCCCCGAGACGACGACCGGCGGCAGAGCGTTGAAGTTCTACGCCTCGATCCGCCTCGACATCCGCCGCATCGGCCAGATCAAGGACGGCGAGGAGGTCGTCGGCTCGCGCACGAAGGTCACGGTGGTGAAGAACAAGATCGCGCCGCCGTTCCGCAAGTGCGAGTTCGACGTGCTCTTCAACAAGGGCATCAGCAAGGAAGGCGAGATCCTGGAGCTCGGCACGAACGACGGCGTCGTGCTGAAGTCGGGCACCTGGTTCTCGTTCAAGCGCGCCGGCGAAGGTGAGGTGCGCCTCGGCCAGGGCCTCGAGAAGGCGCGTCAATTCCTGATCGACAATCCCGACCTGCTCGCCGAGATCGAGAAGGAAGTGCGCGCCAAGGGTGTGCCGCAGATCGCCGGCACGGACGACGAGGACGACTCCGAATCCGCGCCGAGCCCGTCGCCGGCCAACGCCCCCGGATCCCAGGCAGCTCCGCTCATTCCGCTCGGCAACTCCGGTGGCGCGCGCGGTCCGGCGCGCGTCTGACGCGGCGTCGACCGCTCGAGCGCGCGGGAGCCGTTCTCGCGCGCTCGTTCATTTCCCAAGCCCCATGCATCTCCGTCCATGAGCTCGACCGTGACCAGCGATCGCACCCAGCGCTTCACCGCGGCGCGCGTGCGCCAGGACTTCCTCGACTTCTTCGCCCAGCGCGGCCACGCGGTCGTGCCGAGCTCGCCGGTCTTCCCCAAGGACGACCCGACGCTGCTCTTCACGAACGCCGGGATGAACCAGTTCAAGGACGTGTTCCTCGGCACGGGCACGCGCAGCTACAAGCGCGCGGTCGACACGCAGAAGTGCATCCGCGTCTCGGGCAAGCACAACGACCTCGAGGAGGTGGGCGTCGACACGTACCACCACACCTTCTTCGAGATGCTCGGCAACTGGTCGTTCGGCGACTACTTCAAGGAGGACGCGATCGTCTGGGCCTGGCAGCTGCTCACCGAAGTCTGGGGACTGCCGAAGGAACGCCTGTGGGTCACGGTCTTCGGCGGCGACGAGAAGGACGGCCTGCCCGCCGACACGGAGGCCGAGCGCATCTGGATCCAGAAGGCCGGCGTCGATCCCAAGCGCGTGCTGCGCTTCGGTCGCAAGGCGAACTTCTGGGAGATGGGGGAGACCGGTCCGTGCGGTCCGTGCACGGAAATCCACATCGATCGCGAGCCGGGAGCCAATCCGGCCGACGGCGCCGACGTGAAGATCGGCGTCAACGCCGGCAACGAGCGCTTCATCGAGCTCTGGAACAACGTGTTCATGGAGTTCAACCGTCTCGACGACGGACGCCTGGTGAAGCTGCCCGCGCAGAGCGTCGACACGGGCATGGGCTTCGAGCGCGTGCTCTCCGTGCTGCAGGGCAAGCGCTCGAACTACGACACGGACCTCTTCACGCCGATCTTCGCGCGCGTCGAGCAGCTGAGCGGCCGCAAGTACGGCGCGACGATGGATCCGGCCGACATCGCGTTCCGCGTGATCGCGGATCACACGCGCGCGGTGACGAGCGCGATCTCCGACGGAGCGTCGCCGTCGAACGAAGGTCGCGGGTACGTGCTGCGGCGCTTGATCCGTCGCGCGTCGCGCTTCGGACGCCAGAACCTCGGGCTGAAGGAACCGTTCCTGTGTCAGGTCGTGCCGGCGGTCGCGCAAGTGCTCGGCGACGTGTTCCCCGAGATGCGCGCGCGTGCCGAGCACGTCGCGCAGGTGTTGCGCGCCGAAGAAGAGCAGTTCGGCCGCACGCTCGATCGCGGGTTGGGTCTCTTCGCCGAGTTGGCCACGAAGGTCGAGAAGTCCGGCTCGAAGACGCTGCGCGGCGATCAGGCCTTCGAGCTCTACGCGACCTACGGGTTTCCGCAGGACCTGGTCGAGCTCATGGCGCGCGAGCGTTCGCTCACGGTCGATCTCGCGGGATGGAACGCGGCGGCTGAAAAACACCAGGCTGCCAGCCGTTCCGAAGGCAAGTTCAAGCAACTGCTCTCCGCCGAGCAGTTGACCGGCCTGCCAGCGACGCGCGCGAGCTATCACGAGGACTCGGAGCGGGGCACCCAGCTCGAGACGCGCGTGCTCAAGCTCTTCCGCGACGCCGGACAGAAGGATCGTCTCGTGCTCGCCGACAGCCCGTTCTACGCCGAGAGCGGCGGCCAGATCGGCGACACCGGGATCGTGCAGAGCGCCGACGGACGGTTCACGTTCCGGGTCGAGGACGTGCAGCGCGCCGGCGAGATCGTGATCCACGTCGGGACCGTGCAGGGCTCCGCGCCCGCAGACGCGGCGAACCTGCCGGTGAGCGCGCGCGTCGACGTCGCCCGCCGTGACGCCACGCGCGCCAACCACACCGCGACGCACTTGCTGCACAAGGTGCTCAAGGAAGTCCTCGGCGAGCACGTGCAGCAGATGGGCAGCTACGTCGGGCCCGATCGATTGCGCTTCGACTTCTCCAACCCGCAGGGGCTCGCGCCGGAGCAGATCGAGGAGATCGAGCGGCGCGTCAACGCCGCGATCGCGCGCAACGCGCCACTGAAGACGACCGTCGAGGATCTCAACGCTGCCAGGGCGCGCGGTGTCGTCGCGCTGTTCGGCGAGAAGTACGCCGACAAGGTGCGCGTCGTCGACGTCGGCGGCTGGTCGACCGAGTTGTGCGGCGGCACGCACGTGCGCGCCGCGGGCGACATCGGCAGCTTCGTAATCGTCAGCGAGCGCGCCATCCAGGCCGGCGTGCGGCGCATCGAGGCGCTCACGCGCGCCGGGGCGCTCGAGTGGATGCAGGAGCAGCGCCGGCTCGTGCGCAACGCCGCGCAAGCCTTGAAGAGCTCGCCCGAAGAGCTCGCGACGCGCATCGAAGCGCTGCAGAAGGAGCTCAAGGACGCGCGCAAGAAGAGCGAGCACAGCTCGGCCGGCGGCGTCGCCGCGGCCTTCGATGCGGTGCAGAAGGGCCTCGCGACGTCGAACGGTGTCGTGTGGGGCGTGTTCGACGTTCCCGAGCTCGATCGCAAGGCTCTCGGCGACCTCGCGGACCGCCTGCGAGCGAAGCACGCGGTGCTCGTAGCCAGTCTTCTCGGACGTGAGGGAGAGAAAGTACCGCACGTGCACGTCGTGCAGGGCCTCCGCGACGCCAGCGTCCTGAAGGCGGGCGACATGGCGAAGTCCGCCGCCGCGGCGATCGGAGGTGGCGGCGGCGGTCGCCCCGACATCGCGCAAGGCCAGGGGACCGACGCGTCGAAGGTCGGCCCGGCGCTCGCCGCACTGCGCGCGGAGATCGAAGCAGCGCTCGCGAAGTCCTGAGCGGGCATTGACCGATCGGCCATCGCGAGCGCGTCGGTTGACGGATAGTCTCGGCGCGGCATGCCACCTCCGTGGCTCGCTTCCCGATCGGTGCTGCGACGGTTCCCCCGAATCCGCGGGGAAGAGGCCCCCATGCAGTTCGCGTTCGCCCGTACCTGCTTCGCCATCGCGTTCCTCTCTTTCGTTCCGCTCCGCGCGCAGACGACGACACGCGTCAGCGTCGACTCCGCCGGCACGCAGGTGATCGGCAACTCGGTCTCGGCGGCGATCTCCGCTGACGGCCTGCACGTCGCCTTCGTCAGCGATGCGGTCGGACTGGTGCCCGGTGACTCGAACGGCGTCGCCGACGTGTTCGAGCGCGACCTCACGACAGGCGTGACGATCCGCGTCAGCGTCGCGACCGGCGGCGCGGAGGCGAACGCCTTCAGCGTCGGGCCGCCCGCGATCTCGTCCGACGGACGCTACGTCGCGTTCAAGAGCTTCGCGTCGAACCTGATCTCGGGTGACACGAACACGTTCCCCGACGTCTTCGTCCACGATGCCGTCACGGGCGCGACGACGCTGGTCAGCGTCGGCATGGGTGGCCAGAGCAACGGTCAATCGAGCGCGCCGTCGATCTCCGGCGACGGCCGCTACGTCGCCTACGAGAGCATCGCGTCGAACCAGGTGGGCGGGGACACGAACTTCGGCCGCGACATCTTCGTGCGTGATCGGACGCTCGGGACGACGGTGCGCGCCAGCGTCAGCTCGTCGGGCGGTGAGGGCAACGGCAGCTCGTACGCTCCCGCGCTCTCGGCCGACGGTCGTGTGGTGGCGTTCATGAGCGACACGACGAACCTCGTCAGCGGCGACACCAACAGCGCCACGGACGTGTTCGCGCGAGATCTCGTCACGCTGCAGACCACGCGTGTCGATCTCGACGTCCTCGGTGGGCAGGCGAACGGCGCAGCGAGCGGAACGCCCTCGATCTCCGCGGACGGCCGCTTCGTCGCGTTCGCGAGCGCGGCCACGAACCTGACCGGGCCGGACGCGAACGGTGTCACCGACGTGTTCGTGCGCGACCGATCGTTCGGGGGGACCGTGCGCGCCAGCATCCGCGACGACGTCGTGGAGCCGAACGGCGCCAGCGCGAGCCCGTCGATCTCCGCGGACGGCCGGTACGTCGCGTTCCACAGCGTCGGCACGAATCTGTTCCCGAACGACACGAACGCGGCCGCGGACGTGTTCGTGTTCGACGCCACGGCGGGTGTCACGGACCACGTCAGCCTCAGTGCGAGCGGCGCGACCGCGGCCGCGAGCGCGCTGGCGCCGTCGATCTCTTCC
>JBGATX010000097.1:0-21022 GCA_044228975.1 Planctomycetota bacterium | reverse complement strand
CTCGGCCACCGCGAACAAGGTCACGGTCGAAGGCGGAGCATGGGTACAGGTCTCGCGCCTCTCCGCGCCGCTCGTCAACGAACTCGTCATCGGCATCAAGGACAAGGACCGCTTCAACGCGAGCGAGCCCAAGGACGACGCGCAGTTCGCCGACTACGTCACGCACCCGACGCTGCCGGCACTGCTCGAGGTGCTCTTCGGCGTCACCGCGCCGACGACGTTCCCGCGCAGCGACCTCGTCTCGATCTTCCTCACGGGCGTGAGCGGCCTGAACCAGCCGATCGCCGTTCAGGGAGCCGAGATCCTGCGCCTGAACACGACCGTCGCGGCCGTGCCGTCGAACATGCAGAACCGTCTGGGCGTCGTCGGCGGAGATCAAGCCGGCTATCCCAACGGGCGCCGTCCGGGCGACGACGTCGTCGACATCTCGCTGCGCGCCGTGATGGGCGTGCTGCTCGACATCACGGCGGCTCCTTCGGGCCAGCTGCCGTACACCGACGAGACGATGATGGACTCGTCGTTCATCGACGCGACGTTTCCGTACCTGCGCACGCCGATCCCCGGCTCGCCGAACAAGGTCGCGCTCGTGGCGCGTTGAGGAGCACGAAGATGAAACGCAATCGACTGCTCCTCGGAGCTTGCGCACTGCTCGCCCTCGCGGCCTGCGGCGGCGGCGGAAGCGATACTCAGAGCGGCGTCTCCTTCGTGCGCGGCCAGATCGCGCGCACGTCCGAGACGACCGACCCGGTCGAGATCAACGACCTCGACCTGCGATTCCCCGAGAACACGGCCGCGTTCGACAGCCTGTTCCAGTGAGTCTTCGGCGCGGGGGGAGCACGACGCTCCTCCCGCCGCCTTCGTCTTCCGCCCACGCCCGACGGAGTCCGTTCCATGCGCCTTTCCTCGATCGCCGCGACCCTCGTCCTCGCCTTGTGCAATGCCTCCGCGCGGGCGCACGATTTCTGGATCCAGCCCTCGACGCTGCGTCCAGCGCTCGACACGCGCGTCCAGCTCGTGCTGCGCGTCGGCGAACGCTTCGTCGGCGACGAGGTGCCGCGGCGCAGCGAGAAGATCGTGCGTTTCGTCGCGCTCGCTCCGCAGGCGAGGGAGGGCGAGAGCGCGATTCCCGGCGTCGACGAACGTTCGCCCGCGGGCTACTTCCGCTCGAAGCTCTCCGGTCTGCACTGGGTCGCGTACCAGAGCAAGCCGGTGCCGATCGACCTCCTTCCAGCCAAGTTCGAGAGCTACCTGAAGGAGGAGGGGCTCGATCACGTGCTGCGCGCGCGCGCCGAGCGCGGCGAGGCGCAGAAGCCCGGCAAGGAGATCTACTCGCGCTGCGCGAAGGCGCTGCTCGCCGTCGGAGCTCCGGCGACGATGGCCGCGCCTGCGGCGTCGGCGGATTTCGAGAGGCTTGCCGGCTTGCCGCTCGAGCTCGTGCCCGCGAGCGATTGGAGCCGCGCCCACGCAGGCGACGTCGTCGGCGCGCGCCTGCTCTTCCGCGGTGAACCGCTCGCGAACGCGCTCGTCGGCTGGGTGCCCGAGGTCGATCCCAAGGCCGAGGTGCGCCTGCGCACGGATGCGCAAGGACGCGTGAGCTTCACGACCGCGCACGCGGGCACGATCCTGGTGCGCGTCGTGCACATGGTCGAAGCGCCGAAGGAGAGCGGCGCCGACTGGGAGAGCTTCTGGGCCTCGATCGTCTTCGATCTCGCGCCCGCGGCGCAGCCGCCGTCCGCCGCGAGCGCGAAGTAGACGTCAGTCGGAGCTCTCGTCCGCGTCGAGCGGCGTCGCGCGCGTGAGCTCACGAGCGAGCACGGTCGCATAGCTGCCCTTGGGCAATCGGAACGCGACCTCGAGTCCCTCGGGATGCTCCGCGACGCTCCATTCCTCGGGGTAGACGCGCGCCGCGCGTCGCGTGCCCTCGAGACGCGCCTTGGTGAAGTCCTCGAGCGTCGCGCCGCTCGCGCGCAGGATCTCGGCCTCGAGCTCGCCTGGCTCGCCTTTCGCCGCGCGCATCGTGGCGCCGAAGATCGGTCCCGTGGCGCTGATCTCGCCGCGCGCGGCGCGCTCGAGCTCCGCCGTCTCGTCGAGCACCTCGAACAACGCTCCATCGTGGCGGCGCTTGGCGATGTCGCCGAGGAGCACGCGCTCGAACCAGCCGCGCGCGAGACGTTCGACCAGCCAGCGGTTGAAGAGCTCCGACTGGAACGCGGAGAGCGCGAAACGCGAAGCGAAGCTCGGCCGCGCGCCGAGCGCGAGGTCGCGCTCGCCGCGCCGCGCGTGCTCGCCGCGCGCGCCGATGCGCTGCACGCCGAAGAAGTTCGGCAAGCCGTGCTGCTCGAGGTGAGCGAGGATCGCGCGCGCTCGAGCGAGCGCATGCGCTTCGACGTCCGTGAGCACGAGCCGGAAGCGATTGCCGATGAGATGCCCGCGCCGCAGCTTGTTGCCGTGGCGCGCGACGGCGAGCAGCTCGACGCCCAGCTCCGCCGCCGCGTGCGCCGCGAACGCGCGCTCGTCGCCGCGCACGGCGAGCGAGAAGGTCTGCGTCGCGACCGCGTGGCGATCCTTGAGGCCGGCGTAGCCGACGTCGCGCTCGGCGATGCCGGCGACGCGCGCGAGGCCGAGCGCGAGCTCGCGCGTCGTGCGTCCGCTGCGTCGCAGCGTGACGTAGACGTGCTCGCCGCTGCCGCTCGGCGTGTAGAGCGGCACTTCCTCGACGACGAAGTGCTCCGCGCGCGCGCGGATGCGGCCGCCGATGCCGGGCAGCGCGGCGCTGCGGTAGGGGAGCTCGCTCACTCCCGCGGCGTTGGGATCGGTGCCCGGCGCGTCGTTCACGCCGCGAAGCTACTCAATCTCCGGCTTCGATCCAGGCCGAGACCTCGGAACGCGAGAGCCAGAACATCGCCAGCACGTTGAGCGGCACGCCGACGATCCAGTCGCAGCACACGAGCGAGCCGGCGAGCGCGAGCCCGTTCACGAGGCGGATGTTGCGCACGCGATTCCCTTGCTGCGCGCGCACGCCCGTGACGATCGCGGCCGTGCCGGCGAACGCGGCGGGAATCCAGAGGATCCCGAAGCAGCAGCAGCACGGCAGCGAGAAGCCGAGCACGAAGAACGCGACCAGCGCAGCGATCACGGTGCTCGCGCCGCCGATCAGAAGCAGGATGCCGGCGGTCTTGTAGTCGGGCGGCGGAGGCGAGCCCGCGTCCGGTCGTTCGACGCGCACCTGCGCGGGCGAGAGCGGCGGAACGAAGCCGGGAGGCGTGGCGCTCGGGGCCATCGCTCGCGGCGGGAACGCGGGGCCGCTAGCGGACGTCGCGGGGCTCGGGCGCAGCGTGCCGACGGGCGGCAGAGAAAAGGGAGAGCGCGGCGGTTCGACCTGAGGCGATGGTGGGGTCGGACTGGGAGCAGGCGTGGCGCTCGTCGACGGCGTGGACTCGGGAGTCGGAGCGGGTGGCGGCGTCTTCGCGGGCAGCTCGATCGCTGGTGACGGCGCGGGCTCGCGCGGCGTGATGGGATCGGGACTCGGAACGTGGGACTCGGGCGGCAATTCGTTCATGGCTGGGTGCGCGACCTCGCGCGCGAGCGCGGTCTACGCGCGCCGACGCTCACGATTCGTGCCTTACTTGGACTCGTTCGCCTCGAGTCGGTGCGCGAGGAGCCAATCGATCGCTTGCGGCAGGCGCGCGCCGACGACGAGCGTGTGACCGTAGTCCTTCACGACCTCGCACTCGATCGGCGCGCCTTCGGAGCTCGCCTTCTTCGCCAGACTGACGAGACCGTCGGGTTTCGCGAGCGGATCGAGCTCCCCGGCCCAGATGCGCGTGGGTGACATCTTGCGATCCTTGGGCGCGCTGCCTCCGGCGAAACAGGCGACGGCCGCGATGCGCTCGCGCCGCGAGCTCGCGAGTCCCGCGGCGGCGCCGGCACCCATCGAATGACCGAGGACGTAGATGCGCGCGGGATCGATGGCGTAGTCGTAGCCGAGCTCGGTGAGCAGCGCGTCGAACGCCGTGGTCGAAAGACCGGCAAAACCGACGAGAGGCGCGGCGACGAGGAAGCCGTGCTCCTTGGCGAGCTCGACGATCGTCCCGTTGCCGTAGCCCTCGAAGAACATGTTCTCGTCGCCACCAGCGCCGTGGAGCGCGATGACGAGCGGGCACGGCTTCTCGCCGCATGCCGCGTCGGGAGCGAAGACGCGCATCGCCAAGTCTCGATCGCCGACGCGCACGGTGCGCCAAAGGTCGCCTTTGCGCTGGCGATAGGGGTCGCGTTTCGCCTTCAAGTTCTCGAGCTCGGCGTGCAAATCGCGCTCGCGACGGGCCAGCGGGTGTTCCTCGCTCCACGGCTCGAACTCGAGGCGATCTCCGACGCGTGCGATGCGCGAGATCAGCGCCAACCTGGCTGCCGTCAGCTCCCGCGTCGCGGCATCGATCGAGCGGCAGTCCTGCTCGAGGCGGGCGCGCACGTCCGCCACAGGCGCGTCGAGGACTCTCCAGGTCCCGATCGAGGCGTCTCCGGTTCGATCGGCCCGCTCCGCACGAACGACGAAGACGGAACCCAGCACTCCGTGGAGCTTCGCCGTGAACTCGAACGCGCCAGAATCGAGCGTCCATGCGTCACGGACGTGCTCTGCGAGCGCGTCATTGCCCTCGAAAGGAGAGCGAACCGTGATGCGCAGGGGACCCGGCGTCGCAGGCTTCCCGGCCGGATAGAGCGCAGCGAGCTTCACACGCAGCGAGAATCCCGGCTCAACGGCCGACCACACGCCGGTCGTTCCGGCCGGAGGATCGAATTCGACTCGCAAGCCGAGCAGCTCCCGCGGTACTGACGAATCGAGGTCGAACGTCGCATCGTCGAACTCGCGCAACGCATCCGCGGCCTTGCCGAAGAAGAAGGCGAGCGTCGCGCGATCGAATCGGCGGTTGAAGTCGACGATCGCTTCGGGTTTCGGCGGGTGCGCGCTCCACGCCCGCTCGAAGCGCAAGTACGCGCGTGCGAGGTCGTCGCGCGTCGGCGTGGCGTACGCGCTCGCGCTCGGCGGCTCCGCGGGAGCCGCTGCCGGTGCTTCCGGCTCCTGGAGAGCCACGAACGTCGCGAACAGGGCAGCGAGGAGCATTCGTGGACCCCGCGCGCGCTCAGAAGCGCCGTGCGAGGCTGCCAGCGTACCCGGTGAACTCGCCGTAGCCAGTGCCGTGCACGGAGCCCGTGACCTCGACCGGTCCCTCCCAATAGATGACGCCGGTCGATTCGCGCGCATCGAGTTCGCAGTCCTCGACCTTAGCGGCGATCGTGAGATCGAGACCGCGCTCGGGCGCACGCACGCGCCAGCGCGACGGGTACACGGCGCCGCTGCGCGGGCTCTTCCATGTCGCGATCGGCGCGCAGTCGAGCTGCGAGACCGAGATCGTCTCGCTCGTGCCGTCCTTCGCGACGAGCGTCGCGGACGACGCCGCTTCGACGCTGCCGTCGGCATGGCGCAAGCGATAGAGCATCAGTTCGCGCCCATCGTCGAGCCGCAGTCCGAACCAATCCCAGCCGACGACTCCCGCGCCGAGCTGCGTCGTGCCCCATTCGTGGTCGAACCAGAAGGAGCCCTTCACTTCGTCGCGCACACCGTCGCGGGCGAGCGAGCCGCGCGCGCTCATGCGCGTCCAGCTCATGTACGCCGACGCGAGCCCCGCGCCGTCGCCCTTGCGCGAGATCCCGTCCTGGCCGTGCATCACGAGCGGCTTCTGGGGCTTCAGCGCGAGATCGATCGCGATCCCGCGCTCGCGATCGTCGGCGACGAGCCGCAGCTCGCTGCCGTCGAAGCGCATCGTCCAGCCCTCGAGCGCGACGTCGAGCGTCTGCGCGCTCGCGCGCGCGAGCCCGGGCGTCGTGCGACGAGCGCGCTCGGCGACGAGCAGCTTGCCGCTCGTCAGATCGACGACGACGAAGTGTCCCGCGTAGGCATGCTTCACGCGCAGCGGCGACTGCCCTTCGGCGAGCGGCGCCGGATCCGCGCCCTGGCGGAAGATCGTGAGCTGCACGCCGAAGCGCGCTCCGGCGCTGCTCTCGACCTCGCCCGTCGCGTACCACCACTCCGTCCGATAGTCCTCGTGCACGCCGTGATCGCGCGGCCAGCTCGGCGTGTAGCCGGGTTCGATGCGTTTCCACTCGGCGCGCGCATCCTGCGCCCGCGAGAGAGCGCCGAATGCGCCGAGACAAAGAGCGAGCGCACACGCGAGCTTCATTCGTCCTCCCTCAAGAGCTCGCGCGGGCTCCAGCGCGTCGCGACGAACGCCGGCCACAGTCCCGCGAGCGCGCACATCGCCGTCACGCCGCCGCAGATCTCGACCATCGGCCACCACGGCGCGTGCAGATCGAGCGTCCAGCGGAACGACTGCACCTGCATCACGTTCACCAGCATCCAGCCGACGCCGAGACCCGCAGCGCAACCGAGCAGCGCGCCGATCCCGCCGAGCAGCCCCGCCTGCACGCCGATCGTCGCTCCGACCTGGGACGCGCTCGCGCCGAGCGCGCGCAGGATGCCGATCTCCCCGCGCCGCTCGGTGAGCAGCGCGAAGAGCACCGTCAGCACGGCGATGACGGCGACCGAGGCCGACACGAGCTCCATGCCGCGCGTCACGGCGAACGTGCGCTCGAAGATGTCGAGCATGCGCTGGCGCAGCTCGCCGACGGAGATCATCTCGACCCTCGCATCGGCGGGCAGCGCCGCGAGGAACGTGCGTCGCGCGGCCTCGCGATCGACGTCGTCCTCGAGGAAGAGCGCGACCTGGTGCGGCAGGTTCTCCGGCAGCGCGCGCCGCAGGTCCGGACCATCGATCACGATCTCGCCCTGGCTGTCGCCGTAATCGATGCACACGCCCGCGATGCGCTTTCGGAACGTGGTCGAGCCGACGACGAATTCGATCTCGTCGCCCGCCTGCTTGTGGAAGCGCAGGCTGAAGGCCTGGTTCACGGTGCATTCGCCGCGCTGCCAGGCCTGCTCGAAGACCGCGCGTGGATCGCGGCGGTCGACGAAGCGCATGATCCCGCGGCGCTTCACGACCTCGAACTCCGCGCCGGCGAGCGCCACGCCGACGCCGGCGTACTGCGCTCGTCCGCGGTGGAAGCGCTCGACCGCGGGGGCGCCGAACTGCTGCTCGGCGAGTGCGACGATGGCGGGATCGAGCTCGCCCACGATCGCGCCGAGCTCGGTGGGCTGCGGTCGGATCCAGAAGTCGGCGGAGAACGCCTCGTGGCTCCATTCGAGGATCGTCTCGCGGAAGGAACCGATCACCGTGGCGATCGAGACCGAGAGACCGACGGCGACGGCGACGGCTCCGGCGGCCCACACGGCGCGCCGACGACCCGACGAGAGCGCCGAGAGCGAGAGGCGCACGATCGTCCCGGCGCGCACGGGCAGGCGCACGCTCGCGCCGGCTTCGCCGACGAGCTCGAACACGGGCGCGAGCACGAAGAACACCGCGACCTGGAGCAGGAGCATTCCGCCGACCGCGGGGATCGGCAGGCCGTTCCACGGCGGCAGTCCGACGACGATCGGAGCGAGCGCGAGCGCGGAGGCGGCGCCGGCTGCGGAGACGATCCACGCGCGGCGGCTCAGCGCGTCCGGCCGCTCGCGGCGCAGGTTCTGGATCGGCGGAGTCCTGCGCGCCTCGAGGATCGGCAGCAGCGCCGCGACGAGCGACGCGAGCGCGCCGAGCGCGAGTCCGAGCGCGAGATCGGACGCGCGCAGCTCGAGCGCCGCGGACGGCGCCGCGCCCGCCGTCGCCGAGAGCGTTTGCCGCACTCCACCGGCCGCGAGATGCGCCGCGCCCCAGCCGGCGACCGCGCCGACGAGCCCGCCGACGAGGCCGATGGAGAGCGCCTCGAGGGCGAGCGTGCGCGCGATCTGCACGCGGCCCGCGCCGAGCGAGACGAGCACCGCGAGCACCTCGCGCCGCGGCACGACCGACGTCGCGAGCGAGATCGCGACCAGGATGCCGCCGACGAGCAGCGAGATCAGCGCCATCGAGTCGAGGTGGAACGCGAGCGTGCGCGAGATCTCGCGCGCCTCGTCGGCGCGCGACGTCGGCGATTGCACGCGCGCATGCGCGGGCAGCAGCGCCCGCGCGCGCCCGCGCAGGTCGGGAGCCGGCGCCCCGCCGCGCGGAGCGAGCTCGATGCGGTCGAGCGAGTCCGGCGTGGCGAAGAGCTCCTGCGCGCAGGCCACGTCGAAGACGACGACGCGATCGAAGGCGCGCGTCGCGTTGCGCGGCGCGAAGAGCCCGGCGATCGCGATCGGCCTCAGCCGGCCGCGGACGTCGAGCTCGAGCGTGCCGCCGGGCGCGAGACCGAGCTCCGACGCCAGTCCGCGCGAGATCCACGCGCCCTCGCAGCGCAGCGTGCGCTCGATCGCGACGGCGCGGGCGACGCTCCACGCCGCGTCGTGAGCGTCCGTGCCGGGAGCCTCCGCGGTGTCGACGCCGAGCTCGACGCGCGCCGCATCGCCGCTCGCGAGCACGTCGACGCCGAGCACGCGCAAGGTGTCGCCCAGGGCCGGCGCGACGACGATGCGGTCGACCACGGGCAGAGCCTCGACCTCGCTCGCGAGCGGTGCGAGCCGCGCGAGCCATTCGACGTCGACGCCGCCGTCGGCGACGACCTCGAGCTGCGCCTGGCCCGCGAGCGCGGTCACGTCGTCGGTCAACGTCCCGAGCGCCGCACGGCTCGAGATGCGCGTCGACACGAGCGCCGCGATGCCGGCCGCAACGCCGAGGATCGTCGCCGCGAGGCGCAGGGGCGCGCGCCGCGCGGGTCGCAGGAAGAGCGCGGCGGCGAGCATCAGGTTCTCGCGGGCGCGTCGACGAGTCGTCCTCGTCGGCGAGGCGCATGATCCGGTCCGCGCGCTCGGCGATGCGCGCGTCGTGCGTCGATGACGAGCGCGGCGCCCGATTCGCGCCGCAGTCGATCGAGGAGCTCGAGCACCGGCCTTGCCCGAGGCCGAATCGAGGTTGCCCGTCGGTTCGTCGGCGACGACGAGCTGCGGCGACGATGCACGAGAGCGCGCGCGACGGCCGTGCGCTGCTCTTCGCCGCCGGAGAGTTCGCCCGGGAAGTGCGCCGCGCGCTGGCCGAGCCCGACGGCGGCGAGCAGCTCGGCCACGCGCGCGGGATCGCGCCGGCCGTCGAGCGCGAGCGGCAGCGCGACGTTCTCGGCGACGGAGAGGTGCGCGACGAGATGGAAGGCCTGGAAGACGATGCCGATCTTGCGCCGGCGCAGCTGCACGAGCTCTCCTTCCCGAGCGCGCGCGAGATCGACGCCGAGCAGGTGCGCCGAGCCTTCGTCGGGCCGGTCGACGCCCGAGATCACGTTGAGGCAGGTCGACTTGCCGCAGCCCGACGGACCGACGAGCGCGACCATCTCGCCGCGGCGGATCTCGAAGGAGACGTCCGCGAGCGCGAGGACGACGCTCGCTCCGCGCACGAAGCGCCGCGTGACGCGCTCGAGCCGGACGATGACCGGCGCCGTCGCCTCGCCGCTCGCGCGTGGAGTGCTCGGCTCAGACATGGTTGCGGATCAGGAGCTCCTTGGGGTGCGGATGCAGGTAGTGCTGCTGCGCGAGATAGCGCACGTCGTAGCGGCGCACGAAATGCGCGAGCAGCGTCAGCGGGACGATCAACGGCACGAGGCCGGTCCGGTAGTCGCCGATCAAGCCGACGATCTCCTGCTTCTCGTCGGCGCCGAGCTCGTCCTTGAAGTAGCCGAGCATGTGCTCCAGCACATTCGCGTGCCGGCCGGGGCTGGCCTTGTGCTTCAAGGTCTGCATGTAGAGCGTCGAATACTCGAGCTCGAGCGACGCCCGCTCGCGCGACTTCGCGCCGCCGACGAGCCGTCCGAGCGCGCGATGGCCCTCGGTGTGGTGGGCGAGGAGGAAGAGCTTCTCGCGCGCGTGGAACTCCACCAGATCGCCGAGCTTCCAGTCGGAGGCGAAGAACGCGCGCAGACGCTGGAAGCCGAAGACGCGGTCGAAGAAGTTCTCGCGCAGCAGCGGATCGGAGAGGCGGCCTTCCTCCTCGACGGGCAGCAGTGGTTGCGAGACGAGCAGCGCCGCCGCGAAGAGCCCGCGTCCATCGCGGGCGGGCACGAGGTTCACGTCGTAGACGCGCACGCGCTCCATGCCGCACGAGGGCGAGTCCTTCTTGAGGACGTAGCCCGAGAGACCGGCGGCCGCGAGCTCCGCGCAACGCCGCTCCGCCCAGGCGCGCATCGTCCGCGTGTGATCCGTGCCGCTCGCCGGGGCGATCAGGCGCACTCCGTCGTCGTCCTTGACCAGGCGCAGCGATTCGCGCGGCGTCGGAAGGCCCATTTCGACCTCGGGGCAGACCGGCACGAAGGTCACGAAGCGTCCGAGCGTCGCGGAGAGGAAGCGGTCGCACTTGTGCCCGCCGTCGAAGCGCACGCGCTCGCCCAGCAGGCACGAAGAGATGCCGATGCGCACGTCGATGCTCGGCGCGGGTACGCGCGCGGCATCGTCCGTGGCTGGGGTGGCGGCTGCGTCCCGCGATGTCGAACCGGCTTGGGACATTCCCGGCAGTGTGCGCTCGAGATCTCCGCCGATCCAGCGTGGACCCGCCAGGGCGCGGCGCGTCACGATGGGGGACATGCGCATCCAACGTCTCGCGCGCGGCTATCGCCTGGAGTGCGAGGTGACGCTGGCGATTGCACCGGCAGTCGCCGCGGAGTTCTTCGAGCGCCCCGAGAACCTCGAGGTGCTCACGCCGCCGTTCTTGAACTTCCGCATCGTGACGCCGAGCCCGATCGAGATGCGCGAGGGCGCGCGCATCGAGTACGTCGTGCGGCTCTTCGGCGTGCCGATGCTCTGGCGCAGCCGCATCGAAGGCTACGCGCCCGGCCGCGGCTTCACCGACGTCGCCGAGCGCTCACCCTACGCGTGGTGGATCCACCGTCACGAGTTCGAGGCTTGCGATGGCGGTACGCGCGTGCGCGACCGCATCGACTATGCGCCGCGCTTCGGTCCGCTGGGACGCCTCGCGCACGCGCTCTTCGTGCGCCGCATGCTCGAGCGCATCTTCGCGTTCCGTGAACGCCGCATGCGCGAGCTCTTTCCCGATGCGCGCACGGGCGCGCCGGCCGCCGCGCGCGCGGTCGCGACTCGCGAGGCCTCGGCGTGAAGCTCCTGACCTTCCTCGCACGGCGCTTCGCGTGGAGCGCGGAAGTCGAGCTCGACGCGCGCGCGCCGAGCTCCGCGCCGGCGACAGCCGAGCCGGCGCGATCGGGAGATCTCACGGGGTCGATGGAGGAGTGCGTCGTCGTGTTCGTGCACGCGCAGGCGCACGACGAGCGCGAGGGCGGCGCGCCGCGCTCCTGCGTCAGGCGCAGAAGCACGTCGAGTGGCTCGCGCGCAAGCGCGCGACGAAGCGTTGCGTGCTGCATTCGTTCACGCATCTGGCGAGCGCGAGCGCTTCGCGCGAGTTCGCGTGCGGCTGGATCGACGAGCTCGCCTCGCGTCTGCAGTCGCGCGGCTTCGAAGTCGGCCGTACGCCGTTCGGGTGGAGCTGCGCGTGGGATCTCTCGGTCCACGGCGACAGCGTGGCCAAGGTCTGGAAGTCGCTCGGCGAGCTGCCCCAAGGGGATGAGCCCGACGCGGAATGACGGCCTTGGAGGTCGCGCGCGAATCTGGCAGACTGCCGCGCGAGGGGTGGCTGGAGCGCTTGCGCTGGAGCCACCCCCGTGCATCCGTGCACCGTTGTTCCGGCGGACTCCGCCCCGCAACCCACGCGCGCCCCCGAGCCGCGGCGACGAACTGCGTCCGTCACTTCAACCACCCGCCCGATCGCTACCAGGGCAACCCCAAGGATCCCCACCTACCATGCTGCTCCTCCCGTTCGCTCACTTGCTCGCCAGCGCGAGCCCGGCGCTCAGCGCGCCGAACGACACTCCCGGCTTCGAGTTCCGCGCCGACGAGCCGCAAGCACCGGCCGAACGCAAGTGGACCGGCTCGGTGGCCATCAACGCGTCGAGCTCGGACGGCAACACCGACAAGAACACGATCGGCGCCAGCGTCCAGGCCGAGAACAAGGGCGCGACGGACCGCTGGTCCGGCCAGCTCTTCTGGAACTATGCCGACGAGAAGGGCGTGGGCGTCACGCAGCGCCGCACGTACGGCCAGCTCAAATACGACTACTTCTTCGACCCGAAGATGTACGCCTGGGCCGCGGTCAGCGGAGAGAACGACTTCGGCGCCAACCTCAAGCTGCGCACGACGATCGGCGCCGGTGTCGGCTACCAGTTCCACGACGACAAGCAGTGGAAGGTGCAGGGTGAAGTCGGTCTCGCGTACGTCGACGAGGACTTCAAGGAGCTCCCCGCCACGCCCAGCAGCGACAAGGACTACCTCGCTGCGCGCCTGGCGTACAAAGCGGATTACACGTCGGAAGACGGCAAGTGGACCGCCGGCAACTGGGGCGAGATCTTCCCGAGCCTCGAGAGCGGCGACGACATCAGCGCGCGCCTCGACACGCACGGCCGCGTCAATCTGACGGACAAGATGTTCGCGCAGCTGCAGTGGATCATGAGCTGGGACAACACGCCGTCGACGGGCTCGGATCGCGTCGACGATCTCTACCTGTTCTCGCTCGGCTGGTCGTTCTGACCGAGCGGCGCGCTCGCGGGCGCGCGTCACGATTGCGCCGGGCGCCTTGGAGCGGAATCCAGGGCGCCCGGTGTGCTTTCGAGCGCTCGCGCGAACGGCCCTTCAACGCAAGCGGGCAGCGTCGGACGCTGCCCGCTCGCGCGTGGCGCCTCGCGCCTGGCTCACTTCTTCGGAGCTTCGGTGCGGAAGCGGTTCATCTGCTTCACGACGATGAAGATGCAGAAGGCGACGATCAGGAAATCGAGCACGGAGTTGAGGAACTTGCCGTAGCGCAGGGCCGGGCCGATGTGCTCGCCCTTCTCATTGACGGCATCCGTGAGCCAGATGGCCAGATCCTTGAAGTCGACCTTGCCCATCGCCAGACCAATCGGGGGCATGAGGATGTCCTCGACCATCGACGTGACGATCTTGCCGAACGCGCCGCCGATGATCACACCGACGGCGAGATCGACGACATTGCCCTTCATCGCGAACTCGCGGAATTCTTTCCACATCGAACTCTTGCTCCTTGTTGCGTTGCGCGGTGCCCGATTGACCTGTTGGGGGGGCCGACGGCGTCCGCGACGGACTGTGAACGTGGGTAGGCGCTAGTTGTACACGAAAGCGCTCCGCGCTCACGACGCGCGTTCGTGGCGCGCGGAACGCTCTCGTTGCTCTCCGCAGTCGCGCGCCGCGGCGGTGACGAAAAACGGAGAATTGCCCGGAAGGGAATCGCATTCGGCGCGCGCGCCCGCGCCGTGCGGCGTCACAGGTCGCGCACGGCCTGCGATGCGCGCTCGAGCCACGCGCGCGACTCGCTGTCACAGGTCGCGAACGGCCTGCGATGCGCGCTCGAGCCACGCGCGCGACTCGCTCTCGCCGCCCGGACGATGACGGGCGCTCCACGTCGCGCCGTGGCGCGCGATGGACTCCGAGAGGCCCGCGACGATCTCCATGCGCCGCTCGGGTGTGCCGCCGCCGTCCAGTCGCGCGCGACCCAGGCGCGCGCCGCAGGCGATCAGTCCGCAGGCGTACTCGAACTCCTGGCGCACGAGCGCCGCATCGGCGCAGCGCGGCCGCGCGCGCGCGATGCGTGCGCGCAAGCCGTCGAGATGAGCGAGCACGTCGAGCAGACCCGCGTGCTCGAGGCCTTCGATGCGCGCGTGCGGATGGCCCTGCGGCGCGAACGCGAGCAGGAAGAAGAGCGCCGTGCCGTTCGTGCTGCGCGCGCGCGACACGTCGCCGCAACGCCCGAGATCGAGCAGCGCGTCGCCGAGGACGCGCGCCTCGTCGTCGAACACGTGCCGGTCGAGCAGCCCGCCGAGATCGAGCTCGCGCTCGTCGGCCGCGGCGACGTTCCAACTCGCGCCCGCGGCGAGCACGAAGCCCGGCCAGCTCACGCACCACGGTTGCAGGTGCCCGCGATCACCCCAATCGGTGACGAGCAGCCCGCGCGCTCCGTGACGCGCTCCCTCGCGCGCCGCGCCGCGCACGTTGGCAAGCATGTTCTCCGTGCGTCCGCCGATGCTCTGCCAGCTCGACGTACCCGGACACACGAGGAACTCGCGTCCGCTCTGCGCGAAGAGACGCGCGTGCTCGGCGAAGGGATGTCCGGCGTCGTAGCCCCATTCGAGCGCGATCACGTCCGCCGGCAGCTCGGGCACGAGCTCGGGATGCGCGACGATGATGTCGCCCCAGAACTGCATCCGGCGCCCGTGCGCGGCGACGCGCGCGTGCACCTCGCGCAGGAACTCGAGGTACACGCGGCCGCGGCCGCGCGCTTCGCAGGCCGCGCGCGAGCGCCCCAGGCCGAGATCGAAGGTCTCGTCGAGGCCGACATTGAACTGGCGGCTCTCGAAGCACGGGAGGAGCTGCGCATAGAGATCCTCGAGCAGCGCGAGCGAGCGCGGATCGATCGGACAGAGCGCGAAGGGCTCCTTGTGGATCGAGAACGCGTGCTCCAGGCCCTCGGGAACCTCGGCGAGCGAGCGATAGCGATCGAGCACGAGCCAGCGGTGCATGTGACCGAAGCTCTGCTGGTTGGGCACGAGCTCGACGCCACGCGCGCGGCAGAACGCGTCGAGCGCGCGCAGCTCGCCGGCGCCGTACGCGCCGGAGTCGCGCCAGACCTCTTCGTGGCCGCGGTAGGCGAAGGTGTGCTCGGTGTAGAGCTGCAGTTGATTCAGCTTCAGCGCCGCCAGACGCTCCACGAAGTCGAACAGCGTCTCGAGCGTCGGCACGCGCGTGCGCGAGACGTCGAGCATCACACCTCGCACGGCGAGATCGGGTTCGTCGTCGACCGCGCCGAGGGGCAGCTCGATCGCGCCCGACGCGGTCCGACCCAGCTGGCGCAGCTGCTCGAGGGTCGCCAGCGCGTGCCGCGCTCCAGCGGCCGTCGCGCAGCGCACGCGCGCGCGCAGGCAGGCTCCGCCGTCCTCGATCGCGAGTCCGTAGCCTTGCTCCGCGGTCCGCGAATCGACCTCGAAGGCGAGCTCGAGCTCGCGTGCACCGTCCTCGACCCGCGGCGCGGAGGATGCGCGTGCGTGGAGGAGCTCGAAGCTCTCGCGCGCGAACACGGGAACGGTCGCGAGCGCGCGCACCCTTCCGTCCCAGCGCCGCGTGCGCGGACCGAGGGCGACCGACTTGGGCCGCGGCCAGAGCCAGCTCCACGACGCGCGCGTGTCCGTCGAGTCGTGACCGCGTTCCATCGCGAACCCGCGTGTCAGTGGCCCGGCGCGGGAGCCGGCGGACGCCGCGACTTGAGCGACGAGCCGTAGAGCACGAGCGCGCAACCGATGGGGAAGACGAGCTCGTTCAAGGCCACGGGCACGAACGGACCGAGCGCCGGAGCGGCGCCGCCGCCGACCCAGCGTTGCGCGAACTGCGCCAGCGTCGCCGCCGCTCCGAGCGTCGCCCCGACCTGCACGTGCGCGCGCGCCGACAGCGAGCGCGCGGAGACGCGTGCGAACCACCAGCCGAAGATCAGGTACTCGATCGCCCGCAGCACGAGCGGGAACACCGGCTCGAACACGTTCGCGCCGGGAGCGGGGTTCGAGAGCAGCACGAGCGCTTCCTTGTGCACCGCTCGCGCGGCGATGACGGCGAGCGGCGCCGCGATGAAGCCCGTGAGCGCGTTGCGCGCCGCGCTCAGCGGTTGCACGCCTTGCGCCCAGCCGATCGCGACGCACACGAGCGACGACCACGAGACGCTGCGCAGCGCGCTCGCCGCCGTCTTCACGCCGTCGAACGCTTCGCCGCGCGCGCTCGCCACGGCGAGCAGCAGGAGCTCGAGTCCGACGCCGACGAGGATCGCGAGCCAGGCGATGTGCAGGAGCCGCAGGCGCGGGTCGACGGCGACCCGGGCGACTGGCGCGACTGGCGGCGCGCTTGGTTGCCGGGCTTCGTCGCGGGGATTCGCCGTGCGCACGCGGCCTAGCTATCGCGGACGCGCGCGCGGCGATCAAGCGCGAGGAACTCGCGCGAGGCGAAGGCCCTTCCCGATGCCGATTTACGGATCCGATGAGGCATTCGACCGGACCTCGCGCGAGAGGCGTGCGCGCGTCAAGCGGCGCCATACGCGAGACCGAAAGGACGCAGCGTGCCTCCCCCCGCGCGACGCGCGTCCCCATGCGACTGAGCACGAAACTCGGCCTGTCCGTGGCCGTCGTCGTCGTCCTGTATTCCGCGTTGCACGCGGCGGTGCAGCGCGGCGTCGTCTATCCGAGCTTCGAGGCGCTCGAGACGCGGCGCGCCGCCGAGGACCTGCGTCGAGTGCAGGAGACGCTGGCGAGCGAAGTGGAGCACGTCGACAGCCTGTGCCACGAGTGGGCGCGCAGCCCCGACGTCCAGCTCTTCGTCGAAGGCCTGTCGCCGCGCTTCGCGGAGGACAACCTGACGCAGCGCGCGCTCGAGGGCGCCGAGCTCTTCCTCGTCTACGTCGCCGACCGCGACGGCCGCGTGCGCGCGCGCGAGTTCCGCTCGAGCGAGCCCGGCGCCGCCGAGCCCGAGATCGCGGACTGTCCGCCGCACTGGCGCTCGCCGACCCACCCGCTGCAGGCGCTGCGCGATCCGCGCGCGCGCGTCGCCGGACTGCTCGGGGCGTCCTGCGGAGCGCTGCTCTTCAGCTCGCGCCCGATCCTGGCGGACGACGAGCGCCACACGCCGCTCGGCACGCTGCTCGTCGCGCGTCTGCTCGACGACGCCTACATGCGCCAGATCGCCCGCCAGACGCGCCTGGTGTTCTCGGCGCAGATCCTGCGCGGCGCGTCGCTCGCGCCGGCCGAGGAGCGCGCCATCGCGCAGCTCTGTCGCGACGGCGACGTCGTCACGCAGGAGGAGGACGAAACACAGCTCGCGTGCTTCGGTCTCGCGCGCGACTACCGCGGCGAGCCGCTGGCGCTCCTGCGCACGAGCAGCTCGCGCGAGATCTCGAGCGAGGGCCGGCGGGCGCTCGGCTTCGCGCTGGGCTCGACGCTCGCGGCCTCGGCCCTCGTGCTGACGGTGATCGTGCTCGTGCTGCAGCGCCAGGTCGTCGCGCCTCTCGGGCGCCTCGCGGCGCACGCCGTGCGCCTGGGCAAGGACGGCGATCTCGCCGCGCGCCTCTCCGACGAGCGCGACGACGAGATCGGAGTGCTCTCGCGCGAGATCGACTCGATGGTCGAGAAGCTCGCCGAGTCGCGCGCGCGCCTGGTGCGCACGGCGCACCTCGCCGGCATGTCGGAGGTGGCGACCGAGGTGCTGCACAACGTCGGCAACGTGCTCAACAGCGCCAACGTGGCCGCCGAGCAGGTCGAATTGCAGGTGGCGCAGTCGCGCTCGGGCGACGTCAGCCGCATCGCGCGCCTGCTGGAGGAGCACGAGCACGACCTCGCCGAATACCTGACGCGCGACGAGCGCGGACGCGCGCTGCCGACGTTCCTCGGCCTGCTCGCGAGCACGCTCGAGAGCGAGCGCACGCGCCTGCGCACGGAGTGCCGCTCGCTCTCGGCCTCGCTCGACCACATGCGCGAGCTCGTGATGCAGCAGCAGGCGCACGCCAGCGGCTCGACCGTGCGCGAGCCGGTCTCGCTGTGCGACCAGGTCGAGCTCGCGCTGCGCATCGGCCAGGACGAGGGCGATGGCGCGATCGAGATCGTGCGCCGCTTCGACGCCGACCTGCCTCCGGTCGCCGTGTCCAAGCACCGCCTGCTGCAGGTGCTCGTCAACCTGCTCAAGAACGCGCGCCAGTCCGTGCGCGCCGCGAGCGCCGGCGAGAAGCGCATCGAGATCGTGCTCGCGCGCACCGGCTCCGGCGTGCGCGTCGAGGTGCGCGACAACGGAGTGGGGATCGCGCCCGAGCACCTGACGCGCATCTTCGCGCACGGGTTCACGACCAAGAGCGGCGGTCACGGCTTCGGCCTGCACAGCGCGGCGAACGCCGCGCGCGAGATGGGCGGCTCGCTCGTCGCGCGCAGCGAAGGCGCCGGCCGCGGCGCGACGTTCGTGCTCGAGATCCCCGTCGCGGAGGCGGCCGTAGCAGCGTGAGTCCCATGAGCGCCTCCGCCCCGCAGCGCATCCTGGTCGTCGACGACAACGTCGCGATCCACGAGGACGTGCGCAAGATCCTGGCCGCCAAGACCGGCGACGAGCGCTTCGACGCGCTGCGCGCCTCGCTCTTCGGCGAGGACGAAGGCGGCGGGCCGGGCGAGCCCGCGTCCTACGAGGTCGATGTCGCCTCGCAGGGCGAGGAAGCCGCGCGCCTGTGCGCGCACGCGGTGCGCGACGGCGCGCCCTACCGCGTGGCGTTCGTCGACATGCGCATGCCGCCGGGCTGGGACGGGCTGCGCACGATCCAGGAGCTGTGGATGGTCGATCCGCGCCTCGAGGTCGTGCTGTGCACGGCGTACTCCGACCACTCGCTCGACGACATCACGCGCGCGCTGGGCGGCACCGAGCACCTGCTGATCCTCAAGAAGCCCTTCGACAGCGTGGAGATCCTGCAGATGACGCGCACGCTGTGCGCCAAGTGGCAGCTCGCGCGCCAGGCGGAAGGGCGACTGAGCGAGCTCTCGGCCAAGGTGCAGGCGCGCACGCACGCCCTGGAGCGCAGCGTCGCCGACCTCGGCGCGGCGAACCAGGCGCTGGAGCACGCGATGATCGAGGCCGGCGCCGCGAGCCGCGCGAAGAGCGAGTTCCTCACGAACATCAGCCACGAGCTGCGCACGCCGCTCACGGCGATCCTCGGCTACGCCGAGCTGCTCTCGGAGTCGGCGGCCGACGCCGAGAGCGCCGAGTACGTGCAGATCGTGCGCGCGAACGGCGAGCACCTCCTGAGCCTGATCAACGACCTGCTCGACCTCTCGAAGATCGAAGCCGGCGCGCTGCGCATCGAGCGCGTGCCCTGCTCGCCGCGCGCCATCGCCGAGGAGGTCGGCAAGCTGCTCGGCGTGCGCGCGGCGCAGAAGCAGCTCCAGCTGCGCGTGCGCTGCGAGCCGTGCTTCCCCGAACGCGTCCTCGGGGACCCGTTGCGCCTGCGCCAGATCCTGCTCAACCTGGTCGGCAACGCGATCAAGTTCACCGTGCGCGGCTCGGTCGAGCTCCTGCTCTCGTCGAGCGGCGACGAGCGCGGCGCGACGCTGCTCAAGCTCAGCGTGACCGACACGGGCATCGGCATGTCGCCCGACGAGGTGCAGCGGCTCTTCCAGCCCTTCTCGCAGGTCGACGCGTCCACGTCGCGGCGCTTCGGCGGCTCGGGGCTGGGTCTCTCGATCACGCGCGGCCTGGTGGGCCTGCTGGGCGGCACGATCGAGGTGCAGAGCTACGTCGACCAGGGCAGCACGTTCACCGTGCGCCTGCCGCTCGTGAGCACGAGCGGCGAGAGCGAGCCGGGCGCCGCGCTGCCGGCGCGCGTCGATGGGCGCGCGCTCGACGGCTTGCACATCCTGGTCGTCGAGGACGGCCGCGACAACCAGCGCCTGATCGGGACGTTCCTCTCGCGCGCGGGCGCGAGCTTCGACATCGCCGTCGACGGTCGCGAGGGCTGCGACGTCGCGCTCGCGGCCGTCTCCGCCGGCCGCCCGCACGACCTGATCCTGATGGACATGATGATGCCCGTCGTCGACGGCTATCAGGCGACGCGCGAGCTGCGCGCGAGCGGCGTTGCGACGCCGATCGTCGCGCTGACGGCGCACGCGATGCACGGCGACCAGGAGCGTTGCCTCCAGGCGGGCTGCGACGCGTACGTGACGAAGCCGATCGACCGCAACGTGCTGCTCTCGACCTGCGCGCGCCTGTTCCATAGCACGGGCGGCCCGCGCGGCGCGCGCGTCTGAGCTCCGCTCGCGGCCCGCGCGTGAGCCGGACACCGCAGTCGCGCTCGATGCGCGTCAACGCGGCGCGGCCGCGCGCGCTTCGGCGACGAGCGCGCGCAGCGCGAGGGTGAGTTCGTGCTCGTCGAGATCGCGGAAGCGCAGCCGCCCGCTCGCGTCGATGACGTAGCTCGACGGCCAGCGCCGCACGCACCAGCGCCGCGCCCACGGGCCGCGCGTCGAGCCGTCGACGGCCTGGCGCCAGGTCACGCCGAGCTCGCGCGCCAGCCGCCGCGCATGGTCGCGCTCGCGCGCGGCGAGCGCCTCGAAGAACGTGCGCGGACGCTCGGGCAGCGCGGCGAGCTGCGCCGGGTCCGGACGACCGAGCGTCTCGATCCAAGCCGCCTCTTCCGCGCTGAAGCCCGCTTCGCCGGCGGGGAGCTCGTCCGAGCCGACCCACAGCACGTCGAACGGCTCGGCGGCGAGACTCTTCACGAGGTTCGCGCGCGAGGCGACGAGCGCGCGCGAAGCGGCGTTCCACGCGCCGACGAACTCGACGAGCACGACGCGGCCGCGGTACTCGGAGAGCTTCAGCGCGCGACCCTCGCTGTCGATCGCCGCGACCTCCGGCACGACCTTCTGCACGCGCAGGTTCTCGAAGGCGAAGAGCTCGTCGGCGGCCTCGCGCGTCCAACGCGTGGCGGGCAGGCTCGCTTGCAGCTCGCGCAGCGACTCCAGCGCATCGTCGAGCCGTCCCTCCGGCAGCCCGTCGAGCGCGGCGAGCCACAAGCGAGCGAGAGCGAGCCGCGCGGCGCAGCGCAGGGTCGCGTCCTTCGTCGTGACGCAAGCGCGCGTCAGGAAGCTCTCGCTCTCCGCCACGCCGAGGGGGAGCGCGAGCTCGAGGCCGAGCTCGTCGAGCAGCGGCACCAACGCGAGGTCGTCGAGCGCATGCGCGGCGAGCTCGGCGAACGCACGGTCGCGAGCGGCGGCCGCCTCCGTCGTTCCTGTCGCGACGCCTCCCCGCGGCTCGAGCGCCGGGCCGCAGGCGCGGAGCAGCGCGCTCCATGCCCGCGTCGCGGGCGGACCTGCGCCGGCC
>JBGATX010000298.1:0-2359 GCA_044228975.1 Planctomycetota bacterium | reverse complement strand
AGCGCGGCCGATGACCGGCGCGTGACGCCGAGCGCGTGGAACGCGAAGCCGCGCGAGCCGGCAGCGGGTGCTCCCGCTCAGAGTCCGGCCGAGGTGCCGCTGCGCGAAGCCTTGAAGAACCTCTCGCTCGTCGCGCTCGACGGCTCGCGCGGCGTGCACAACCCTTCCTATGCGCTCGCGGCACTGCGCGTCAGCGCGGAGCGCATCGACCGCGCTCGCGAGGCGCTCGGCATCACGGGCGAGCCCTCCGCCGTCGCCGGTTTCCCGTTCGAATCGAAGCACGGCTGCACGGATTGCCACGCCGGCGCGGGACGGCCCGCGTCGATCTGGCCGCCCGAAAGCAAGTTCCCCCACCAGAAGCACCTCGCGAACAGCCTCGACTGCGACGCGTGCCACAGCACGAGCGAGCACGGCAAGACGATCGCGCGCTCGAGCTGCGTCGCCTGCCACCACCAGGAGAAGGAAGGCCGCGACAGCGCCGAGTGCGCTAGCTGCCACAAGCCGCAGGAAGTGATGCTGCGCGGCACGCTCGAGGGTTTCGCCGCCAGGCCCGACGCGATGTCGAAGATGGAGTGCAGCGAGTGTCACGGCGAGATCCCGACCGTGGTCAAGCCCAAGCCGAACACCTGCGTGCTCTGCCACAAGCCGGGCTACGACCAGATGTTCAAGGACTGGCAGAAGGAGATCGTGGAGCTCACGAGCGCGCTCGAGAAGGCGCTCGCCTCCGCGCCGTCCGAAACGGACGCCGCGGCGGCCGATGTCGCGCGCAGGACGCTCGCGGCGGTGAAGGCCGACGGCAGCAAGGGCGTGCACAACCACCTGTGCGCGAAGGAGCTGCTCGAGTCCGCGCTGCGCGGACTCGCGGCCAGGTGACGCGCGTTCAGCGCCAGACGACCGAGCTCGACGCGCTCGCCATCTCGACGATGCGCGGTTCGTAGGCCGCGTCCTTCATCAGCTCGCGCACGAGGCCCGGCGACGCGCTGCGGTAGAGCAGGCGAGCTTCGATCGCGAGCGGACCGGAGCGATCCGGCGGCACGGCGACCTCGAAGGTCTCGCGCTCGGTCGCCTTCGGCGCGATGCAGCGCTTCCAGCCGATCGACTGCGCCTTCCAGAGGCGGAACGTCGGCTTGCCCTCGGCGTCGAGCAGCTCGGAACCGAAGCGCAGCGTGCCCGGGCGCAGCTCACCCTGCGCGTCGAGTGCGCCGCTGTGATGCAGCTCGTCGCCCGCGGCGTCGCGCACGACGAGCTCGACCCACATCTCGCGCAGCTCGGTCAGGCTCGTGGGGAGCGCGTGACCGGCGCCGATGTTCGTCACGGCGACCTCGACGCGCAGCGTTGGCGCGTTCGCGGCGCGTTCAGCGACGTGGATCGCGAGCGTCGCGGCGCTCTTCAAGCGCGCCTCGGCCATCGTCGCGTGCATGGCGCTGCCCGTGAGGCGCTCCGCGTCGCTGTTGCCGCCGACGAAGTAGTGCGGATGGATCTCGCGCTCCTTGGCGCTCATCTCGGAGGTCGTGCCCGTCACCTTCACGCGCTCGAGCGTGCGCGCGACTTCGATCGCCTGCTCGACGGTGCGCATGTGGCAGTCCTGGCACTGGATGCCCTTCCGCGCGTAGACGCTCTCCTTCCACTCGCCGTAGGTGTGCTCGACGCGCAGGCCGTTGAGCGGATGAATCACGGTGTGGCACGACGCGCAGAACTCCGCGCTCTCGAGGAACTCGCGGCGCGCGACCGTGTGGTTGGGATTGACTTGGATCTCGGCGCGGATCGAGCTCTTCACCTTGCCCGGGGCGAGCACGAACGAAGCATTGCCCGGCTCCTTCCACGGACCGCTCGCGCCCGTGAGCTCGTTCACCTGGTGACACACGTCGCACTGCACGCCGGCGAGCGCGGCTTCGGGGAGCTCCTCGTCGCGCGTGCCGGGGATCAAGCCCGCGACGACGCCCGCGGGCGCGTGGCAACCGGAGCACCAGGCATAGATCTCGGGGCCCGCCTCGGCGCGCGCGAGCTCCGCAAACGCTCGATAGAAAGGATCGCGATGCGAGCGCGAGTGGAACGAGCCCTCGAACTCCTCCGCCTGGCGCGCGTGGCACGTGCTGCAATCGTCGAGCACGCCGAAGCCCGCGATCGGCGCCGCTTTGCCGTCGGCGGTCGTGACGCGCGACAGGCCGAACGCGCCGCGTGCGGCGGGATCGGCGACCGGCGGCGCGACGGACTGCGCGGCCGGAACGACGGGAGTTGGCTCCTGGATCCGCGCGGCGGAAGGCGGCGCGTGCCGCTCGTCGCGTGCGTGCGGAGCGGCGGTCGCCGCGTGCTCGCCGTCGCCGCGCGCGGGAGGTCGCGCGCAGCACGCGAGCGCGAG
>JBGATX010000096.1:0-20801 GCA_044228975.1 Planctomycetota bacterium | reverse complement strand
TTCTACCTCGACCTGCTCGAACGCTGCGCCGCGAGCGTGCGCGAGCGCGGCGCCGACGTGTGCGTGCCCGTCGACTCCCCCGCGTTGCACGTGCCGCTCGCGCGGCTCCTCGCGCGCTACGACGTTCCGTCGGTGCACTTCGTCGCGCCGCAGTACTGGGGCTGGGCTCCGTGGCGCACGCGCGAGTACGCGCGCACGTTCGAGCGCGCGCTGACGATCCTGCCCTTCGAGCCGGCGTGGTTCGAACGGCGCGGCGTGAAGGTCGCGCACGCCGGCCATCCGCTGCTCGACGCGCTCGCGCAGGTGCCGGCGACGCGCGCGAGCGAGCACGACCGCGCGCTCCTGCTGCTCGCGGGCAGCCGCACGAGCGTCATCGAGCGCAACCTGCCCTGGATGCTCGAGTGCGTGAGCACCGTGCACGCCTCCCTCGCCGCGCCCGAGATCGTCGTCGCGCAGGAGGATCGCTCGCGCCGCGAGCTGCTCGAGACGATCGTCGCGCGCTTTCCCGCGCTCGCCGCGCGCCTCTCGTTCGGCGCGCTGCACGAGGAGCTGGGCCGCGCGCGCGCGGTGCTGTCGGTCTCGGGCACGGTGCTGCTCGACGTGCTCCACCATCGCTGTCCGGCCGTCGTGGTCTATCGCCTGAGCGGCTCTCGCGAAGCGTGGCTCGGGCGCCGGTTCCTCACCGCGCCCTGGTTCTCGTCGGTGAATCTGCTCGCGAACGAGGAGGTCTACCCCGAGTTCGCGTTCCACGGCGAGGGTGACCGCGACGCCGTGGCGCGCGCTCTCGCGCTCGCGCACTCGGACGCGGAGTGGCGCGTGCGCTGCGTGTCCGGTCTCGAACGCGCGGCGCAACGCCTGGGTCCGGCCGGGGCGGCGCGGCGCGCGGCGCTCGAGGTGCTCGACGTCGCGCTCGCCCGTCGCCCTGCGCCCCCAAACTCCATCGACGCAGGCTGAATCCGTGAGCGCGGCGGCAAGTTTCGGCGACGAGAGCCTGAAGGACGACTTCCCGGCGGAGTACGAGGGCTCCCCGATGGCACGTGAGGCCACGCAGCTCATGCTGGCCGTGAAGAGCGGTGACCGGACAGCGTTCGACGACCTCGTCGAACGGCTGCGTCCGCGTGCGTTCCATGTCGCTCACGCGCTCGTCGGCTCGCGCGATGACGCCATGGAACTCTCCCAGGAAGCCTTCCTCAAGGTCTACAAGGCCCGCGAGAGCTTCAAGGAAGGCGAGCCCTTCCTGCCCTGGTTCCACCGCATCTTGCGCAACACCTGCTTCTCGTTCCTGCGCTCGCACGGAAGGCTGAAGCCGCGCTCGATCTCGGCGCACGGCGCCGGACACGAGGACGAAGGCGACTTCGAGATCTCCGATGCGAGCTCGGCGCCGCACGCGCGCGCGCAAGCGGACGAGCGCGCCGACGCGTTCTGGCGCGCGTACCGCACGCTCGCGGCGCGCGACCGCGAGATCCTCTCGCTGCGGCATTTCGACGAGCTCGCCTACCGCGAGATCGCCGACGCGCTCGGCATCCCCGAAGGCACGGTCATGTCGCGCCTGTTCCATGCGCGCCGCCGCCTGCGCGACGCGCTGGGCGAAGAATTCGTCGACCAGGTCGGCGTCGGCGACGAGGACGACGGAGGTGGCGAATGAACCCCCGCACGCAGGACAGGGAACCGACTCACGACGAGCTGACCGCGATGGCCTACGTCGACGGCGAGCTCCCCGCGGCCGAGCGCGCCGCTTTCGAGGAACGAATGGCGCGCGAGCCGCTGCTCGCGAAGGAGGTGGTCGAGCTGCGCGAGCTCGACGTGCTCTCGCGCCACGCGGCGCCGCCCGAGCCCGCGGATCACGAATGGCAGCGACTGGAGCGCTCGCCTCTCTCGCGCACGCTCGGCCCCGCGTCGTGGATCCTGATCGCGCTCGGGACGATCGGACTGGCGGCGTGGCTCGTCGTGGAGCTCGTGCGCGCGGACTTCGCGCTGCTGCCGAAGGTGCTCGTGCTGGCGCTCGTCGCCGGAGCCGCGCTGCGCGTCCTTCTCGCAGTGCGCCAGCGCTTGCGCACGCTGCCGTATGATCCCTACACCCAGGTCAAGCGATGATCCTCACGACGACGAATGACGTCCCGGGCCGCCAGATCCGCGATACGGTCGGCCTCGTGCGCGGCAGCGCGGTGCGCGCCGGACACTTCGGCGAGGACGTGCAGGCCTGGCTGAAGAACCTCGTCGGCGGCGAGATCCACGAGTACACGCGGCTGCTCGCGCAGGCCCGCGAGCAGGCGATCGATCGCATGATCGAGGAGGCGCGCGCGCGCCAGGCCGACGCGATCGTGGGTCTGCGCTTCGAGAGCTGCGAGATCGCCAACGGGGCGGCGGAGTTCCTGGTCTACGGGACGGCCGTGCGGCTCGTGAGCTGACGCGCACGCGCGGCGCTCACACGCGCACGCGGATCGCATCGAGCGGCTTGCGCGCGATGTCGGGCACGACGCAGTCGCGCGCGGGACGGCCGACCGGCAGGAGCAGGTACGCGCGCTCGTTCGCGGGCCGCTCGAGGATGCGCGCGAGGAAACCCATCGGGCTGGGCGTGTGCGTCAGCGTCGCCAGGCCGACCTGGTGCAGCGCGGAGATGAGGAAGCCGCAAGCGATGCCGACGGATTCGTGCGTGTAGTAGTTCTGGTACGTGCGGCCGCGCGCCGCGTCGTGCTCCTCGCCGGCTTCTCCGGCGACGTCGCCCGAGACGCTGTACGGCCCGGGCTCGACGCCGTAGGCGTGGCGGAAGACGACGATGAGCGCGGGTGCGGTCTCGAGGAACGGCTTCTCGTAGGTCGTGCCGAGCGGCTCGAGTGCAGCGAGCCACTCGTCGTTCATGCGCTCGGAGTAGCTCTTGCGCTCCTCCTCTTCCGCGGCGAGACGGATCGCGCGCTTCTTGCCGGGATCCGTGACGACGACGAAGGTCCACGGCTGGCGGTTCGCTCCCGAAGGCGCGGAGCCGGCGATCGCGATGCACGCATCGACGACGTCGAGCGCCACGGGCTCGTCGGAGAACGCGCGCACGCTGCGCCGCGATGCGAGCGACGCGCGCAATGCGGTCGCGCGCCGGCGCTGCTCGGCCTCCTCCACGCGCTCGAAGGAAAGGGGCAGGAAACGGTGAGCGCGTGCGCGTTCGTTCATCGGGGTCACGGGGGGCCTCGCCGGCCGTTGCGCGACGAGCGTGGCGCCGCGGCGCGCGCACTCGTCACCAGCGCACGAGCGCGCCGCTGGTGACGTTGAACGTGAAGCCGGGGCAGAAGCTCGTGCTCGGGTCACGGTAATAGACCTGGTAGACCCGCGTCGAGCCCGGCGTGAGCGGATCGCCGAGCGCCGCCGAGCGCGCGGAGATCGTCACGTCGCCCGCCTCGGGCGCGCCGACCGCTCCGCCGCTCGCGTTCTTCGTGTAGAGGCGCTTCAGGTTGCCATCGACGCAGCGCAGGCCGTCGCCGAACGGGACGCCGCTCGCCGCGCTCGCATCGCCTTGCAGGAAGATCGAGAGCGCGCTCGGTCCGCTGCCCCAGGCGTGCAGGTGCAGCGTGTCGGGAACGAGCGTGCCCGCGGCCTCGAGGTGCGCTCCGCCGCTGCCGCTCGAGTTCGCGCAACCGCGTCCGCCGGCGCCGGTGTTGCCGCACGGGCACGCGCTCGCGAGCGAGCCGTCGCCGAAGCAGAAGAGCTCGAACACAGGCTCGCGGTCGCGCACGAACACGTCGCGGATGGCGTTGACGTCGCCCGGCACGAGGTTGCTCGAGTAGCTGTCGAAGACGATGTAGCGGCCGTCGCCCGAGATGCCGGCGTAGAGGCAGGTGCCGTTCCCGGCGCGTCCCGTGCTCGAGAGGCTGACGCGCTCGATCGTCCCCGCGGCGCGGTCGCACAGGAAGATGTCCGAGACGTAGTTCCGGTCCGCGGGGTCGAGGTTCATCGCCTGGCTGTAGAACGTGACGAAGCGGCCGTCGTCCGTGATCGTCGGGTCGTAACCCGGCCAGTCCGCTTCCTGACCCAGCCAGCCGAGGTTGACGCGCACGCACGTGCCCGCGGCGACGTCGCGCACGAAGACGTCGCCCAGTCCGTTGGCATCCCCCGCGACGAGGTTCGTGGCCTCGCTGACGAACGCCACGTGCGCGCCGTTCGCCGAGAGCGCCGGGTCCTGGCTCGCACCGTCGGCCTCGACGCCGCCGGCGCCGACGCTGGCGCGCAGCGTCGTGCCGAGCGCGAGGTCGCGCACGAAGACGTCGAGCACGCCGTTCGTGTCGCCGCCGACGAGGTTCGGCGCGAGGCTCTCGAACGCGACGTGGCCGCCGTCGGGCGAGATCGACGCATCGCGGCTGTCGCCCGCTCCTTCGACGCCCGAGGAGTCGACGCTCGCGCGCACCGTCGTGCCGAGCACGAGGTCGCGCACGAAGACGTCGCGCGCGCCGTTCGTGTCGCCGGGGACGAGGTTCGGCGACGTGCTCTCGAACGCGACGAAGCGCCCGTCGGCGGAGATCGAGGGGTAGCGGCCGCCCGCGGGCACGCCGGCGAGGTCGACGCTCGCGCACGTCGTGGTCCCGCTCAGCCGATCGCGCACGAAGATGTCCGGTCGCGCGTTCGTGTCGAGCGCGACGAGGTTCGTGGCGTAGCTGAAGAACGCCACGTAGCGGCCGTCGGCGGAGATCGCGGGCTCGAGGCTGTCGGCGTCGCCCTGCGCGCCGCCGCCGTCGACGCTCGCGAGCTCCGTGCGGCCTCGGAACACGTCGCGCACGAACACGTCCTCGGCTCCGTTCGCATCGCCGGCGACGAGCGTCGTGGCGCTGCCCTGGAACGCGACGAAACGCCCGCCGGGAGTGATCTCGGGGTAGAGGCAGTCGCCGTCGGTCGCCTGGCCAGCGTTGCTCAGGCTGACGAGCGTCGTCGTCTGGGAGCGCGCGACGGACGCCGCGCAGGCGAACGCGAAGAGAGCGATCGAGGTCGAACGGACCGATTTCATGGCGGGAGCTCCTCGCGAATGCCTTTCAGTCTGCGCTCGAGGCGTTGCAACCCGGTGCGGAAAGTCGGTGGAACGGCAAGGCCCTGGGCGCCGCCGCGCGCGAACAGGCTCGCGCGAGCTGCCGGCGGCGAGCCCCAGCGCGACTCCACCGGGCCGACGCTACCGGCCCGGCGCGCGCGCGAAGCAGCGTGCGAGAGAAGCGCGCGTGCGCGGGCACGGAGCGAGCTCGCGCGCCGCGCCGCGCGCGCGGCGCTCGTCATCCTGGTGCAGCGCCTCCAGCAACCAGCGCGCGTCCGGCTCGCGATCGACGTCGCGCTGCACGGCGAGGAGGTGCGTCGAAAGCCCGCGCGCGCGCGCGAGCTCCAGCGTGCGCTGGCACATGTCGCCGGTCGACATCGCGACCTGCGTGAAGAGCTCCGGCGCGCTGCGCGCGAGACCGACGAGGTAGTAACCGCCTCCCGCATCCGGCCCGAGCACGAGCTCGACGCCTGCCTGCAGATGGCGATGCGCTTCGCGCAGGAGCTCGAGCGGAACGTGCGGCGCGTCGCTGCCGATCACGACCTCGCTGCGCGGCGGCGTCGCGGCGAGCGCGCGCTCGAAGTGCGCTGCGAGGCGCTCGCCGAGGCTCGCGCCGACCTGCGCGTCGACTTGCGCCACGCGCGGATGCAGCGCCCGGAAGCGCGCGAGCGACTCGGGTGGATGCACGCGCAGCGCGGTCTCGAACGAAGTCTCGCCCAGGCACTTCTCCAGCGTGTCCTCGAGCATCGCCTGCGCGAGCTCGCTCGCCTCCTGCGGCGAGAGCGGCGGACACAGGCGCGTCTTCACGCTGCCGGCGCGGGCTTCCTTGGTGAAGATCGTCGTGCGCGCGACATCCATCACGTCGATCGTAGCTCGCAGAGGTACTCGCGCGCGCGATCGGAGCCTCAGAGCGCGCTCGACGTCACGTTGCGCCGCGAATTCGCGTCGAAATCTTGCACGCCGCGCGCGGTAGAACTGCCCTGCGAGAAGACTAGAATCCCCGTCATGTCGTCCTTCGGAACCGTCATCGCGCCCTTCGCGCTCCTGTTCGCCGCCTTCCCCGCTCTCGCTTGCACCGTCAAGGTCAGCACGAGCAGTTCCTCGAGCTCATCGAGCCCGTCCGCGCCGTCGGCGACGCCCGTCGCGCACGCGAGCGAGCCGGCGCAGAAACCGGCGGCGGCCGAGAAGCCCGCGGCACCGAAGTCCGGTGCGCCGAGCGTCGACCTCAAGGACGAGCTCGACGGCATCGTCGCCTGGTTGCGCGGCACGCAGGACCTGAAGGGCGGCTCCTACGCCGGCGGTGTCGAGGGCACGTCGTGGGTGCTGGCGGTGCTCGCCGACTGCCCGCGCAAGTACCGCCGGGGCGACGGACCGTTCGTGAGCAAGGCGCTCGACTTCCTCGCCGCGAGCCAGGCCGCGGACGGCTCGATCCACGACGCGAACGCTCAAGGCGCGGCGATCGGCGAGCAGACGGCGCTCGCGATCATGGCGCTCAATCGGCACGCGGACGAGGCTTCGAAGGCGCTGCTCGGCAAGGCGCTCGCGTTCGAGGCGAAGTCCGGCACGGCACAGCCGGCGTCGACCGGCATCGCGGTGCCGGCCGAGAAGGACGCTCAGCAGCGGCTGGTCGCCGAGCTGCTCGCCAGGCGCGGGGCCGATCGCACGTGGGACGGCGCGAAGGGCAAGGTGATCGAGACCGCGCGCGTCGCGCTCGCGCTCTCGGAAGTCCACGCGAAGAACTCCGCCGCGAGCAGCGCGAAGGCCGCGAGCGACGTGAAGCAGCTGCCGAAGTTCGAGGACGCCGATCGCGCCAAGGCGCAGGCGGCGATCGAACAGGGCGCGCGCTACCTGCTCTCGAAGTCGCACGACGGGCTCTTCGACGGCCGTCCGGGCGAACCCAACGCGGGCATCACGTCGATGGCGATCGGCGCGCTCTTGTGCACGAGCGAACCGCGCAAGCCCGAGATGCAAGCGGCGATCGACAAGGGGCTCGCCTGGCTCGTGTCGTTGCAGAAGCCCGACGGCTCGATCCACGACGGCGCGCTCGCGAACTACACGACCTCGGCCGCGATCATGGCGCTCGCGCGCGCGAACCGGCCGGAGCACAAGGCCGTGATCCAGAAGGCGCGCGACTGGCTCATCTCGCTGCAGGCCGACGAGGCCGAGGGCTTCTCGCCCGACCATCCGTTCTACGGCGGCAACAGCTACGGCGACGAGCAGCGCCCCGACCTCTCGAACGTGCAGTTCGCGCTCGAAGCCCTTTCCGCCTCGGGCCTCGAGAAGGGCAACGACGCCTACAAGCGCGCGCTCAAGTTCCTCGAGCGCTGCCAGAACCGCTCCGAGTCGAACGACATCAAGATCGCCGACATCGACGGCAAGACGGTCGTCAGCGGCAACGACGGCGGAGCGTCGTACGCGCCCGGCATCTCGAAGGCGGGCTTCATCGATCTGGGCAACGGCCAGAAGGTCGCGCGCTCGTACGGCTCGATGAGCTACGCGCTGCTCAAGGGCTACGTCCTGTGCGGACTTCCGAAGGACGATCCGCGCATGCAGGCCTGCTGGGAGTGGCTGCGCAAGAACTACACGCTCGACATCAACCCGGGCTACGAGGCGACGAGCGATCCCGTCGCGCCGTACCAGGGCCTTTTCTACTACTTCCACACGATGGCGAAGACGCTCGACGTGTACGGCGAGGAGACGATCACCGACGCGAGCGGCAAGGCCAATCCCTGGCGCAAGCAGCTCTGCGGTCGCCTGGTCGCGATGCAGCACAAGGACGACGGGAGCTGGGTCAACGACAACGCCTCGCGCTGGTGGGAAGGCAATCCAGAGCTCGCGACGACCTACGCGCTGCTCGCGCTCGACGCGGCGCTGCCGAGATGAGGTTGACGAGGGCCGCGTCCGCCGCGCAAGCTGCCGCGCGATGAACTCGCTGCCCCCCGCGTCGCAGGCCCCGGTCCTGCGCGTCTTCCGCCTCGCGTCCGGCAACAACAGCTTCGTCGCGCAGTACGGCGAGCACTGGTTGGACCTCTCGCGCTACCTCGCGGCGCAACGACTGCCGCTCGATCTCGTGCAGCTCGTCGGCATGGGCTTCTTCGAGCGCGCGAGCTTCGAGCGGCGCCTCTCGGAAGCCGACTGGCCGCGCGCGCAGCCCGTGTTCGGCGAGTTCGGCCTCGACGTGCCGTTCCTGCCGCGCGAGGTCGGCAAGATCCTCGCGCTGGGCAAGAACTTCAAGGAGCACGCGGCGGAGTTCGGCGAGCAAGTGCCCGAGGAGCCGCTCTTCTTCAACAAGCTGCCCGAGACGATGGTGCCGCACGGCGCGACCGTGCGCGTGCCGCCGTGGTACACGCGGCGCGTCGACCACGAAGCGGAGCTCGCGGTCGTGATCGGCCGCACGGGCTCGATGATCCGCGCGCAGGACGCGGCGCAGTACGTCGCCGGCTACACCGTCGCCAACGACCTGACGGCGCGCACGCTGCAGGGCGACGATCGCGAGAAGAAGTACCCCTGGTTCCGCTCGAAGAACCTCGATCAGTTCTGTCCACTGGGACCGTGCTTCGTGCCGCGCGAGTTCCTCGATCTCGCCGACGTCAAGGTGCTAGCCCGCGTCAACGGCGAGGAGCGCCAGCGCGCGAGCACGAAGGACTTCGTCGTCGACGTGCCGCACGCGCTCGAGTACCTCTCGAAGCACCTGACGCTGCGCGCGGGCGACATCGTGCTCACGGGCACGCCGGCCGGCGTCGGACCCTTGAAGGACGGCGACGAGGTCGAGTGCGAGGTCGAGGGCATCGGCGTGCTCGTGACCCGCATCGCGCGGCCGGCGAGCTGACGCGCGCTACCGGGAGCCCTGCGGAAACGAATGAACTGGCAAGAACAGTACGCGAGGAAGCGCGCGACCGCCGACGACGCCGTGCTGCGCATCCCGCGCGGCAAGCACATCTTCATCGGCGCCGGCGCGTCCGAGCCGGTCGGCCTCGTCGAGGCGCTCGGGCGCCAGGCCGCGCACTTCGCCGACAACACGATCGTGCACCTGATGTCGCTCGGGCCCGCGCCCTACGTCGGGCCCGCGTACCAGGACCACTTCCGCCACAACGCGTTCTTCATCGGTTCGAACGTGCGCAACGCGGTGCACGAAGGGCGCGCGGACTACACGCCGGTCTTCCTCTCGCGCATCCCCGAGCTCATCCGCTCGCGCCGCATGCCCGTCGAGGTGGCGCTGATCCAGTGCTCTCCGCCCGACAAGTTCGGTTTCGTCAACCTGGGCGTGTCGGTCGACGTGATCCTAGCCGCGATCGACGCGGCGCGTCTCGTGATCGCCGAGATCAACCCCAACGTCCCCGTGATCCACGGCTCGGGCTTCCTGTCGATGAAGCGCATCGACGCCTGGACCTGGAACGACGTGCCGATGATGGAGCATCGCAGCGAACCGCCGGGCGATGTCGAGCTCGAGATCGGCCGCAACGTCGCGAGCCTGGTCGAGGACGGCAGCACGCTGCAGACGGGCATCGGCCAGCTGCCCGATGCGACGCTGAAGGCGCTCGGCGACAAGCGCGACCTCGGCGTGTGGACCGAGATGTTCTCCGACGGCGTGATCGACCTGATCGAAGCGGGCGTGATCACCGGCAAGTACAAGACGATTCACCGCGGCAAGATCTCGGCCTCGTTCAGCTTCGGGACGAAGCGCCTGTACGACTTCCTCGACCACAATCCGCTCTTCACGCTGCACGGCTCGGACTTCATCAACGATCCGATCCAGATCGCGGCGCAGCACAAGATGGTCGCGATCAACAGCGCGCTCGAGGTCGATCTCACGGGCCAGGTGTGCGCCGATTCGATCGGCACGAAGTTCTACTCGGGGATCGGCGGACAGGTCGACTTCATCCGCGGCGCGTCGATGTGCCGCGGCGGCAAGCCGATCATCGCGCTGCGCTCGACGGCCAAGGACGGGACGATCAGCCGCATCGTGCCGACCTTGACCAAGGGCGCCGGAGTCGTCACCTCGCGCGGCGACGTGCGCTACGTCGTGACCGAGTACGGCATCGCCGACCTGCTCGGCAAGTCGATCCGCGAGCGCGCGGTCGCATTGATCAGCATCGCGCATCCCGATTTCCGCGCCGAGCTCCTGCGCGACGCCAAGGACCGCCACTACGTCTTCTCCGACCAGCTCGCGCCGCAGGGCCGCTACCCGCGCGAGATCGAGCGGCGCGTGAAGTCGCGCGACGGCACGGCGCTGCTCCTGCGCCCCATCCGTCCGATCGACGAGCCCAAGCTCACGGAGATGCTCTACTCGCTGACCGAGGCCACGCTCTACCAGCGTTTCCTCCACATCATCAAGCGCATCCCGCACGCCGAGCGCGCGACCTACCTCGACGTCGACTACAAGGCGAGCCTGGGCATCGTGCTCGAGACGTGCAACGCGGAGCTCGAGCCCGAGATCGTCGGCGTCGCGCACTACTTCCTCGATCCGGCGACGCAGCTCGCCGACGTCGCGTTCCTCGTGCGCGATCCGTGGCAGAACCGGGGCCTCGGGACGATCCTCGTGCAGGAGGTCATGCACCGCGCGCGCGAGCACGACATCGACGGCTTCACGGCCGACGTGCTCGCGTCGAACGGCGCGATGCTGCACCTCTTCCACAAGGCGGGCCTGGTCGTGCAGAGCTCCGTCGAGGGCGAAGTCTGCCGCTTGAGGATGCACTGGCCGCGGGCGGACACGCCGGCGGGCGAGTCGTAGCGCGAGCGGTCGTCGAAGCGCGCGCGACGTCGGAATCGGCCGGACGACGGCTCCGGCGGCGTTCTGTCGCGTGTCCGCAGCCGCCGAGAGTTCGGGCGCGCAGGTCCAGGTCGCAGGGCGGCCGATAGAAGGGCGAACGAAATCGAGGCCCGGCCGATGACGACCCTGACTCAAGCGCAGTGCAGCCGCTGCGGAAGAGCGCACGACGAGAGCGCGCTCGTGTGCAACTTGTGCGGACAACTCCTGCGTCGCGCGCAGCGTGCGCCCGCGGCCACGGCCTCGAGTGTCGCTTCCACGCCGACGCATGCCGAGCGCATCGAGCTCGCACTCGCCGCGCGCGTCAAGCCGCCCTCCGCCGCGCAGCCGTGGAAGTTCCTCGCCATCGGACTCGTGACGGCGCCGATCTTCGCCTTCACGCCGATCCTGCAGTACATGGGCTGGTTCCTCTCGTCGCTCGTGCACGAGATGGGTCACGCCGCGTTCGCGTGGTTGTGCGGCATGCCCGCGATCCCGGCGATCTCGCTCGCGGGTCACGCGGCGGCGGTGCACGACGAGCAGCAGCCCGTGCTCGTCGCCCTGATCGGTCTCGCGCTCGCGTGGGTCCCATGGAAGTTCGTCCACGGCGCCGCGCGCTGGGTCGCGATCGGACTCGTCGCGGTGCTCTACCCCGCGCTCGCGCTGACCGGCGCGAAGGAGCTCCTGCACCTGCTCGCCGGCCACGGCGGCGAGCTCGCGTTCGCGACGTTGTGCCTGTGGAAGACGCTCGACGGCGGCTTCACGCGCACGCCGCTCGAGCGCGGGCTCTACGGCACCGTCGGCTGGTACCTGCTGGGGAAGAACGCGCTCCTGTGCTTCGGCTTGATGACGAGCGGCGCCGCGCGCGCCAGGTACGAATCCAACGGCTCGTTCGGCCTCACGAACGACATGATCCGCGCGGCGGAGGACGTGCTCGGCTGGCCGTTGCAGAGCGTCGCGCTGCTCATGCTCGTCGTGTGCGCGCTCGTGCTGCCCGCGGCGCTCGTGCTGTGGCGCGTCGGCCTGCGCGTGCGTGCGAGCGGGGACGAGTGAGCAGAGCGCGGCGCGCGCTCACGGATCGCGCGGTGTCGTCTCGCTCGGCGGTGTTTCGCGCCCCTCGGACCGAGGAGCACAACTGCGCGCCATTCATGTCGAAACGCCCAGCCGCGGCAGGATGACGAGCTGCAGGAGCAGCCACGCGGCGACGAAGGCGATGGGAACGAGGATCTGGCTCAACACGGTTCGGACTCTCGGGTTCAGGGCGCGCATGCGGTTCGCCCGCCTTTCTCGCCCACGCCGCGCGAATCCTCCATAGGCCGACGTGCGCACGCGTCGATTGGCCGAAGGGCGCCGTCCCCCCTATTCTGCTCCCCGAGTTCGCGATGTCGATTCGCCTCCTTCTCGCGCTCTTGGTGCTGCTGGCGTTGATCGCGGGCTTGCTCTTCTTCGTCGAGAGCGAGAGTCGTGGCGCGTCGACCACCCCCGCGTCGACGGCGCGGGAACACACGGAGGCGCCGCGCGCAGCCGAGTCCGCCGGGCTCGAACCGGTCGCTGCGGAGCGCGAAGCCTCCAGACCGAGCGTGGAAGCCGCTCCGATCTCCGTTCCCGCGCGCGCCGAGCGCTCGCACGACCCGGCGGCGATCGTGCGCGGGATCGTGGCGAGACGCGCGGGTTTGCCGCTCGATGTGCACTCGTTCGAAGCATTCGTCCTGGAGCTCGATGCCGAACCTTCGGGGGTCTTGCGCGTCGCCGAGGTTCAACGAATCAGCGGCCACTTCCCCGCGGACAGCGCCACGCTGAACGTGCGATCGCCGAATGGTCTGGTCGTCGCACGCGACGGGCGCTTCGCACTCGATGTCGCGCCGAGCAGCACGTACGCGCGGCGCGAGCTACGGGTCGAGGCGATCTACCAAGGCCCGCCCTGGCAGGAGAACGTGCGCGTCGAGCTCCCGACCGCGATCGATGGGGGTTACGACGCGGGCACGCTGTGGCTCGAGGCACGCGGCGAGCTCGTGCGCGGATCGGTCCTCGGTGCCGGTGGCAAGCCGATCCAGTACGCGTGGATCACGTCCAGCCCCGAGGGCGTCGACACGGAAACCCAGGAGAATCGCTTCGGCGCGCTCGAGCTGACGAAGTCCGCCGCGGATGGATCGTTCTTCGTGCTCGGCGAGACGTCGGCCGCGACGCTGAAGCTGCGGATCAGCGAGCCCGAGCATCGGCCGGCGGAGCTCGCGGGCGTGCGCATCGGAACGCGAGATCTGCGCGTCGAGCTCGAGCCATTGGGAAAAGGCAGTCTCACGGCGCAGATCGAGCTCGCGCAGGCGGACATGAGGCGCTTTGTCGTCGGCAAGCTCGTCGGTGGCGCGCTGACCGAGGCCCTCGAGGCTCGCTCGCACGACGGACGGCTCGATTTCCGCCCGCTGGACGCTGGCACGTACGAACTGCAGCTGCGCCTCGCGCCGCTCGACGAGCTCGTGCGCGCGATCGACCTCCTCGAGGTCTCTCAGGGTCAGCCGTGCGCGGACCCGCGCCTCGTTCGCATCGATCTCGCGTCCGAGGTCGTCGTGCACGAAGTGCTTCTGCGCCGCGCCAACGGACAGCCCTTCCATTGGCAGCACGTGAAGCTGGAACGCGCAGGAGGCTCTGCTTTCGAGATGATCAGCGAGGGCGACGGCCGCCTCCGCATCCCGACGGTCGGGCCGTTGCCCGAGCTCTTCATCGTGACCCGCAGCCAGAAGCGCGTTCCGTTCCGCCACGGCGGCATCGTCGTCGTCGAGGATTGAGAGCCCTGGATCGCGCGGGCTCGGCATCGCACTCGGCAGCGCGTTACCGACACGGGAGCGATCGATAGGGACGACGCCTCGCCGCGAGCGGCCGCTCCCATCCGCTGCGTACGGACGGAACGCGCGCTCGATCCCGACGTTCCTTCGCCGTCCCGCCGACTCGTGACCCTTCGAGAGACAGTCCGTTCGATCCGGATTCCGCTCGTGCTCGCGCTCGGGCTCGTCGTCACGTGCTTCTGGATCCTGTCGGACGATTCGCGCACACCTCGACGCGAAGCACACTCGGAGGCCGCGCTCGCGACGATCGAGCGCGCGCTCGTCGGCGCGCCGGACGCGTTGGAATCCGCCCGAGCCGTCGTCGAGCGCGCGTTCGAGTCCGCGGTGACGCACGACGGCGATTCGATTGCCGCCGCGGACGTTGCCGCGCCGGCATCTCCGCCCGAGCGTCGCGCCCGCATCGTGGGTCGCTTGCGCCGCCAGCGCGGGGACGAGCGGCCCGTGCGCGAGTTCGAAGCGCTGATCTTCGAGCTCGAGCGCGCGCCAGGCGGGGAATGGCGCGCGGCGCAACGCTTGGGAGGCATGGGGCTCGTCCGCGAGAGCAGCGGATCGTTCGGCGACAGCGACTTCGCGCCGGCGCAGCTCGCGCTCCTCGATGGACGCTTCGCGCTCACGCTAGCCGCCACGTGCGCGAGCGAGCGGCGCGAGCTGCGTCTGCGGGTGAGCTTCGTCGAATCGAAGCGCGAGAACGCGTGGATCGAGCTCCCCACCGACTTCAACGGGACGCTCGACGTCGGCGACGTGCTGCTCCTGCCGCCGGCGGAGCTCGCGAGCGGCGTCGTCGTCGACGAACGCGGGCAACCCATCGACGACGCGCACATCGACGTGCGGCTCGAAGGCGTCGACCTCTCGAGCGAGGACTGGCGCTTCGGTCTGCCGCGCTCGACCAGTTCGAAGCGCGACGGTTCGTTCCTCGTGCGGGGCGACACGAGCGCGGCGAGCCTGCAGCTGGAGGTCTCGCACGCGTCCTTCCGCACGCAGCGCGTCGCCGCCGTGCACCCGCGTACGAGCGGCTTGCGCATCGTGCTCGCGGATGGTCCGCGCGGGACGCTCGACGCGCGCCTCGTGCTCGTCGACGCGCGTGCGGCAAGCGACGTGAAGGCACTCCTCCTCGAGCGCAGCACCGGGCGCTCTCGCGAAGCACGTGCGCGCGACGGGCGCCTCGCGTTTCGCGGGCTGGACGCGGGTGTCTACGACCTGCGTCTCGTGCTCGAGCCGTTCGACGAGCTCGTGCGCTCGATCGACAGACTCGACGTCGTCGACGGCCGCGCCTGCGCCGATGCGCGCCTCGATCCGATCGATCTCAAGGGCGCGATCACGACGAGCGAAGCGAGCTTGCGACGCAAGGACGGGCAACCGTTCGCCCTCGAGCTCGTGACGCTCGTGCGCTCCGACGGACAGCGTGTTCCGCGCCGCAGCGAGATCGACGGACGGTTGCGCATTCCGAGCGTCTCGCCAGCGCCGAAGTTTGACGTCGTGACGTCGGGCGGGAAGCAGCTCGCGTTCCGCTCCGGCGCTGAGTTCGTCGTGGACGACTGACACGCTCGCGTCCGATCGGACGAGCGGGCGATTGTCGCCGCGCGCCGCGCAGCGCAGACTCTCGCGCTCGTTTCCCTCCCCGCCACGCCTTCCATCCCCCCATGCACGTCCTCACCTCGTTCGTTCTCGCTCTCGCGTCTTCGTTCTCGTCCGCACCGCTCGCGACGCCTCTCGCGGGCGACGATGCGATGGAGAAGGCGCGGCTGACCAGGCTGCTCGACGCGGGCGACACGGAGCTCGTCGTCGCGACGTTCCGCCGCCATCCGGGGCAGACGCTGCCCTTCATCGACAGCTATCTCGAAGGCGGGCTCGCGATGCTGGAGAAGGAAGGCGTGGCGAAGGAGGGCGCGATGCTCGCGTCGTTCCGCATCGGTGTGCGCTTCGCGAAGCTCGCCGATCAGGCCTTCGGTGGCGAGAACTTCACGCACTACGCGAGCGCGTTCGCGAGCTGGAGCGCGAGCGAGCAGAAGTCGTTTCGCGAAGGGCAGAAGCTTTTCAAGCAGGGCATGCAGGCGGCGAAGACCGATCCGAAGGGTGCCCTGGAGACGATGTACCGCTCGCTCGCGCTCGCGACCGCGCTCGGCGACCTGTGGGGACAAGCGATGGCTCAGCAGGGCGTGGCGGAGATCGCGCTCGCGAGTGGCGCGGCGGAGTTGCGCGAGGAAGCGTCGGTGGCCGCGCAGGCCGCCGTGGAGCTGAACAAGAACTTGCGTCTCGTCGACGACTGGGCGCAATCCCTGCGCGTGTGCGCGAACGTCGCGCACGCGGGGGGCGCCGAGGAGAACGCGAGCATGTTCCTCATGTCGGCGTGGATGGAGCCGCTCTCGCTGCCGGGTGCCGATCCCGAGCTCGCCAAAGCGATCGTCGACGAGCTCGTGCAGCACCTCGAGCGCATCGGCCAGAAGGACCAGGCGCCGGCGTGGCGACGCCAGCTCGCGCTGCGTTTTCCTGCGGCGCCGGCGAGCGGCGGCAAGTAGCCCTGCGCGCCGCGAGCGCGCGAACGTGGAACGGATTTCCGGCGCGGCATCGTCGGCGACCCGGCGCGGACCGACCCGCGCGTTTCACGCGAGGTAGCCTTGCCAGGAGCCGCGCGCAGCCAGGAGCTGCGCGGTCGCGCTCCGCTCGCCCTCCACCGTTTCCTCCACGCGCGCACGCGACGGCGCAGGAGCCCGCGTTCGCGTCCGTGCGAGCGCGCGCAGCGCTCCTCGAGCGACCTTGCGTGCGCGTCCCGCCGTCCACCGCGGCGCGGCTCGCTCACCATGCTCCACTCGCTCCTCTCGTGCCTGCCGCTCGCGTTCGGCGGTGAAACCGCAGCCTCCGCCGCGCCCCGGACGGACTCCGCCGAGGTGCCGCCGGAGAGTTCCGGCGGAGATCGCGGCGAGCTCCCGATCGAGCTCGTGTGGCTCGATCTCGACGCCGACGGACGCATCGACCTCTACGTGCGCGATCCCGAGCGCGAGGACCGCCTGCTCGCGAACCTGGGCGACGGACGCTTCGAGGACGTGACGGTCTCGCGCGGTCTCGCCGGGCTGCACGGCACGCGGCGCGTCGTCGCGGCGGACTTCGATCGCGACGGTCGCGTCGACCTCGTCGTGCTCGGGGCGACGGCTCCGATGCGGCTCCTGCGCAACACGAGCGCGGGTTTCGTCGACGTCGCGGTTGAGCTCGGCACCGCGCAGCGCACGCCCGATGTCGAAGCGCGCTTCGTCGACTTCGATCAGGACGGCTGGCTCGACCTCGAGCTCACGAACGCGCGCGCGCCGCGCCTGTTGCGCAACGTCGAGGGACAACGCTTCGAGCGCGTCGCGCTCGCGCTGAGCGCGGCGCCCGCGACGCCGAGCTCCACGAACGCTCCCGGCACGGCACCGCTCACGAGCACCGGCGCGAACGCGACGCCCGCGAGCGGCACGCAAGGTCTCGCGCTCCCCCACCCGCGCTGCGTCGATTCCGTCACCGATCAATCCAACCTCGGCGTGTGCCTCTCCGCCTCGAGCGTGCCCGAGCTCGGCATGCTCATGCCGCTCTCGAACGACTTCTTCGTCGATGCGCTCGGTCGCGTGGGCCTCGGCACGATCCGCCCCAACGCTCGGCTCGACGTCGTCGGCGACGTGCTCGCCACGAGCTTCGCCGGATCCGGCGCGCAGCTCACGAACCTCGACGCGGGCGCTCTCGCGAGCGGGACGCTCCCCGACGAGCGTCTCCCGGCCGATCTCGTGCGCTTGAGCGGCGCGCAGACGGTCAGCGGAGCGAAGACCTTCCAGGCCGCGCCGAGCTTCAACGCCGCTGGCGCGCCGTTCCAGGTCGCGAGCAACACGCGCGTGCCGAACCTGAACGCCGACGCGCTCGACGGCTGGGACAGCTCGGCCTTCCTGCGCTCGATCCCCGTGCCGCTCGCCGTGAGCGGCAGCTCCAGCAGCGCCGTTTCATCGCACGTGAACACGAGCACCGCCGCCGGCGCGATCGCGCTGCTCGGCGAGACGAGCGCCACGAGCGCGACGCGCAGCTACGGGATCGTCGGCCGCAGCCGCACGCGCGACGGCGTCGGCGTCTACGGCGAGGCGCTGACGACCTCGAACAACGGCAGCGCGTACGGCGGCTTCTTCGAGTGCGACGGCGCCGCCGGTTTCGGCGTCTACGCGCGCGACACGAGCAACAACGGCGGCTACGGCGGCTGGTTCGACGCGCAGGGACCGGCGAGCATCGCGCTCGCCGGCTCGGCGAATTCCACCTCGGCCAGCGCGACCTCGATCGGCGTCTACGGTCGCAACCAGTCGACGGGCGCGAACTCGTTCGCCGGCCTCTTCGACGGCCGCGTGCACGTCAGTGGACTGCTCTCGAAGTCCGGCGGCTCGTTCAAGATCGATCACCCGCTCGATCCGGCGCACAAGACGCTCTCGCACTCGTTCGTGGAGAGCCCGGACATGCTCAACGTCTACAACGGCAACATCACCACCGACGCGAACGGCTCGGCGACGGTCGTGTTGCCGGACTGGTTCGAAGCGTTGAACGAGAACTTCCGCTACCAGCTCACGGTCATCGACGAAGCCGATTTCGCGCGCGTGCGCGTCGAGCACGGCGTCGAGCACAACCGCTTCTCGATCCGCACCGACCGCGGCGGCGTGCTCGTCTCGTGGCAGGTGACCGGCGTGCGCAAGGACGCGTGGGCGAACGCGCACCGCATCCCCGTCGAGGAAGAGAAGCAGGGCGAGCTGCGCGGGCGCTACCTGAACCCGATCGAGAACGGCGCGAGCGCGGAGCTCGGCATCTCGGCGCTCGCGCTGCCCGCGGCCACTCCGGGCGACGCGGCGACTCCTCGCTGAACGCGGCCGCGCCGAGCGCGCTGCGCGCTCACTTGTCGAGCAGCTTCAACGCGCTCTGCGCGCGCGCTTCGATCTTCTTGACGAGCTCGATGTCGAGCGGCGCGAACTTCGGCGGCTCCTTCTTCGGGGTGCGCGACTGCGCCTTGACCTGCTGCGCGATGCCGCGCGCGTAGACCAGGAAGTCGTCGTACTCGGGGAACTCGCCCGCCTGGAAGCGATACTCGCGCTGGTTGAGCACGAAGAGCTGCTCGCCCGCGCGCGGTCCGAGCGCGCTCGCCCGCGGCTTGGAGCGTCCCGCGTCGTCCAGGATCGCGGCGATCGCGTAGGTGAGCACGTCGTTCGTCTCGCCGCGCCGATCCGACTCGGGCGGGCCGTTCTTGAACTGCTCCAGCGCCGCGCGCAAGGCGCGCGCCTGGATCGCGCGCGGCGATTCCGGCGCGGGCGGCGCCGAGGGAGCGCGCGCAGGTTCGCCGGAGTTCGTCAGCTCGCGCGACGGCGCGCCCGAGAGCTCGGACTTCGGCTCGGGCGCGTCCTGCTCCGCGACCGCGGGCGTGGCCTCGTTCGACGGCGCGCGCGGCGCGTGATCGGGCAGATTCTCCGAGCGCTGCGTCGGCGCGCGGCCGAAGGCGAACCACACGCCGGCGCCGAGGACACCGGCGACGAGCAGGGCGAGCACGAGGGTCAGCGGACGCTTCACGAGCGAGAGCTCCGCCGCGTACGCGCCTCGAACGCGCGCGAGCGCGTCCGCATCTGCCTGGAATTCATCGCCGTCTCCCGGGGCACGCGCGCTCGCAGCGAGGCGGCGCGCACGGGCCTACTTGAGCTTCTCCCAGAACTCCGCCGGCATGTCGTGCGCGATCTTGAGCGCGCCGTTCGCGCCGCCGTAGACCGGCTCCTCGACGCGCAGCACGCGCCCGCCGCCCAGGCGCTCCTTCATCGCCTGCTCGATCGCCATGTCGAGTCCCTTGATCTGGCTCCCGCCGCCGGCGAGCAGCACGCGGTTCTTCAAGCGATCCTGGAATTCCGGGTCGAAGCTTCCGACGAGCTGCGCCAGGCCCTCGACGATCGGCGACACGATGCGGCTGCACGCGGCTCGCATGCCTTCGGTCAGGTCGAACGCGGTCGGCTTGCCGTCGACGGGCAGGCTGACGATGACGCGCTCCATGCTCTCGGAGACCGAGCTGTAGCGCTCCTTGATCGACTTCACCATCTCCTTGGAGAACTGCGCCTTGGGCGCGACCTTCTTGATCTCCTTGGAGAGCTCCTCGTCGACGAAGTCGCCGGCGTACGTGTTCGTGATCTGGTCGGAGTCCTCGGGCATCGTGCCGTGCATGCGGCACAGATCCGTCGTGCCGGCGCCGATGTCGATCACGAGCACGTCGTCGAGCATGTCCAGGCCGTAGGCGACGCTGAACGGCTCCGAACAGAGCATCACCGAGTCGACCACCTGGCGAGCGGCCTTGACGATCGCCGCCTTGTTCTTGATCGAGGCCTGCGCCGGCGCGCCGATCACGGCGTAGACGAGCTCGTCGGAGCGCGGTCGCGCGCGGCGGATGATCTCGGCGATCAGGTCCTGCGCGGCCTTGAGCACCGCGCCGTCGTCGCCGCCGCCCTGGATCACGCCGTGCTCGAGCGGGCGGTAGAGGTTGAGCGAGAGGCGCTTGTCGATCGCCTCCTGTCCGAAGAGCACGTCCTTCTGCAGGAGCTTCCTCGCCACGACGTCCTTGGGATAGCCGACGTACGAGAGCACCGTCTCGCGCATGCCGTTCGAGGCCGCGACCGACGTGCGCGAGGTGCCGAGGTCGATGCCCAGATAGAGGACGCCGTGGTCCTTCTTGCCTGTTTTCTCTGTCTCCATGTCGTGCCGTTCCGCCGAGGTCCGCCAGTGACGCCGAGCACTCCATGTTCGCCGCTGGGGGCGCTTTTGTCACCGGGACTCTCGCTTCCGCGCGCCTTGCGAACTTCGCCGCGCGCCTCGCGCGCAATGGGACCGTCCGTGGGCGGGCGACTGCCACCTCCGCGGTGGGTTCGCTGGCGCAGCGCTCTCGTCCACGGGTGCGACGCGTTGAAATCGGCGAGGTCGAGGGGCCGAAGCGGCGTGCGCGACTCAGGAAGGCGGCGTCAGGCGCTTCTTGAGCTCGAAGTTCGCCTGGAAGATGGTCTTCATCATCTCCTTCTTGCGCTCCTTGTTCGAAGCGTCCTCGGCCAGGCCCTGCACGCCGCGGTAGATCGACGCGACGCCGAGCTCGATGTTCTTCATCGCGGCGATGCGCGTCAGCTCCTCCTCGGTCACCCCGAGGACGTGCGAGAGCTTGGCGATGCGCCGCTCGAGCGTGTCGATCGTGCGTTTCGCC
>JBGATX010000095.1:0-21122 GCA_044228975.1 Planctomycetota bacterium | reverse complement strand
GTCGCGCTCGCCTGCGCCTCGGCCGAGCCGCGCTGCGAGAGGTCGACGCCGGCCGCGGGATGTCGCACGAACTCGCGGTAGCGCCCGGACGGACCGAGCGTGCCGCCGATCGTCGCCGCATCGCCCGGACGGCCGTGGAACTCGCCGTGACATCCGGCGCAGAAGCGCGCGAGCGCCGAGTCGTCGCGCCGCGGCTCGTTGAAGTCGACCGCGGACTCGTCGTAGCGCAGCGTCTGGCGCTCGAAGACGTCGCGCGAGAGATCGTTCGTGCCGGGCGAGCCGGCGTTGTACGTCACGAGCCCTTCGCCCGCGCGATGGTTGCCCGGGTCGTCGCGCAGGTTGCGGTAGGCGTGCGTTCCCCGACGGCTGCCGTGCGGCGAGTGGCAGTGGATGCAGCTCAGGCCGCGCGCGCTGCTGGCTTCGTCGCTTGCGCCGATTCGTTCGTCGCCTGCGCCGATTCGTTCGTCGCCTGCGCCGAATCGCGCGTCGCTTGCGCCGATTCGTTCGTCGCCTGCGCCGATTCGTTCGTCGCCTGCGCTCCAGGGCGGACTCGATCCCGGCGCGACATCGAGCGAGTCGAGCGTGTGACCGGTGTGCTCGAGCCCGCTGACTCCGAGCCGGTTCAGGTATCCCGCCTGACGCACGTCGGTCGGTTGGCGGCCGAGGTTGCCGCCGAGCACGTCGACCGCTCGCGGCGAGTCGTCGTGGCACGAGAGGCAGAGATCGTTGACGTCCTTCTTCAGCAGCGGCCCCACACGCTCCCTCGCCTGCGACAGCGCCGACGCGAGAGGCTTGGGATGCAGCACGTGGCACTCGGCGCAGTCGAGCGTCGCGCCCTCGTGGTAGTCGCCGGCCGCCGCGCGGGCGAGCGGTGCGAAGAGAGCGCAGTAGATGAGGAAGGACGTCGAGCGCGGCGCGGCGAGCCTCGTGGGGCGAGACATGGAGCCTCCAGGGATGCGCCCGGAGGATCGGCGGCGCCGAATCGGGCTCTTGAGCCCGATGCAAGTTCCTTAAATGGAGCGAGGCGGCCATGTGGGCCGCCTCGCCATCCGGCCGATGCCGGACTTCGGAGGACTTCGGATCAGCTGGTCTGGAGGAGGGGGGCCGATCGCGAAGTCAGGGGCTCCTGGCCGGTCGATCCCGGCCAGGCCGCCGGTTCACGGGTTCTGGAAGAAGAAGTTCGCTTGGACGTGGCACTGGCCGCACAGGTCTTCGAGCTGATTGCCCGCCGAGTCACCGTTCTCGTTCTTCGTGCCGGTGCCCTGGCGATAGATCAGACCGAAGGCGTTGCCGTTGCCGTGCGCCTTGTGGCAGCTGACGCAGGTCGGAGTGACGTCCGATCCCGCCGGGTTCCACACGCCGGCCGCGCTCATGACCTTCACCTTGTTCGTGTGGAGGTTGTACTGGCTGAGGCTCGAGTGACCGCCGCCGAGCGCTCCGATGTTCACGCCACCCGCGGGGTGACGCACGAACTCCTCGAAGCCCGCGCCGAAGGCCACGCCGCCGATTTCGGGGCCACCCACCGCGCCGTGGAAGTTGCTGTGGCAGCCCGCGCACCAGTTCGCGATCGCGGACTTGCTCGTGTCAGGTTCGTTCCAGTCGACGTCGTCCTCGTCGTACTCCGCCGTCTGGCGTTCGAACACGTCGCGCGCGAGGTTGTTCGTGCCCGCCGCTTCGTAGTTGTACGTGACCCAGCGCTGGGTGCCGTTGCCCGGTGCCGCGAGCAGGTTGCGATACTGCTGTCCGCCCGCCGGGTGGCCGGAGCCGCCGCTGCCGTGCTGATGGTGGCAATCGGTGCACTTCAATCCGTCGGGATCCGACCACGCCGGGTTCGAGCCCGGTGCGGTGGCGGTCGAATCGAGCGTGTGGCCGGTGGTTTCGATTCCATCCGCGCCCGGCAGCCCGAGACGGTTCAGGTAGCCGGCCATGCGCACGTCCGTCGGTCCGTTGCCGAGGTTGGCGGAGCCGAGCACGTCGGGTGCGACGCCGCTGCTGTCGTGGCAGGCGAGGCAGAGATTGTTGACCTCGTCGCGCAGCAGGAAGTGGTGCGGCGCGGCGCCCTGGGGCGGCAAGAAGAACCCCGAGCCGTTGGGGTTGTAGCCATGCGACTGGCTGAAGTGCATGACGTGGCACTGGGAGCAGAGCAGCGTCCCGTTCTTGTGGTAGTCGCCGGCGAACGCGCCGGTGGCCAGCAGCAGGGGAGCCGCGATAGTCAGAACCCGCAGAGAACGTTTCATTGTGAACCTCCGATGTTGACCGTCGAGGTGGCTCAGGCGCTCGCCATCCCGAGCCGCGCGACCACGTGCATCCGCCCTGCGGAAAGGGTCCAGCGCGGAACGTTTGGGGTGGGAAGCAGCTTCACGGGGACTGAGTCGGCCTGACACTTCGAACGATATCGCTGCGTCACGCCGCGGCAGATACGGCTTGGAGCGCAGCACTCGCCGGTGAAGGTCGCAGTCGAAAGGGCCGCGCGAGCACGCCTGCGCGCCAGTGCGCAGCACGATGGGCGCATGCCGTGCGCTCGCCAGCGTGAGCACTGCTCCCTTCGGCGTAGCGAGAGCCTCGTCGCACGCGCAAAGCGCTCCGGCGGGCAGCGTCGCGAGCTCTAGCGCGCTGCGTCTTGCGCAGCCGCGGGAGCGCGCTGCGCGGGCGCGGGCTTGGGCTTGCGCGTGAAGGCCTGAACGCGCTGTCCATAGCGTTCGGCGATGTAGATCGTGCCCTGCGGATCGATTGCGATGTCGGCGGGATAGAGCAATTCGCCGGGCGCGTGTCCGCGAGTCTCGGGCGCGAACCAGCCGCCGAAGTGGTAGACGAAATCGCCGCTCGCGCTGAACACCTTGACGTCGTGGCGCAGGAGATCGAGCGCGTACAGGAAGCCCTGCTCGTCGAACGCGAGCGCGATCGGCGCGGTGAAGTCCTTGAGCCCGATGTCGCGCTCGCCAAAGGCCGCGAGCAGCCGGCCCTGCTCGTCGTAGACGTGGATCGCCGGCGCGCCCTGCATGTCGGCGACGGCGACGAGTCCCGTGGGCGAGAGCGCGATGTCCACGAGCGTGCGGAACTCGCCCGCGCGCGCGGAGGGCTCGAGCTCGCGCACGAACGCGAGCTCGCGGTCGTAGACGAGCACGCGGCCTTCGTCGAGATCGCCGACGTACCAGCGACCCTGCGCATCGCGCGCGAACGCGCCGATGCGCAGCAGCGCCGAGGCAGGCTTCGTTTCGACGGGCTTCTTGTTCGCCGGCGCCTTCGCCGCGCCCTTCGACTCCGCTCGCGCCGCTTGCACTGCGCGCGGCGGCCGCTGGAAACGCAAGGGCGCGCGCGTCTCGCCGCGGTAGTCGAAGACGTGCAGCTCGCTCTGCAGCGCGTCGAGCACGTAGATCGTGCCGTCCTCGGTCGCGAGCACCGTGTGCGGCTCGACGAGCTTCGATGCGCCGCCGAAGGCGAACAGCGGGATGCGCCCGTCGTCGAAGATGCCGATCAGTCCGTTGCGCGAGTCGGCGACGTAGAGCTCGCGCGCGTGCGCCTCGAAGCACACGCCGGTCGGCTCCTGGAACGCGCCTTCGCTCAGGTGGCCGTAGATCGCGTCGAGCGGCTCGATCTCCCACGGGAACACCGGCGGCACGCGCGGGCCGGCCGCGCTGGCGGGCGATCGCGGCGCGGACGGCGGCGTCTGCGCGCCGAGCGCCGGCGCGAGCGCGAGCGCGCACGCCATTCCGGCGAGCGCGGCGATCCCTCTACTTGCGCTTGCCATCCTTGGGCTTCTCGTGGTCGGCGTTGTGGCACTCGATGCACAGCCCGCGCGTCTGGTCGCCGCGCAGCGTGTACGAGAACGCGCTGCCGTGCGGATCGTGGCACGTGACGCAGGTGATCGGCTTGCCCGTGCGCGGATCGAGGCGGTCCTCGCCCAGCGGATGTCCGTGGCTCGCCGTCTGGTGGCAGGTGATGCACGTGCGGATCGGTCCGTTGACGAGCAGCTTGTCCTCGTTCGACGAGTGCGGCGCGTGGCACGACGTGCACACGACCTTGTCCGTGTGCAGCGGGTGCGCCGACTTCGACTTCTGCGCGCGCTCGATCAAGGGCGCGTGACAGCTCGCGCACAGCTCTCCCGCCGGCGCGGCGAGCAGCCCCTTCGTGTCGCTCGCGTGCGGCACGTGGCACGCGTTGCACTGGCGGTCGGCGACCGGCTTGTGCACGACCCTGTCGTCCTTGCGCGGCTGGTCCTTGTGGCACATCGCGCACAGCGTGCCGCCCGTCGCGCGCACGACGCGCGGCGTCGCGCTGTCGACGAGATGGCACATCTCGCAGCTGCCGTCGGCGAAGGGCTGGTGCGCAACCTTGCGCAGGAGCTTCTTCGTCCCCGACGCGTGCGGATCGTGGCACTGCGTGCACTTCGAGCCCTGGATCGGGATGCCGCCGTGCGCCTGGACGTACTTGGGATCCTCGGCCGGGTGGCAGAGCTGGCACAAGCGTCCCTCGGGCGCCGCGAGCTGGTTGGCGAAGGGCGAGTTGTGCGCCTTGTGGCAATCGAGGCACGCCCCCTTGGCGAACGGGTCGTGCACGGACGGCGAAGCGAGGCGCTGCGCGAGGTCCTTGTGGCAGCCGAGACAGAGCTCGTTGCCGTCGCGCTTGAGCAGGCCGGCGTTGGCGGAGCCGTGCACTTCGTGGCATGCGGTGCATTGCCCCTGCTTGACCGGCGTGTGCACGCTGCCCTTGACGAAGCCGCTCACCTGGTCCTTGTGACACGTCGCGCACAAGGGACGCTCGCGCGCGATCAGCAGCTTCTCGAAGCGCGCCGCGTGCGGCGAGTGGCAGCCGGTGCATTCGCCGTCGACGGCGGGCTTGTGCGGCACCGGTTGCTGGATCGCGGCCTGGATCTTCGGACGGCAGTGCAGGCAGTCGGGCTCGAGCGCGGGCGTGCTCGCCGCCGGCGAATCCGATGCGGGAGCCGCGGACGCGTGGCGCGCGTTCGCGAGCACCGGCGCGAGTGTCGCGAGCAGGGCGCGCGCGCTGGGCGTCGTCGCGTCGTCCGTGCGCGCGCTTCGCGCTCGCTGCGGCTCGAGCGCGGCGTCCGACGCGCGTGCGCGCTCGCACGGCAGCAGCGTCGCGGCGAGCGCGGCAAGCGCGACGTGCACGGCGGCGAGGCGCGTCCTACTTGCTCGCTTCATGACACTCCTGGCAGCGCTGTTCGGCGAAGGGTTGATGACGGAACGGCCAGAAGAGCCCAGGACCCTGCGCGGCGTGCGGCGTGTGGCACGTCGAGCAGTCGGTCTCCGCGAGCGGCTGGTCGAGGTGCTTCTTCACCATCGCCGGCGCCTTCAGGTCGTGACAACGCACGCACAGCGCGGGCGCCGCTTCCTTGACGAGACCGCGCAACGCCGCTCCGTGCGGTTGATGGCAGACCAGGCAATCGCCTTCCTTGAACGGCTTGTGCGCGACGAAGCCGACCTGCTTGGATTCCGCGTCGAGGTTGCCGTGGCAACCCAGACACGTCTCGCGCGGCGCGTGCGCGAGCAGCTTCGGCCGCGGCGCCGCGTGCGCCGAGTGGCACGCCAGGCACGCGCCCGCTTGCGCCGGAGCGTGCTGGAACGCGAAGCCCTCGATCGACTTCTGCGTGATGCCGTGACAGCTCGCGCACAGCTTGCCTTCGTCGTCCTTCAACAAGCGCGGATGGCTCGAGCTGTGCGCGTCGTGGCACGCCAGGCACTCGCCCTTCTGCGCCGGCGCGTGCAAGCTGCCGCCCTCGGTCGTCTTCGTGACGTTGGGGTGGCAGTCGAGACACAGCGCCGAGCCGGGCTTGCGCAAGAGACCGTGAGCGTTGGAGCCGTGCGGCACGTGACACACGAGACACTGGCCCTGCGCGACGGGTTTGTGCAACGCCTCGTTCTTGTAGCGCTCCGCGTGATCCTTGTGGCAGCGCAGGCACAGATCGGCGCCGACGTTGCGCAGCATCGCCGGCTGCGCGGAGCCGTGACCGGCGTGACAGCTCGTGCACACCTCGAGCGCGGCGTGCGGGACCTCGAGCTCCTGGCTCTGCTTCAAGCCGGCGTGGCAGCTCACGCACAGCTCGCTCTGCGGCGCCTTGAGCATCGTTGCGTCGGCGCCGCCGTGCGGATCGTGGCAATCGAGGCACTTGCCGTTCATCACCGGCGGATGCGGGACGCGGTTGGGCAGCGCGAGCGGCTCGAGCTTCGCGCGCAGGTCGTGACAGCTCGCGCACCCCTCCTGCGCGTCGGCGACGAGCAGCCCCTTGTGCTCCGACGCGTGCGCGGCGTGGCACGCGAGACACTTGCCCTCCTTGACCGGCGGATGGGCTCCCGGCCGGCCGGCGAAATCCTGCATGCGATCGGCGTGGCACAACCGGCAGAGTTTCTCGGCCGGCGCGCGCAACGGCGGCTGCGCGAGCGCGCGCTGCTCGGGGGACATCTCGTCGGGCTCGAGGTGGCACGAGCTGCAGCCGTGCTCCGCGACGGGCTGGTGCACGACCGGCTTCACGAGCCCCTTGCGCGCCGACGCGTGCGGCGAGTGGCAGGAGTTGCAGTTCGAGCGCGTGACGTCGAAACCGTCGTGTTTCTCGGCGAAACCGCTCTTGCGCGCGTCGTGGCAACGCGCGCACAGCTCCGGCGCGGCGGGCGTCAGTCCGGTGCGCGTTCGCGGGCGCCTTGGGATCCTGCGCTGCGGGCGAGCTCGCGCCGCCGTGCGCCGTGTGGCACGCCAGGCAACCGGCGGCGACGGGCTTGTGCACGTTGCCCTTCTCGTAGGCGCCGCGTTCGTGGCAGCGGAAGCACAGCTCGGAGCCCTGCGCGGCCATCAACTTCGGCTGGCGCGAGGCGTGCGGATCGTGGCACGCGCTGCACTTCTGCTCCGCGCCCGGCGGATGCGCGTTCTCCGGCGCGGCGAATGCAGCGGCGTCCTTGTGACAGCCGATGCACAACGCGGGCTCGGGTTGCTTCAGCTTGAGCACGCCGACGAGCCCGTGCCGATCGTGGCAATCCTCGCAACGCTGCACGAGGCCGTCGAAGTGCGGCTTCGCGCCCTCGAGCTTCTTCAGGAACTCCTGGTGGCAGTCGGCGCAGGTCTTCTTCGCGCCCGGCTTTCCGGGCGGTTTCTGGCCCGCTTTCGGACGTTCGCCGCTCGGGCGCTGCGTCGCGAGGAGCTCGAGCTGCGCCTGCGCCTCGTTCGCACGGCTCGCGCCGGCCGCGGCGACCGCCGCGAGCAGCGCGCGCGGCGAGCGGGTCTCCTCCGGCGGATCGAACCGGCTCGCGGCCTGCGCGTGCACGAGCGAGAGCAGCACGACGAGCGCGCGCGCGAGCAGCGCGCCGACCCGTCGCGCCCCGCGATGTCGAAGCTCGTGCACGGCGACGCTCACGTTCAGCCTTTCTTCTCCGCGTGCGGCGAGTCGGTGGACGCGGGCGATCCGGCTGGAGCGGGAGCCGCGCCCGGCGGCGCGTGCTTCGAGTTGGGATCGACGGGCTTCGGCTGCGGAGCGGGCTGGCGCGCGAGCCACTCGACCGCGGCGCGCATGCCTTCCTCGTCGACGCGCACGCTGGCGCGCTCCTTCAGGCGCTCCGACCACTTCGTGCGCGCTTCCTTCTGGCGCTCCAGCGTCAAGCGCTTCTCGACGGCCACGCGCGCGCCGGCGAAGGGCACGACCTCCGCGTCCTTCGTGTCGATCACGTGCAGCAGGAACCAGCCGGCGGAGGTCTCGATCGGGCCGTCGATGGCGTCCTTCGCGAGCGAGAACGCGCGCGCTTCGACCTCGGGCAGGATGTCGCCCTTCTTGATCCAGCCGATGCGACCGCCGTGCACCGCGCTCGTGCGATCGATCGACGCCTGCTTGGCGAGCGTCTCGAAGCTCTCGCCCGCCTTGCAGCGCTCGAGCAGCTTGCGCCCCTCGTCCGCGGTCGCCACGACGATGTACGCCAGGCGGCGCTCGGGCGGACGCGTGAACGCGCTCTCCTTGTTGCGCTCGTAGTAGGCGCGCAGGTCGTCCTCCGACGGTTCGATGCCGGCGTAGACGTAGCGCTGGCACAGGAGGCCCAGCGCTCCCTCGCGCCGCTGGCGATCGACGCGCGCGACGATCTCGGGATCGGCGCGCAGACCGTTCGACTCCGATTCGTCCCAGATGACCTGGCGCATGGCCCAGTCGCGAGCGACGAGGCGCGCCGCGCTCTGGACGGTGTCGGCCTCCTGCTGGCGCAGGCTCTCGAGGTTCAGCGCGTCGCGCAGCTCGCCCAGGTGCAGCGCGCGGCCGCGCGAGCGCGCGACGACCGCCTGCGGATCGCCCTTGTCGAGCAGCGTCTCCGGCCGCAGCAACGCCTCGTCGAGCGTGATCTCGCCTTGCTTCTCGAGCCGCGCTTCGATCTCGGCGCGCAGCTTGTCCTCGAGGCGGTCGCGCAGGATCTTGCGGATCTGCGGCAGCGCGACCTCGCGCGGCAGTCGCGTCGGGTTGACCGAGCGCTCCTCCAGCCGCGCGAACGCGAAGCCGTTCTGGGTCGCCACGACCGGCGTGAGCGCCGACGGCGCCTCGAGCGCGAAGGCCTCCTTCTCCAGGCCCGATTCGAGCTCTCCGCGGCGCACGTAGGGCAGCAATCCGCCGAGCGAACGCGAGGCGTGCGTCGATTCGCGCGCCGCGAGCCCGCCCATGTCCTCGCCGGCCGCGACGCGCGCGCGCAGCGCCTCGCAGGTCGCGCGCTCGCGCGTCTCGATCAGCGTCAGCTTCAGCGCGACGTCGGTCTTGGCGTAGAACGCCTCGACCTCGTCCTCGCCGACCTGCAGGCGCTGCTTGAGCTCGCGCTGCCAGAACTGCTGCACGACCTCGCCGCGCAGGAACTCGTCGACCTCGCTCTTCAGTTGCGCGTCCTCGAAGAGCCCGAGCGTGCGCGCCTCGGTCAGGAAGAGCTCGCGCTCGATCAGGCGTCCGACGAGCTCGCGCAGCGCCGGCTCGCCGCGCACGAGCACGCCGTGGCCGGTGTGGCTGGAGAGGAACGCGTCGAGCGCGTCGGCGAGCGTCAACGTGCGTCCGTCGACCTCGACGAGCTCGATGCGCGCGGCCGCGTCCATCGACTCGGCGGCCGGCGGGCCGGACACCTGCGCGGCCGCGGGCGTCGGGGCCTCGGCCGTCGACTGCGCGGGGCACGGCGACGCGAGCCACATCAGGACGAGAAGCGGAGCGAAGCTCGCAGTGCGATTCATGATCCACCTTTCAGTGCGGACACGAGCTGGCGCGCCGCGTCGCGCGCGAGCGCCAGCGGATCCCGCTCGACACCCAGGCGCAGCAGGGTCTCGCCGTCGTCGCCGCGCAGCCGCAGGTTGCGGCTCTCGATCACGAGGCCGGTGAGCGCGTCGACCAGGCGCACGCTGACTTCGACCTCGGGGTAGCGCTGATCGCGTACGAGCGTCTCCTCGCCGAAACGCTCGACGCTGCCCAGCGCGAAACGTCGCACGCCGAGCAGGCCACCGATCGCCGCCAGCGTCTGCGCGTCCATCTCCTGCAGCGTGCGGATGCGCGCGCGCACGAGAGCGCCGCGCAGTTCCGAAGCCTCGAGGACCTGCACGCCCGCGGTGGCGAACCACTCGTGCGCCAGGATCTCGGCGAAGGTCGAGCCGGCCTCGGTGCGGCTCGAGCGGTTGACGAAGGGCAGCACGGCGATGCGCTCGCGCGGCGCGCCGTCGTCACCGGCGGCGTGCGGGAGCTCGTGCGACGCGGCTTGCGCGTCGACAGCCTCGAACACGCGCGAGAGCGCGCGCTCGACGAGCTCGCCCTCGTCCTCGATCGCTCCCAGCCCGAGCAGACCCCGGAAGTCCTCGCCGCGCAGCGAAACGAGCGCCGAGCGCACGCGCGCGCCGCTCTCGAGGTCGAGGACGCGCACGCACAACGCCACGCGCGGCTGCGGGCCGCGCTGGAAATCGAACACCGTGCCCGTGATCGCGAACGCGGCTCCGGTCGCCTCGCGCACGGCGCGAGCGTCGGCGAGAGCGAGCGAATCGGTGTAGCGCACGCGCCGAGTCCGCAGCACGCGCTCGAGGTCCTCGGCGGCGACGAACGAGGCCCCGCGCTCGCTCCAGCCGTCGCGCAGGCGTTGCTCGAGCTCGCGCGCGCCGCGCGCATCGGCGCTCAAGTTGCGCATCGGCAGCGCGGCGTAGAGCGGCCGCGCATCCGACGCGGTCGGGCTCTGGCTCGCGCGCGCGGGCGGGCCGGCGGGCGGGACCAGCGGCGCACGCCCCCAGCAACCCAGTCCGAGCAGGAGGAGTGGAAGGCACATGGCCGTCAGCTCAGCGTGAGCAGGAGATCGCGGATGAGCTTGCGCGCCGCGGTGGTCTGATCCTCTTCGCCCACGCCGAAGAGCCGCGTCCACACGCCCAGCCCCGTGTGCGCGTCCGTCGCCGACCAGATCACGAGGCCGGTCTCGACGTCGAGCAGCTTGAGCGAGAGCGCGATGTCGGGCGTGTTCAGCGTGCCCGTGCGCTGCTCGCGGAATTCGATCACGCTGCCGGTGAGCAGGGCCTGCACCTTGAGCTCCGCGCCCAGTTGCTGGATCACCTCCGGCCCGATCTCGGACGCGCCGAGCAGGTTCTTCGTGCGCAGCACGCGGTTGACCTCGCCGCTCTCGACCACCTCGAACAGGGCGCGCGCGCTGAGCTCGACGACGAGCAGCTCGCGCACGCGGTCCGCCGCGAAGCGTTCCGTGGTCAGGTTCTCCAGCGGCAGCACCGCGACGCGCGTGTAGAGCGACAGGTCCGCGTTGGGGTGCATGTACACCGCGGGCTCGATCCGGCTCGTCGCGCACGCGCTCACGCACAGCGCGAGCAGTCCGAGCGCGATGCAGCGGATGCGTTTCATGTTCGGCTCCTCGTGCGCTTCATCACGGGTCCGCGGCGGGCGGATGGGCTCACGACGGCTCCTGGGCCGTGCGCAGGCCCGGCGCGCCACTGCCGAGCGCGTCGCGACGCGCGCTCGCGCGCACGCGCTCGAGGTACCAGTGCAATCCGCCGAGGCCGACGATGCCCCACTGGACGAAGTAGTACGTCCACAGCGCGGTGTGGATGCCGCTCGTGAAGCCGTAGCTGTGCAGCCCGACACCGAGCAGGTTCACGCCAAACCACGAGAACGCGATCACGGTCCCGCCGAACGCGACGGCCATGCACAGGCCGTGCTCGCGCAGGAGTCCGCCCATGCGCGAGTGCAGGATCACGAGCTGCGAGAGGACGATCAGCAGCGCGCCGTTCTCCTTGGGATCCCAGCCCCAGAAGCGTCCCCAGCTCTCGTTGGCCCAGATGCCGCCGAGGATCGTGCCGACGGTCGAGAAGATCAGACCGAAGCACAGGACGCCGTACACCATGCGCGCGAGCCCGTGATGGAAGGCCGGCTCGGCGCGTTTCACGCCGAGGACCTTGGTGATCAGGTACAGGCTCGCCAGCAGCGCCGCGAGCATGCCCGCCGAGTAGCCGACGGTGATCGCGGTGACGTGCGTGGCGAGCCAGAAGTTCGTGTCGAGCACGGCGACGAGCGTCGGCATCGTGTCGCGCTTGTCGAGCATCTCGTAGCCGTTGGCGACGAAGAGCCCGATCATGCCGAGCAGCGCCGCGGCGGAGAGCGCCACTCTCTGGCGCGTGATCAGCTCGGCGATGAGCGCCGTGACCGAGCCCACCGCGGTGACGAAGAGCAGCGTCTCGTACAGCGTGCTCACCGGCGGCCGTCCGCGGATCATGCAGCGCATGACGATGGCGATCGTGAGCAGGATCGTCGGCAGCGCCACGCTGAGCGACGTCAGACCGTAGAGCACGCGGCTCTTCGGCTTGAGCCACAGGATCGCGGCGAGCACGAAGGCCATCACGAACATCACCTGCGCCTTCGAGAGGAGGCCGAGCTTGTGGTACGTGACCTCGAGCCCGACCTTGTCGTACTCGCCGCGCTGGCGCGCGAGCGGGACGACGAGTCCGTGGAAACGGCCGAGCTCGCGCTCGAAGGCCCCGAAATCGGCGCGCGAGCGCGCCATGCCCTCGAGCGCGGCGAGCATCTTGACGTGCTCGGGATCGACGACGCCGTCGCGCAGCGCGACCGTCATCAGGTCCGCGGGCGTGCGCCAAGCCGCATCGGCCTGCGGAGCGCCGGTCGCGGGCAGGAGCGCGAGCGACTCGGTGCCGCTCGTCAGGTCCGCCGCGGTGTGGAGCACCTCGCCGACCGCCTTCTGCTCCGCCGCGCCCTGACCATCGCGCGCGAGCTTCAACTGCAGATCTCGCAGCTGCGGCACGCGGTCGAGCACCTGGGAGAAGCTCACTTCCTCCGCGCCGCCGAAGATCGACGCGAGACCCGCGCCCGCGCCGATCGGAATGCTCGTGCGTGCGAGGTCGAGGTGCGTGAGCACCTGCATGAACTCGTTGACGTTCATCGCGAGCAGGAAGACCTGCTGCTGGACCGTGCTGCGATTCTTCTCCTCGATCGCCTGGTACTGATTCGCGAGCTCGAACAGGCGCGAGATGCCGGGTCGCAGCTCGCGGAACGAGTAGCGGTCACGCTTCTTCTTGCCTTCGAGGTTCAACCCGATGGCCTGCACGACCTCCGCGTCCTGCACGAGGAACGCCTCGTAGTCCTCGGCCTGCTTGGGATGGAAGAGCACGTCGAGCATCCACTCGACGGGCCCGAGCTTCTCACCCTGCGGCGTCGTCACGCCGCGCTTGCCGTTCAAGCGCAGGAGCGCGCGCACGAAGTCCGCGTCGCTCGCCCCCGCTGCCGTCGGCGGCGCGTGTTGCGCGTGCGCGGGCAGGAGGAGCGCGCACCAGGAGACGAGGACCGCTAGCAGGAATCGCAGTTGGAGCTTCATGACTTGCGAGCCTCCAGGCGGATGTGGCGCACGAGCTTGCGCGAGAAGTGGAGCGAGAGACCGAGCGCGATCACGATGCACGCGTAGAGCGGGAACTGGTCGGCCGGGTTCGAAACGACGGCCAGCGTCGAGAAGAGCGGCGTGCCCGGAGGCGCGTCGGCCGGCCCCCACGACGACTGGTAGACGACGAGGCCGGCGGAGCGCAGCGGCTCGTTCATCGAGATGCGCAGCGGACGCTCCGACGCGCCTTCGGCGACGACCACGTCGCTCGAGAACGCCTTGGGCATGTCGATGCGCGGATGGTCCTCCTTGATGAAGTCCTTCAACCCCAGCGTGAACGGCATCGGGTAGCGCTCGCGCCGCAGCTCGAAACCCCAGCGTTTCCCGGCGATTTCGACGGTCCACGGCTGCGCCTCGCTGCCCCACAGCAGGCCTTCGTGGCGCGCGCCGCCGTTCGTCTCGATCACCGTCGCGTACAGGCCGGCGATGTTCTGCTCCGCCTGCGCGCTGACCGGTTGCGGTTGCAGGAACACGTTGTCGAGCACCGGCAGCGGCGCCTCGAACATCGGACCCTTGGGGAGCACGCGGCAGTTCTTCTGGAAGTGCCGCAGCTCGATCGTGAACGGCAGCGAGGCGGGCGCGAAGCTCGCGGGCGTCGCGCTCGTCGCGCCCTCGAACGCTTCCTCGGGCGCGGTGAACTCGCGCACGCGGCCCTGGCCGAGATCCTCGAAGACCGCGACCTCCCAGCGCAGGTAGCTCTCGTAGGTGTTCGCGCGCTCGCCCTCGTAGAGCGTCACGTGGCCTTCCTGCGAGTAGCCGGCCTTGACCATGCCGGCGACGAGCAGGAACACGATGCCCACGTGCGTGATGAGCACGCCGGCGGTCGCCCAGCCGCGGCGCAGCTTGACGATGCCGCCCACGAGCAGGTTGACGAACAGCACGGCCATCACGAGGCGCGCGCCGGGCAGCGGGATCGGCACGCTGCCGGCCTGGTGCACGAGGAAGAGCGAATCGAAGTACTTGCGCTGCACCTCGTACAGGCCCGTGTGCACCTGCTCGAGCGTGCCGAGCCAGGTGAGCAGCGCGAGCAGGATCAAGAGCGCGACGCTCAGGTACAGCGACGAGAAGAACTTCCAGCCGGCGGCGAGGATCGTGTTCATGGCTCTCACCTCGCTCCGCGGATGGACTTGCAGAACTCGACGAAGGCGTCCCGCTGGCCCTCGACCGCGGCGGTCGGACCGAGCAGCTTGACGAAGACCGAGCGCTCCGGTTGCAGGCACACCGCCCCGATCAGCGCACTGGGCGAAGCGTTGCTCTCGCCGTCCGCGCGCTGGATCTCGACCAGCGCGGCATGCGTGCCGAGCATCGGGACGCTCGGGAGCGCCGCGATCTCCGCGTCGGTGAGCGGCTCGCGTCCCAGCTGCTGCCGCCAGCGGTTCAGGTTCGCGGCGAGTCCGCCGCCATCGCCGGTGAGCGCGGTGACGTAGCACTCGACCTCGCTCTTCGCGCCGGCGAGGAACGTCACCTCGCGCATGGCCTTCTCGGGCCCTTGCACCCAACCGGCCGGGGCCGTCCAGGTGAAGGCCGAGGAGCCCGCGCTCGCGGTCGTCGCGCCGCTCGCGGCCTGTGCGCTCGCGAGCCCGGAGTGCGTCGCGTCGGCGGGCATGCCTTGCAAGCCGTGCATTCCGTCGTCGGGCGGGCCGATGTCGGAGGGGCCGTGGGGGTCGGCCGCGGCGTGCGGAGCCTCGTGGCCGTCGCCGCCATCCGCATGGAAGGAGGCCGCGAGCTCCTTGAAGCGCTCCGTCTCCTGCACCACGCGCTCGCGCGGACCGACGAGCTTCAGGAACTTCGAGCCCGAGTCGTCGACCTGCAGCAGGCCGAGCATGCGGAAGTCCGAGCCGTTCTTGTCGCCCGACATCCCGCTCCACGTGCCGTCGATCTCGATCAGGACGCTCGGCTTGCCGAACCAGTCCATGCGCGGCAGCGCGGCGATCTCCTCCGGGGAGAGCGACGACTGCGCCATCTGCTTGCGCCAGCGGTTCACGTTGGCGTCGAGGCCGCCGCCGGATCCGGCGAGCGTGGTCAGGTAGCACTCGGCATTCTCGTCGCCGGCCACGCGGAAGTTCGCGACGCGCATCGCGGTCGCAGGGAGCTCGCTCCAGCCGGCCGGCGTCGTCCAGTGCAGGCTCGCGGGTCCGCTCGCACGCGCGGCCTTGAATTCGGAGCGATCGAGCCGGAAGCGCTCCTCCACGCTCGCGTTCCAGCGCGTGGGGTTGCCGATCGGCTCGTAGATGCGTTCCTTGGCGAACGCGTCGCGGGAATTGGACGACCCGCAGGCGGTGAATGCGCCCAGGGCCAACAGGGTGCCGATCGGAGCGAGCGATCGGACGCGGACTCGGTTCGTGTGCAGCATCGGATTTCGACGCCTCCTTCTCAGTGCTCGCAGCCTACTCAGCACGCGCGTAGGCCGAGCTACGCCCAGTGGCCCAACTCGCCCCGACCTTCTGCGAAGGGCGCGGCGTCGTCAAGCGCGTGATGAGCGTTCTGGCGTCGCGGGCGCGCGCCGCTCGCGACGGCGCGCGAGCGTGCGCTCACCGCGGATCGACGGCGAACCCGCGCTCTCGAGCACGAAAGACAGCGTGTTTCGACTCTCGCGCTCGACGAGAGTCGCCGCGGACACGGCCTCGAACGCCAAACGCTCGCCAGCACGAGTGCACGAGCTCGGAGGTCGCGCCGCGACCCGCGCGGAGCTCGCGCTCGCCGCGAAACGTGCGACCGGGCCGCAAAGCGCCGCCCTCAACTGCGCACTTGTGCCCAGCAGGTCGCACGCTGGCTTTCAGCGATGCTACTCACTCCGGGCAACCGAGGGGGTCACGTGGCTCTTCGCCCTCGCCCCGCAAGTCCGGCCCTACGAACAGAGCCTGCAGGAGACAAACGATGCGATCCGTGAGCGTCCGACGAACGAATGGGTTCAGGTTGCTGGCAGCCGCGACGGCGATCGTCGCTTGCGTCGGCCTGGCGCTGGCGAGCGGTCCGTTGGAGCCGGCCAAGCCGGCTGCCGGGAACAAGTACATCGGCGCCGACAAGTGCAAGAGCTGCCACGCCTCCGAGGTGTCCGGCAACCAGCACGGCCAGTGGCTCGCGACGAAGCACGCCAAGGCCTTCGAGACGCTCGCCACGGATGCCGCCAAGACTCTCGCCAAGGCCAAGAACATCGAGGATCCGCAGAAGGCGGACGCGTGCTTCAAGTGCCACGTCACGGCGTTCGGCGTCGCCGCCGACATGCTCAAGGCCAAGCCCGAGCAGCTCCACGGCGTGCAATGCGAAGCCTGCCATGGTCCGGGCGAGCAGCACATGAAGGCGCGCTTCGCCGCCGCCGCGGCCGCAGGCGACAACCCCGACACGACCAAGCGCCAGGTCGTCCCCGAAGGCGAGATCAAGGTCAAGGTCGAGCCCAAGGACTGCAAGGTCTGCCACAACGCCGAATCGCCCTCGTTCAAGCCGTTCTGCTTCCACGAGCGCCTCGAGAAGATCGCGCACTTCGATCCGCGCAGCGGGCACAAGCTCGAGAAGCCGCTGACCGCCTGCCCGTGCGACGACGACTGCGCGTGCAAGAAGGGCGACTGCGCGAAGCTGCCGAAGAAGTAGCCGAGCTGCTCGACGGTGCGGGAGGCGCGTGCGGCGCGCCTCTCGCGCTCGAGCGCCCCGCCGCTGCGCGCTCACGCGCGACGCGGACGCCGAGCTCCTCGGCACCTGCGATCCGGCCGCGTTTTCCAGGCTGATTCCAAGTCCCCCCCGATGATCCTGATCCTGTCGCACGACTGTCCGGCGCCGCTGCTCGACGACGTCGTCCGCAAGTGCGGAGAGCTCGGCTGGCGTTGCACGGTCTCGCGCGGCAGCGAGCAGACGCTCGTCGCGCTCGAAGGGTCGGGCGACCCGCAGGCGCTCGAGGACGCCTTCCGAGCGCACGCCGAAGTCGACGTGCTGCCGATCCTCTCCGCGCGCGAGTACCGCTACATGCGCGCACGACGGCGCATGCTCGCCGGTCTCGCCGGCGGACTGGGATCGTTGACGGCGATCGCGGCGGGCCTGCCCATCGCGGGCTTCCTCATGCCGCCCAAGGGCGCGGTGCGCGACCGCAACCTCGTGCGCGTCGCCGATCACGACGAGGTCAAGGAGCGCTCGGCGAAGAAGGTCGTGCTGCTCGGCCGCCCCGTGATCCTCGTGCGCATGGAGCACGACCGCTGGTTCGCGCTCAGCGCGATCTGCACGCACATGAACATCTGCCACCTCGATTGGAACGAGGAGCGGCGCCAGCTCGTCTGTCCGTGCCACGGCGGCGCGTTCGACGTCTACGGCAACGTGGTCCAGGGTCCCCCTTCGATCCCGCTCGCGACCTTCCCGGTCGAGCGCGTCGGCGACGAGCTCTTCGTGCGCCGTGAAGGATGAGGCCCATGCAGGTTGAAGCCCCTCCAGTGGCGACGACGACCGCGCGCGAGCACGGCATGTTCACCGCGGTGTGGCAGGTCCTGCGCAGCCCCGTGCCGCGCGAGCAGCGCACGGAGCTCATGCTCGGCCTGGGAGTGCTGCTGCTCTTCCTGCTGCAGGTTGCGACCGGAATCCTGCTCGCGCTCTTCTACCAGCCTTCGCCGGCGACCGTCGCGGAGAGCGTGCAGCTCATCATGCGCGACGTCGACTGGGGCTGGCTCGTGCGCGGACTGCACCACTGGACCGCGAACGCGCTCCTGCCCTTGTGCGCGCTCCAGATCGGCTGGCTGCTCGTGAGCGGCGCGTACCGCGGACGCTCTTCGTCGGGGTGGTACCTCGGACTGCTCGTGCTCGGACTCGCGCTGCTGCTCGCCTACAGCGGAGAGCTGCTCGTCTGGGACGATCGCGCGTTCTGGCGCATCACGCGTGCGCTGCAGCAGGTCGAATCCGCGCCCTTGATCGGCGCGTGGCTCGCGCACGTGCTGCGCGGCGGTGCCGAGGTCAACGCGACGACGCTCAGCCGCGTGTTCACGCTGCACAGCCTGATCCTGCCGTGGATCCTGTCGCTGGTCGTCGTCGGCGAGGCGTGGTTCCTCGCGCGCTCCTTGCGCCAGCGCCTGGCCGTCGAGCACGGTGCGGGAGGTGCCGCGTGATCGTCGTCCTGCGTCCCGGCACGAGCCAGGCGGAGATCGACGAGGTGCTGGCGCTCGTCGAACGCCGCGGCATGACCGCCCGCGTCGTCCACGGAGGCGGCAAGCCGCTCGTGCACTTGCTCAGCGGCTCCACGCGGCGCGCGCGCAAGCTGCTCAAGCTCGAACAGGTCGAGGCCGTCGTGCCGACCTCGGGTCCGCGTGTGCGCGCGCAAGGCCGCCGCTTCTATCCGTACTACGTGCTGCATCTCTCCGCGGCGAGCATGCTCGTGCTCGGCGCGCTCGTGCTGCTCGCCGGACATCTGCCGCCGGGTCTCGGTGACGAGATCGATCCGCGCCACGCACCCGACGATCTCGTCTACCCGTGGTTCGTGCGCGCGCCGATCGCGTTCGTGGCGCTCTTCCCCGCATCCGCGGCGTGGCTCGGATGGCTGTGTCTCTATGCGCTGCTGCTCGCGGTGTTCCTCTTGCCGTGGCTCGATCGCTCGCGCACGGGCGAGCGCAGCCGCTGGCCGCTGGTCGCCGCGGCACTGTTCGCGCTCGGCTGGCTCGCGTTGACGTTCGGGGGGAGCGCGCGATGAAGCTCCGCGTCCGCCTGGTCCTGCTGCTCGCCGCTCTCGCGGGCGCGCATTCGGCCGACGCGAGCGCGCCTTCGTCCGATGCAAGCGCGCCTTCGTCCGATGCAAGCGCGCCTTCGCGCGATGCAAGCGCTCTCGCGCCGCAACCGGCACCGCAGCGGGAACCGGCGGCGGTCGAGCAGTGCACCGTGTGCCACGGCAAGCAGCGCGCGCAGCTCGAGCTCAGCATCCACGCCAAGGCGCAGATCACCTGCACGAGCTGCCACGGCGGCAATCCGGCCGCGCTCGAGGTCGAGGACGCGCACGGCGCGCAGCTGAAGAAGCTCTCCACGCCGCGCGAAGCGCTCGAATCCTGCGGCGGCTGCCACGCCGACGTGCAACGCATGCGCCTCTACGGCCTGCGCACGGACCAGCTCTCGCTCTACTGGACGAGCGCGCACGGCGAACGCCTGGCGAAGGAGCCCGACGCGAAGGTCGCGACCTGCACGAGCTGCCACGGCGTGCACGATGTGCTCGCGGCGCACGACACGCGCTCGCCGGTGCATCCGTTCCGACAGGTCGAGACCTGCGGGCGCTGCCACTCCGATGCGCAGCGCATGGCTCCGTTCGGACTCGACGCGACCGTCGTCGAGAAGTACCGCGCGTCGGTCCACGGTCGCGCCTTGCTGGACGAGTCGCATCCCTCGGCGCCGGCCTGCGCCACCTGCCACGGCGCGCACGGCGCCGCGCCGCCGCGCGTCTCCGACATCGAACAGGTCTGCGGCCAGTGCCATTCCGTCGTGCAGGGCCACTACGACCGGAGCCCGCACGCCGCCGCGGCGCGCCACGGCAAGTCCGTGCAGTGCGATTCGTGTCACGGCAGCCACGAGGTCTCGCCGCCGTCGCCATCGATGTTCCTCGGCGACGACGATCGTCACTGCGGCGCGTGCCACGTCGACGAGCAGGATCCGGCGCGCAAGATCGCGCGCGAGCTGCACGACGGCGTCACCGGCCTCGACGCCGAGATCCGCGCGACCGAGGAAGAGCTGCGCCACGCCGGCGCGCGCGGACTGTTCCTCGGCGCGGAGAAGGGCTACCTCGACGACGCGCGCGGACTGCTCGTGCGCGCGCGCGCCTCGACGCACCAGGCGTCCTCCGCGGCGCAGGCGGACATCCTGAACCGCGGCCAGGCGATGGTGCTGCAGACGCGCGAGAGCCTGGCGACGAAGGGCCGCATCTTCCGCGACCGCAAGATCTTCACCGGCGTGTTTGGCGCGCTGGCGCTGATCTTCGCCTTCGTGCTGTGGATGTACGGCCGCGCCATCGGCGGCGTGTGGAAGGAGCGCCGTGCTCCCGCGGCGCCGAAGGACAGTCGCGCTGACGCGGCGCCGAAGAACAGTCGCGCTGACGCGGCTCCGGCGGACGAAGGACGGCGAGGCTCGACGTGAAGCGCCGTTTCGCCATCGGACGTTGGCGCGAGCGCATCGTGCGCCTGCTCGGCACGGCGTTGATCCTGTCGCTCTTCGCCGGCGGCGCTCTCGCGCTCGTCATGTACGGCGCGGTGCACCACACGGCGCAGCCGCAGTTCTGCAACAGCTGCCATTTGATGGAGCCGTACTACGCTTCCTGGCAGCGCTCGCCGCACAAGAACGTGGCCTGCATCGAGTGCCACTACGAGCCCGGCGCACTGGAGACGGGCGAAGGCAAGTTCAAGGCGCTCTCGCAGCTGGCGAAGTACGTCACGCGCACCGCCGGCACGAAACCGTGGGCGGAAGTCAGCGATCAGAGCTGCATGCGCTCGGGTTGCCACTCCGTGCGCCTGCTCGAAGGCAAGGTGCAGTTCGGTCGCGTGAACTTCGATCACCGCCAGCACCTGCTCGAGAGCCAGCGCGGACGGCGCCTGCGCTGCGTCACGTGCCATTCGCAGAACGATCAGAGCCAGCACATCTCCGTCACGCCCGGCGTGTGCTTCACCTGCCACTTCAAGCCCGACGCCGACGGCGTGCGGCCGGCGAAGACGAGCGATTGCCTGCTCTGCCACGGTCCGCCCAAGGAACCCGTCGACGTCGGCGGCCGCGCGTTCGTGCACGCGGACTACGTCGAGCGCGGCGTGAGCTGCCAGGAGTGCCACAACCCGGTGATCCAGGGCGAGGCGATCGTGCGCAAGGAACGCTGCCATCAGTGCCACGGCGAGATCGGACACGTCGAGCGCATCGGCGAGACCGCGTTCCTGCACGAGAAGCACGTCAGCGAGCACAAGGTCGAGTGCTTCGAATGCCACGAGGAGATCCAGCACGGTCTCCTGCCGCTCAAGAAGGCCGGCACGCCGTCGAAGGACAGCTGCGGCGCGTGCCACACGAGTCCGCACGACGCCGCGCTCGAGCTCTACGCCGGCACGGGCGCGGTCGGCGTCCCCGATCGTCCCAGCCGCATGCACGAGACGCGCGTGGTGTGCGAAGCGTGTCACACCGGACGCACCGGGTTCCTCGCGACCGGTGCACTGCTCGGCGTGCCCGCGTCACTCGCGAGCGGTGGCGCGCCCGCCGATTCGACGCGCGCCGGCAACGGACAAGCGCTCGTCGACCGTCACTCCGCGCACGGTCCGGTGG
>JBGATX010000094.1:0-21446 GCA_044228975.1 Planctomycetota bacterium | reverse complement strand
GGCGCGTCGCGCGAGCGTGGCCGGTGCTTCTCCTCCTCGCGCGCGCGCAGTTCGGAGCTCCGCACCGTGACGTCAACTGGCCGGAGCGTGTGTGCGGCGGGGCGGCGCATCAGCTCGCCCGCTTCGAGCTGGCGTGCGCTCCGGGTACCTCGGACGTGCCGATGAGCCCGTGACGCCTCCACCCCACGGTCAACAGCCAGGATCGCGCGCGCCGCGTCGGTGGCGGAAGTGCGAACTCCGACGGCCTGGATGCGCCGTGTCGCTCCCTCCAGCCGTCGAACGCCGCGCCCGAGGAGCAAGGGTCGATTCCGCCGACGTGCAGTCCGTGCTTGCGCGCATTGTTGAGCACGTACCCGAGCGCGTAACGCACCTCGCGCGGCGTGCGCAGGATGCGCGAGTGGAAGCGGTCCGCGAACACGCGGCCTGCGCGGTTCCACAAGCGATTGAGTCGGCGCGCGAGCCGCACGCAGAGTCCCTGCATCCCGCGAGAAAGAGAATGCGTGTCGCGCGCCTCGACGAGCAAGTGCAGGTGATTGGTCTGAATCGAGAAGTGCACTAGCCGCATTCCGTGACGCTCCGCGCTCGCCGCGAACGCGCCGAACACGAGCTCTCGAGCCTTGCCCCCGCGCAGACTCGGCAAGCCCTGCACGAGCTTCATCGTCACGAGCACCGGAAAGCGCGCCTTCAACTCGGGCCGCACCGCGTGCGACACGAGCGCAGTCGCGCCCTTCGGCTTCCGACCCGCACCGCGCCGCGCGCCGCCCCGGCGCGCGAAGGTGAGCTGTCGAACGCACACCGTTCGCTTGCGTCGAGAGATGTTGCGAGACAACGGTCGCCTCCAACGAGGAAGACGCTCGCCGCGCCCCGCGGTGGCAGAACTTCCGCTCGTTTTCCGCTTCCCGTCGAATCGGCAGAGTTCGAATCGTCGAATCGCGGGTGTCCGCGGTCGCGCCGATGTCACCGCGACGCCCGCGAGCGCGACCTGGGCCGCCATCGATTCGGCACAGTTCAAGCCAGCGTGCCGAGGTGCTCAGCGCACTTCACCGTCGTCACCGCGGGCCGACACACGGCGGTTGGTCGCGATCCAAGCGGAACCTCGTGCGCCGTCCGCGGTTCGAAGACATCGGCAGTCGCTTCATGCTCGCATCGCTCCTCCTCGCCCTCGCGGGCCAGCTCGCGTCGGGTCCATCCCAGCAGCCGACTTCCTCAGCGAGCAGCTTCGTCGCGACGCTCGCCGAAGCCCGCGCCGCACTCGACGCCTCCGACCTCGTGCGCGCTCGCACAACATTCGAGCGCGCGTTGGCGATTCGACCCGAGTCGTCGGTCTGCGCCTACGAGCTCGCCTGTCTGGCCGCGCGGCAAGGTGACGCACCGCGCGCCTTGGCGGAGCTCGCTCGCGCCGTCGAATGGGGTTCCGATGACGCCGAGGTTGCCACGCACGACGTGGAGCTCGCCGATGTGAAGGTCCTTCCCGGCTTCGCGGCACTCGTCGAGCGGATGAGCGAGATGCGCGGCGAGGCTGGAATGGGGTGGAAGCCAGGTGCGTGGGTCACGGATCAATCCGCCCTTCCCAGCGCGCTCTCCCTCCCGCTCGGCCGGTCGCTCGCACCCGAGCCGTTCGAGTACGGCGCGCGCTCGTCGCACGTCTCGTCGGACGGCGCCTTCATCTGGCTCGGCGGGAGCGACGGCATCCTGCGACGGGTCGAGCTCGCGACGGGCGCGACGGCCGGAAAGCGGCAGCTCTCCTCGACGTACCTCGCCGAGATCCAGGTCTCCAGCGACGGACGCGTGCTCCTCGCGAGCGACGGGAACGGCCGCACGTGGATCGTGAGCGCGTCGACGCCGACGCTCGACGTGCAGCGAGAGCTCGGCGTGTTTCCGCGCGGCTACGCCGTCGCTCCCGCGGGCGCCGTGCTCTCGCCACGCGGAGATCGAGTCCTGACGCGCGGCGAACACTTCCTGCTCTGGAACGTCGACGACGGCTCGGTGGTGGCGGATCTCGGTCCAGCGGAGTTCGACTCGGCCTGGCCGCGCTGGTCGCACGACGGCGCGCGCTTCGCGCTCGCCGACTCGCATGGGCGCGTGCGCGTGTTCGAGACCGCGGAGCCCACGCGACCGCGAATCGAGTTCGCGAACCTCGCGCACATCCGCACGCTGGAGTTCGACTGGGCGGGTGAGCGCCTGGGCGTGGGCACGGAGCAAGCGACGGTATGCGTGTTCGACCTCCACGACGGCCGCAAGCTCCTCGATCGCTGCGTGGACGACTTCGGCGAGAGCGAAAGCTCGGTGCGCTGCGTCCGCTTCAGCCGCGACGGACGCTCGCTCGCAGCCACGACGGGCGTCTTCGCGTTCTTGAGCGTGTGGTCCATGCCGGACAAGGTGCTGCGCTGGAAGCGCGACATGGAGGGCGGCAACACCGGCACCTACCTCGCCGAGTTCTCCACCGATGGCACTCGGATCTTGGCGGCGGGCATGTCGCCCTCCTTCACCCGCGTCGTCGAATCCGCCACGGGGCGCGAGCTCGCTGATTGGCGTGGTCTGGAATTGCAGAGGTTCGAGCTCTCCCCTACCGGAGATCGAGTCATCGGCTTCGGCCGCCACGCGATGATCGTGTTCGATGCGCAGACGCTGCGACCGATCTACCAGCGTGTGGACGAACTCGGCGGCGACTCGATCAGCATCAAGGCGTCTCTCTTCGCGCAAGGAACCTCGCGCGCGTGGCAGCGCACGCTTGTGCGCGTGGGAAGCCAAGTCCATTCGATCGACAGTTACGCCTCGCTGCTCGACGATCGCAAGCGCTATCGCTCGGCCGTGTCCGCAGCGGTCGGCGCCGAATCGCGCTTGCCCGAGCCGCCGCAGCTCCAGCTCAAGTCACCGGAGATGTTCGAGAGCGAGCGCAGCGGTGACCACCTCGATGTGGAGCTTTCGGCCTCCGATCCGCGCGGACTCGTCGCGATGGAGATCGAGGACGTGGAGTCGGGAGCGACACTCACGTTCCTCGCTCCGGCCGGCCATCCGCAAGAGTGGCATTGGAAGCAGGCGCTCGCGTTTCCTTCCGCGCAACGCACCACCTGGCGCGCGCGTGCGATCGCACGCTCGGGAATCGCGAGCGATCCGGTGCTGATCGTCGTCAAGCGCGCGCGCTGAGCGTCTCAGCAGGAGTTCGTCGCGAGCACGCGCGTGCGGGGAGCCGACCGACGTTCGTCGAACTGCGCCGATTCAAGGCGCGGAGGAAGCGCGTCAGTTCCAACGGAAGATGCGCAGCGCGACCGTGAACGACACGAGGCCCCACGCGACCAGGATCGCGATGCGGCCGAGTTGCGACGGCAGGCTCGCGCCCTCGAGGATCAGGGCGCGCAAGGCGTCGTTCAGCGCCGTCAGCGGCAGCACCTTGACGAACGGCTGCACGATGTCGGGGAAACGCTGCGACGAGAAGAAGACGCCCGAGAACACGAACATCGGCAGCATCACGAGGTTGATCAGGCCCGAGACGCTCTCGATCTTCTTCGTGCGGCTCGCGACGAGCAGGCCGAGACCGGCGAAGCTGAACGCGCCGAGCGTCGAGACCAGCGCGACCGAGAGCAACGCGCCGCGCAGCACGAGATCGAACACGATCCAGCCGAAGCCGAGCAGCAAGAGCATCTCGAGCAGCACGAGCACCACACGGCTGGTCAGGATCGCGCCGAGGAAATGGCTCTTCCTCATCGGCGTCGCGTGCAGGCGCTTGAGCAGCTTGCGTGAGCGCATCTCCACCAGCGCGAAGCCGATGCCCCACATGCCGCCGCTCATGATGTTCATGCCGAGCAGGCCGGGGATCAGGAAGTCGATGTAGCGCGCGCCCGGCTCGCTCACGAGCGTGTCGCGCGCGCCGACGACATCCCCTCGTCCGGCCGCGCGTTGCAGCGCGTCGTCGACCTTGGCCCGCGCGTAGACGCTGTCGGGTCGCGTGGGATCGAAGCGGTACTCCACGGGCTCGCCCGGGACGACGACGAGCGCGACGTGACCCAATCGCAGAGCGAGATCGGCTTCGTCGGGCGCGTAGACGTGCGTCTTGAACCCGTGTGCGCTCGAGAGCGCCTCGACGCTCGCCGCTGCGCGCTCACCCGCGATCACGCCGACCGCGACTTCTTCCGGCGGCTGGTTGCGAAACGCGATGCCCAGGCCGAGCGCGAGCAGCACGGGGAAGCCGAAGACCCAGAACACGACCTCGGGGTCGCGCTTGAACTCGCGCATCTGCGCGAGGAGCAGCTGGAAGAACGGGTGCGGCCTACTCATCGCGCAGATGCCTTCCGGTGAGCGAGACGAAGACGTCCTCGAGGCTCGCGTGGCGAATCGAGAGCTGCGCCAGCGTGTGTCCCCCGCTCTGCACGTGCGCCAGCAACGCGGGCAGCGCGCGATGCGGCTCGCCGACGTTGAGCTGCACGCTCGCGCCGTCCTGGCGCGCGCCGTTCACCGAAGGCAACGCGCGCAAGGGCTCGAGCTCCGGCCTCGCGCCCTCGAAGGCGAGGTCCAACACATGGTCTCCGCCGAGCGATCGAATGAGCTCGCGCGGCGAGCCGAGCGCGATGACGCGGCCCTGATCGACGATCGCCACGCGATCGCAGAGCTTCTCGGCCTCGTCCATGTAGTGCGTCGAGAGCACGATCGTGCGCCCGCGCTGGCGCAAGCCGCGCAGGATCTCCCACAGTTGATGGCGCGCTTGCGGGTCGAGCCCTGTCGTCGGCTCGTCGAGGAAGAGCAGCTCGGGATCGCCGGACAGCGCGCACGCGACGGCCAGACGCTGGCGCTGGCCGCCCGAGAGCGTCTCGACCCACGTCGAGCGCTTCTCCGTGAGCTGCACGAGCTCGAGCAGCTCCGCTGCCGGCCGTCCGCGCGCGTGGAACGAGCTGAAGAGCGCGAGCGTCTCCTCCACCGTCAGGCGATCGGCGAACTTCGTCTCCTGCAGCGACACGCCGAGCTTCTCGCGCAGCGCGCGCGCGTCCTTCTTCCACGAGAGGCCGAGAACCTCGACCTCGCCGCTCGTCGACGCGAGCAGACCTTCGAGCACTTCGATCGTCGTCGTCTTGCCCGCGCCGTTGGGTCCGAGCAGGCCGAAGCACTCGCCCGTCTCGACGTCGAGGTCGAGCCCGCGCACGGCCTCGACCGGCGGTTTCGCCGGGTAGGTCTTGCGCAGCTCGCGACAACGAATGGCGGCGGACATCGAGCGGCGCATCCTAGCGACGCCCGCGCGTCCGCAAAGGCTCGACCCAACCATCCAGGCAAGCTGCGCAACCGGTGCGGAGCTCGCGCGCGCCGGCCGTGCGCGACATGAGCGGACCCACGCCGTGGTGACGACCCGCTCGCGCACGCTACGATCGCTCCTCATGGACCGTCGCATCCAACGCGTGCTCGTGGCCCTGGCGTCGACCGCCGTGGCGCTCGCGATCGCCTGGCCGATCTACCGCTCGCTGCGCGCCACTCCGCAAGGCGCGGCGCCCGCGCCGAATGACTACGACGGCCCCGCGTTCCACATCCTGATCGTCGGCGGCTCGGTCCCGCTCGGTTGTCCGTACCAGGAGCACCTCGACTTCGGCCGCATCCTCGCCTGGATGTACGGCAATGAAATGGACGGTTTGCCGATCGTCGTCAAGAACCTCGCCGGTCTCGGCGAGGATTCGATCGCGGAGCTCGCGGACGCGCGCACGCTGCTCGAGGAGGAGCGCGATCCCAAGCACGCCGTGCTGCTCTACTACACGGGCAACAACGAGCTCGTGCGCTTCGGCGGCGAGATCGATTTCGGCAAGCGCGACCGCAAGCTCTTCGACGAACGCCTCGTGCCCATGGACGAGTGGGACAAGGTCATGGAGCAGTTCGAGGACAACGTGCGCACGATCGTGCGCGAGGCGCGCGCCAAGGGTGTGGCGACGATCCTCTCGACGGCCTCGGAGAACCTCGCGTGGGAGCCCGATCGTTCGGTCCTCGCGAATCCGGCGAACGAGGATGCGGTGCGCAAGGAGCTCGACGCCGGCGAAGAGCTCGCCGCGCGCGGCGAGCACGCGCAGGCGCTCGAGCATTGGCAGGCGGTGCTCGCGCTCGAGCCGCATTTCGCCTGGGCATCGCAGAGAAAGGGCGACGCGCTGCGCGCGCTCGGCCGCTTCGACGAAGCCTACGCCGCGTATCAAGCCGCGATCGACGACAACGGCGCGGCGACGGTCGCGACCTCGCGCCACAACGCGATCGTGCGCGCGGTCGCGCGGAGCGAGAACGTGCCGATCGTCGACGCCGAGGCGCTCATGCGCAAGGCGGCGCCGAACGGATTGCCGGGTTTCGAGCTCTTCTGGGACAACTGCCATCCGACGGTCGACGGCTATCGAATCCTCGCGCTCGCGTTCGAGCCGGAGGTGACGCGCCTCTTCGGCAAGGCGCCGTTGCATCCCGACCCGAAGAACGAGGAGATCGAGAAGGCGCTCGGCTTCGACGCGGAGTTCGTCGCGCGCGTCGAGCTCCTCGAGGGCCAGTTCTGCTACGTCGCGGCGTGCCTGATCTGGAATCCGACGACGCGCCTCGCGATGTCGCGCGAGTACCTCGATCGTTCGTCAAAGGTGCTCGCCGACAACGTCGAGCTCACGTGCTCGCGCGCCGTGCTCGCGCTCTTCCAGCGCGATCTGCCGCGCAGCCGCGACCTCTGGCGCCAGGCGATCGCGCAGGACTCGAAGGCGGCGCACCACCGCTTGAAGCACAAGTACATCCGCGGCCTCTTGCGCGATCTCGGCGTCGACGACGGCAAGAAGTGGGTCGAGTGATCGATACGGTACACGGCATCTTTCTCACCGATTCGCCGCAGCCGCACGCCGAACGTCGTGCGGCGACGCGCGCTCCGGCGCGAATCGGTGAGAAAGATGCCGTGTACCGTACGGCTCACCGGCCGAGCGACTTCGCGAGCAGGCGCGCGAAGCGGCCTGGATCGGGGAGTGGCGAGCCTTCGGCGAGCAGCGCCTGGCCGTGGACGAGCGCGGCGAGGTCCTGGAAGTCCTCGCTCGCCTCGCCCTTCTCGTCGCGCACGCGGGCGAGCTTCTTGAAGAGGCCGTGCTCGGGGTTGAGCTCGAGGACGCGCTTGCCCTTCGGCACTTCCTGATTCGCGGCGCGCAGCACGCGCTCCATGTGCGCGGACATGCCCGATTCGTCGTTGACCAGGGCGGCGGGGCTCTCGGAGAGGCGCGTCGAGAGGCGCACGCTCTTCAACTCGCCGCCGAGCGCGCGCTCGAGAGCCGAGAGCACCTCGCGATGCTCGCGCTCCGCGCTCTCGCGCGCTTCCTTCTCCGGCGCGCTCTCGCTCAAGGCGCCTTCGCGGTCGATCGCCTTGAAGGGCTTCTTGTCGAACTCGCGCAGGCGCTCGACGAACCACTCGTCGACCGGGTCGACGAAGTAGAGCACTTCCTCGCCGCGCTTCTGGAACGCTTCGAGGTGCGGCGAGAGCGCGAGCGAGCTCTGGTTCTCGCCCGCGAGGTACCAGATCGCGTCCTGGCCTTCCTTCGCGCGACCGACGTACTCGGGGAGCGTCGTCGGCTTGTCACCGTGCGTCGAAGCGAAGAGGAGGAGCTTGCTGATGCGCCCCTCGTCGTCGTCGCCCATGTAGACGCCTTCCTTCAGCAGCACGCCGAAGTTCTCGAAGAAGCCCGCGTAGCGCGCGCGGTCCTTCTCGAGCATCTGCGCCAGCGTCTCGAGCACGCGCTTCGTCAGGCGCTTCTTGATCTGGCGCACCTGCGCGTTCGCCTGCAGCACCTCGCGCGAGACGTTGAGCGGCAGATCGGGCGCGTCGACAACGCCTTTCACGAAGCGCAGCCACGGCGGCAGGAGGTCCGAGCAATCGGGCACGATGAGCACGCGCTTCACGTACAGCGCGAGCTTCGAGCGGTTCTCGCTGGCCGAGAAGAGATCCATCGGCCGCCTGGCGGGCAGGTAGAGCAGCGCCGTGTACTCGAGCGTGCCTTCCGCCTTGAAGTGGATCGTCTCGAGCGGCTCCTCCCAGTCGTGCGAGAGGTGGCGGTAGAACTCGGCGTGCTCCTCGGGCGTGATGTCGTCCTTGGCGCGCGTCCACAAGGGCCGCATCGAGTTCAACGTCTCGCGCGCGCGGACCATCGAGCCCTTCTTCGGGTCGTCGGCATCGGCCTGCCAGCGCTCGACGTCCATGCGGATCGGGAATCCGACGAAGTCCGAGTAGCGCTTGACCACGTCGCGCAGCACGTGCTCGCTGGTGAAGTCCTGCCGATCCGTCTCTTCGGGATCATCCGCGCGCAGGAAGAGCGTGACGCGCGTGCCGCGCTGCTTGCGCTCGCAGGGCTCGAGCGTGTACTCGCCCTTGCCTTCCGAGCTCCAGCGCCAGGCCTGCGTCTCGCCGGCGCGCAGAGTCTCGACGACGACGCGCTCGGCGACGATGAAGCTCGAGTAGAAGCCGACGCCGAACTGGCCGATCAAGGACGGCAAGGCTCCCGCCGTCTCCTTCGACGCTTCGCCCTGCGCCGCCTGTCCCTTCTGGGCGCGCAGGCTCTGCAGGAAGCTCTTCGTTCCCGAGCGCGCGATCGTGCCGAGGTTCGAGACCAGCTCCTCGCGGCTCATGCCGACGCCGTTGTCGCCGACGGAGAGCGTGCGCGCGGCCTTGTCGACCTCGATGTCGATGCCCAGCTCATCCTCCTTCACCGCGAGCTCGGGCCGCGTGAGCGCCTCGAAGCGCAGCTTGTCGAGCGCGTCGCTCGAGTTCGAGATCAGCTCGCGCAGGAAGATCTCCTTGTGCTTGTAGAGCGAGTGGATCATCAAGCCGAGGAGCTCCTGGACCTCGGCCTGGAAACGCAGGGTTTCGGGCTGTTGTTGCATGGGGATCGTCGCGCGGCCGAACTCGCGGGGCACGCGGCGCGCGCGGGCCGCACATTCTCGGCCGCGCGTGCGCGGCTGCAAGTCCGCGCACGCCGGTGCGCAGCTCGGGATTTCCGGCTCCGCCGGGCTCAGCGCTTGGGCGCCAGCGTGGCTTCGACCTTCAGCGTGCCCGCGAGCTCCGTCTCCTCCGTCGGAGGCTGCTCGCGCCGGCGAACAGGCGCGCGGTGATCTGCTGCGTGCCGTTGATCGCCAGACGCTCCGCGCGCTCTCGGCCGTGTTCCAGACGAGCTCGCCGCGCGCCTGGGATACGCCCACTCGACGTGCACGCGCGTCCGGCGAGCGTCGCCGGGGTCGTCCGCGGCGCCGCGGTGAGCGTTCGCAGGATCCTGGTCGCGCGAGCGAGAGATCGAGCTCGAGGCTTCTTGCCCGACGCGTCGAAGCTCGCGCGCGGACCGTCGAGCTGTCCGTGCAGGTAGCTCTCGACGTAGCGCTCGAGCGAGACGCGCTGCACGCGCTTCCACGCGCCTTCCTCGAGACCCGCGACGAAGCGGCCCTCCATCTCGAGCGTGCCGTCCTCCATCCATTCCTTCCACTCGCCGTCGCGCTTGCCGGCGACGAAGTGGCCGTCGACGCAGGGCGAGCCGTTGCCGTACCACACGCGGTAGGGACCGTCCTGCACGCCGTCCTTCCACGCCGCGTGCAGGCGCTGCACGCCGGTGCGGAACCACTCGCGCCGCACGCCGTCGAGCCGACCGTGCTTCCAGGTTTCCTGGAGCTTCGCGAGGCCGCCCTCCTCGTGCCAGGTGAGCCACTCGCCGTCCTTGTCGTCGGCGACGAAGTTGCCGCGCGTCTTCTCGAAGCCGTTCTCGTAGTACTCGACGAAGGGACCGTCGGCGCGACCGTGACGCCAGACGCGCTCGAGCTCGAGCTGGCGATTGGCGAACCAGCGTCGATCGGGCCCGTGGTCGATGTCGTGTCCCTGCGGATCGCGCTCGATGTAGCGGCGCACGCGCGGCGCGCCACCGGGGTGGTCCTTCGCGACGCGCTCGACGGGCGTGCCCTCGAACTGCGTCAATGGAGGAGCGGCGTCGGCGGCCTGCTCCGCGGCCGGACACGTGCGCGCGGCGCGCGGAACGGGCAGACCGTCGCCGTTCGCGCCGGGACCGGAGCTCGCAGCCGCGGGCGGGCCGATCGTCCCGGGCGGCGCCGGAGTCGGGTCCTGCAACAGGGCGACCCACGCGCAAGCGATGACGGTCCAGCTCACGAGCGCAGATCCTCCGTCAAGGCCGCGCGCTGTTCGCTGCTCAGCTTCGTCTCCGTGCGCAGCTCCTCGAGATCGCAACCGAGCGCGAGCGGCGCCTCGTGTCCGACGGCGAACGTCAGGTACTGCACGCTCGAGAGCTTGTCCTCGCGCCGCTGGCGCTCGTCGAAGACCGGGCGCACGCGCCTTCCATCGGCGGTGAGCGCATAGAGATGTTCGGGCAGCGCGACCCACCGGCGCAGCATGGCCGGGCGCTCGCGCTCGTCCTCGATCTCGACCAGCAGCGTGCAGCCGAGCTCGCCGTCCTTGCCGAGCAGCGCGTTGTACGTCGCGAGCTCGTGCGCGATGTCGGCCTCGCGCACGATGCGCTCGACGCGCAACATCTCCTGCACCTGCCAGCGCACGGTGAGCGCGTTCTCGAACAGGAAGGTCAGGTACGGGCCGACGTGGATGCGCCGCGCGGCCTTGGCGCGCAGCACGGCGGGCATGAGCTCGTCGCGCCGGTCGGTGAACGTGGCGAAGTCGAGCAGCTCCTCGCGGCGCACGGGCTTCATGAGCTCGAGCTCCCGCCTGTGTCCGGCGAATCCTTCGGAGCGGGGAACGGATCGCCGCGGTAGGCGCGCGCCAGGATCGACAAGGGATGCAGCGGCTTCGTGCCGGCGTGCTGCTCGAACTGCAGCGCGGCGAGCGGGCAGTCGGTGGCCCACACGGTCGCTCCCGCGGCGTGCATGTCGTCGAAGGAGCGCTTGCCGACGCGCTGGCTCGGCTCGAAGCCCTCGACCTTCATCGCGAACGTTCCGTCGTGGCCGCAACACTCCATCACCATCGCGAGGCTCACGTCGGGCAGCTTGCGCAGCAGGTCGCGACCGCGGAAGCCGACCGCCTGCGCGCGCAGATGACACGGCGCGTGGTAGGCGATCGGACCTCGCGGCGAGCTCTTGAAGTCGGTGTTGAAGCGCGACTCGGCGCGGATCGACCACAGGAATTCGGAGGGATCCATCACGGCCGCGGAGAGCGCCAATGCGCGCTCGCGATCGGCGCCCTCGAGCAGTTCCTTCCATTCACGCCGGAGCATCATCGAGCAGGTGGGATTGATCGGCAGGATCTTCGCGCCGCGCTGGACGTACGGCGAGAGCAGGTCGAGGTTGGTGCGCGCGCGCGCGCGCAAGGTCTCGAGATCGCCGTGCTCCCAGGCCGGCATGCCGCAGCAGGCGAGGCCCGCGACGCAGCGCACGTCGACCTGGTTCTTCTCGAGCACCTCGAGCACGTCGCGGCCGATGCCCGGCTCGTTGTTCTGCACGTAGCAGGTCTGGAAGAGCACCGCTTCGACCTTGCCGTCCGCGCGCGAGTCCGAATCGAGCTTGCCGTTCGCGCGCGCCCAGCTCTCGAAGGTCTGCGCTGCGAAGTCGGGCAGGAGCTTGTCGCGGTGGATGCCGAGGATCTTCTCCTGGAACCAGCGGTGCACGCTGAAGCGGTTCATGACGTTCGCGAGGCCGAGCGACGCGCGCGCCATGCGACCGGCCTGGTCGGGATCGCCGAGCAGCTTGTCGCGCAGCTTGACGCCGCCCTTCTTGACGCGCTGCGCCTGGTAGCGGTGCACGAGCTTGGGGAAGTCGAGCTGGAACGCGTGCTGATCGCGCGGCGTGTACGGGCACTGGACCTCGCACAGCTTGCACTGGAAGCACGCGTCCATGATCGCGTCCGTCTCGTGCGCTGCGACGCGCCGCACGTCGCCGTCGCGCGCGTCGACGAGCTCGAAGAGCTTGGGGAACGAGTCGCAGTACTTGAAGCACATGCGACAGCCCTGGCAGATCTCGAAGGCGCGCTCGACCTCCTTCGCCAGCCCTTGCTCGTCCCAATAGCGCGGATCCGCCGGGTCGTAGCACAGCCCGTCGGTGGGCTGGTAGGAGATCGATCCACTGCTCGTCATGTCGTGCTCTGCATGTCGTGCACCGTTGGTCGGAAGCGAGACGTCGAGACGCGCCGTTGCCTCGAGAACCCCGGAGGCGTGCGCGCGGACCGTTTCCGCTGCACGCCTCCGTCGAAGGCAGCGCCTCGCGCCGTGTGCGGCACCGCGCGCGAGCGGCGCGCGCGCGGCCGCGCCCGCTCACATCGACTTGAGCAGCGACTCGAACTTGCCCGCGTGCGACTTCTCGGCCTTGGCCAGCGTTTCGAACCAATCGGCGATCTCGGGGAAGCCTTCCTGGCGCGCGGCCTTGGCCATGCCCGGGTACATGTCGGTGTACTCGTGCGTCTCGCCCGCGACGGCGGCGCGCAGGTTCTTGTCCGTCGAGCCGATGGGCAGATCCGTGGCCGGATCACCGGCGCGCTTCAGGTACTCGAGATGCCCGTGAGCGTGTCCCGTCTCGCCCTCCGCCGTGTCGCGGAAGTTGCCGGCGATCTCCGGGTAGCCTTCGATGTCCGCCTGCTTGGCGAAGTAGAGGTAGCGGCGGTTCGCCTGGCTCTCGCCGGCGAACGCGGCCTTCAGATTGGCGTGGGTCTTCGTGCCTTTGAGCTCGGCCATGTTCGTTTCCTCGATCGTGAACTGCTTCCGCGAGCTGCGGAGTGACTGTGATGCGGCGATAGCTTGGCGCGCGTGGCTGCGACCCGCAAGCCCGACGAGCGCGCGGAGTCGGGGGTGGTAGCCGCCGTTGATGCACCAGAGCTTGAAGCTGCCGCCGGCGAACAGGTCGTTGATCGCGAAGCTCGCGGCGACGAAGCCCGCGCCGACCTTGAGCGAGGTGCGCATGCACTGCTGCAGGTTCCACTCCGGCTCGAGCATGCGCGCGAGCAGCCAGGCCGTCACGAGCGCGAGCACGAAGCTGAAGCCGAAGATCACGCCGGGATGCCGGTCGCGGCTGCTCCCGCGACCCCTGCGGCCGAGCTCGCGCTCCCAGGACTTGCCGAACAGCACGGAGGAGTACCAGAGACCACCGAGCACGAAGCTCGACACCGTCGCGGCCAGCACGGCCCACACGTTCACATTGCCCATGAGATCTCCTTGGTCGGCGCGCTGTCCGCCGCGCGAGGCACGACGGCTCGCGCGCGGCGCCCACCTTAGGAAGACCCGCGAGCCGCGGCCAGCCTCGCGGCCGGCCGCGAGGCGTCAATCGCCGATCTGCGCGCGCTCCTCGACCGTGACGCGCGTCTCGGCGCCGTTGCAGCGGATCTCGGGCACGTACATCGCCTGGCCGAGCACCGGGAGTGCGTGGAACTTGCCCGGGACCTCGGCGCGCAGCAGATAGCGCAGCTCCCACACGCCCTGGCCGAGCTTGTCGACGAAGAGCGCCACCTTGCGGTCGCGCAGCTCCTGATGCACGCCGCGCTGGCGTTGCGTGTAGCGCGTCCAGTCGTCGGCCTGCGGCAGCGCGGCGAGCGGCGCGTTGCGGTCGAAACGGTAGGCGACCTCGCCGGATTTCAGCTCGCGCGCGCTCATCCACTCGCCGCTCTTCTGCTCGACGGCTTCGAAGCCCGCGGGCTTGAGATCCTCGAAGAGCAGGTACTCGAGATCGTTCTTCGCTTCGACGGTGAGCACGACCTCGATGCGCTCGCCGCTCTTCACGCTGCCGCCGTCCTCGAGCGGCTCGCGCTCGGCGACGTCGCCCTTGAGCAGCGTCGGGCGTCCGACGAGCTTGAAGTACTGGCGCGTGGCGAAGAGCTGGTTGCCGCGCGCGGGGATCGGCTCCTCGAGGCTGAAGAAGCTCGCGCGCACGCTCAGGTAGAGCGGTCCGCGGCCGCCGACGAGCTGCAGGCGCAGCTCGTTCGCGCCGTCGCGCACGTCGAGCGGCGGGATGACGAAGCGTCCGGGCGCGCGCAGCATCTCGCTCGCCTTCACGGCCGTCCGTCCGAGCGACTTGCCGTTCACCGTGAGCTCGTACTCGACGTCGCGGCCGAGCTCGCCGCTCTTCGTCAAGTACTCGTTCAGCGCGAGAACGGCGATCGCGGTGTCGCGCGTGCTCGACCACTGAGCCCCGCGCCGGTTCTGCACGAGCCAGTTCATCGTCGGCTCGACCAGCGCGTTCTTCGGATCGATCCCCATGAGCGCGCGCAACGCGAACGAGGTCGACTCCACCGCGGAGTCCGTCCAGCGCCACGAGATCGCGTCGCTGCCCCAGTGCGCGGTCCTCATCGCCGCGGCGTCGTGCTGCGACGCGCTCTTGTCGATGCGCGCGACGTCGGTCGTCTCGTCGATTCGCACGCCATTGGCGAGGTTCTCGACCAGCGTCCTCGCGCGATCCGTGCGGCCGAAACCCTGGCAGGCGAGCGCGAAGAGCGCGCGGCCGTAGGCGTTGAGCGCATCCTTCTTGTCCCAGAGGTTGTGGATCGCACGGTCGACGTAGTCGTGCTCGCGCGCGCCCTTCGAGCAGGCCGCGACGGCGTGCAGCATCCAGGCCTGCATGTCGGGCGAATCCTCGGCCTTCACCAGCGCCGTCTCGAGGAACTGCTCGCCGCGTTTCAGCCGCGCGAGATCGACGTCGAGTCCGGCGTCGCGCGCGAGCGCGAGACCCCACACGACGTAGGCGCTCATCCACGGGTCGCTCTCGCCGTCCTTCCACCAGCCCCAGCCGCCATCGCCGTGCTGGAAGTCGTAGAGGCGCTCGAGGCCCTGACGCGTCATCGTCGCGAGCTCGTCGAGCGAGTGCTTGCCCTTGGGATGGGTCTTCGACGCGTTGTCCGGCTCGATGCCGCCGAAGACGCGCGTCATCGCGTCTTCCGCGGACAAGCCGCGCTCGCGCAGCGTGCGCGCGACGATCGTGGCCGGCAGGAAGCGCGACATCGTCTGCTCCGTGCAACCGTACGGGTAGTCGATCAGGTACGGCAGCGCGTCGAGCATCGTCACGGCGAGGCTCGGCGAGACCTGCACTTCGAAGAAGGTCGTCTCCTTGCGGCGCGCGGCGGGCACGTCGAGCGTGCTGACGAGCTCGCCGCCGACGCTCGTCGAGTCGGGCAGACGCAGCGCGCGCGCGACCTGGCTGTCGATCCCCAGTCGGTGGTGCGCGGCGCCGCGCAGGGAGCTCTCGCGGCCGGAGCAGACGCTCCGTTCGCGCACATCTACCGCCACGACCTCAGGATCCGCTCCAGATCGCGAAGCGCGATGATGTAGCCGCCGTTGATGCACCAGGCTTGAAGCTGCCGCCGGCGAACAGGTCGTTGATCGCGAAGCTCGCGGCGACGAAGCCGCGCCGACCTTGAGCGAGGTGCGCATGCCTGCGCAGTAGAACCACTCCGGCTCGAGCATGCGCGCGAGCAGCCGCCGTCACGAGCGCAGGCACGAAGCTGAAGCCGAAGATCACGCCGGGATGCCGGTCGCAGTTGCTCTCGCGACTCCTGTTGGAGCTCGCGCTCCAGGACTTGCCGAACAGCACGAGGAGTACCAGAGACCACCGAGCACGAAGCTCGACACCGTCGCGGCCAGCACGGCCCACACGTTCATATCAGCGTCGGCGAGATCTCCTTGGTCGGCGCATGTCCGCCGCGCGAGGCACGACGGCTCGCGCGCAGCGCCCACCTTAGGAAGACCCGCGAGGCCGCGGCCAGCCTCGCGGCCGGCCGCGGGCGTCAATCGCCGATCTGCGCGCGCTCCTCGACCGTGACGCGCGTCTCGGCGCCGTTGCAGCGGATCTCGGGCACGTACATCGCCTGGCCGAGCACCGGGAGTGCGTGGAACTTGCCCGGGACCTCGGCGCGCAGCAGATAGCGCAGCTCCCACGCCCTGGCCGAGCTTGTCGACGAAGAGCGCCACCTTGCGGGTCGCGCAGCTCTGATATCGCCGCGCTGGCGTTGCGTGTAGCGCGTCCAGTCGTCGGCCTGCGGCAGCGCGTGGGCGAGCAGCGCGTTGAGGTGATCAAACGGGCGACCTCGCCGGATTGCCGCGCGCTTCATCCCACTCGCCGCTCTTCTGCTCGACCAGCGGCCTGCGGCTTGAGATCCTCGAAGAGCAGGTACTCGAGATCGTTCTTCGCTCGACGGTGAGCACGACCTCGATGCGCTCGCCGCTCTTCACGCGCCGCCGTCCTCCAGCGACGGCATCGCGCCGGCGACGTCGTTCTCGAGCAGGCGGGCGTCCGACGAGCTGCGCAGTGAAGTACTGGCGCGTGGCGAAGAGCTGGTTGCCGCGCGCGGATCGGCTCATCGAGGCTGAAAAAGCTCGCGCGCACGCTCAGGTAGAGCGGCTGCGTGCCGACGAAGCAGGCGCAGCTCGTTCAGCGCCGTCGCGCACGTCGAGCGGCGGGATGACGAAGCGTCCGGGCGCGCAGCATCTCCCGCTCGCCTTCACGGTCGTCCGTCCGAGCGACTTGCCGTTCACCATGAGCTCGTACTCGACGTCGCGGCGAGGCTCGCCGCTCTTCGTCAAGTACTCGTTCAGCGCGAGAACGGCGATCGCGGTGTCGCGCGTGCTCGACCACTCGAGTTTCGCGCCGGTTCTGCACGAGCCAGTTCATCGTCGGCTCGACCAGCGCGTTCTTCGGATCGATCCCCGCGAGCGCGCGCAACGCGAACGAGGTCGACTCCACCGCGGAGTCCGTCCAGCGCCACAGGACCGTCGCTGCCCCAGTGCGCGGTCCTCATCGCCGCGGCGTCGTGCCGGCGACGCGCTCTTGTCGATGCGCGCGACGTCGGTCGTCTCGTCGATTCGCACGCCATTGGCGAGGTTCTCGACCAGCGTCCTCGCGCGATCGTGCGGCCGAACCCTGGCGCAGGCGAGCGCGAAGAGCGCGCGGCCGTAGGCGTTGAGCGCATCCTTCTTGTCCTCCAGAGGCGAACGATCGCACGGTCGACGTAGTCGTGCTCTGCGCGCGCCCTTCGAGCAGGCCGCGACGGCGTGCAGCGTCCAGGCCTGCATGTCGGCGAATCCTCGGCCACCAGCGCCGTCTCGAGGAACTGCTCGCCGCGTTTCAGCCGCGCGAGATCGACGTCGAGTCCGGCGTCGCGCGCGAGCGCGAGACCCCACACGACGTAGGCGCTCATCCACGGGTCAGCTCGCCGTCCTTCCACCAGCCCCAGCCGCCATCGCCGTGCTGGAAGTCGTAGAGGCGCTCGAGGCCCTGACGCGTCATCGTCGCGAGCTCGTCGAGCGAGTGCTTGCCCTTGGGATGGGTCTTCGACGCGTTGTCCGGCTCGATGCCGCCGAAGACGCGCGTCATCGCGTCTTCCGCGGACAAGCCGCGCGCGCGCAGCGTGCGCGCGACGATCGTGGCCGGCAGGAAGCGCGACATCGTCTGCTCCGTGCAACCGTACGGGTAGTCGATCAGGTACGGCAGCGCGTCGAGCATCGTCACGGCGAGGCTCGGCGAGACCTGCACTTCGAAGAAGGTCGTCTCCTTGCGGCGCGCGGCGGGCACGTCGAGCGTGCTGACGAGCTCGCCGCCGACGCTCGTCGAGTCGGGCAGACGCAGCGCGCGCGACCTGGCTGTCGATCCCGTGCGCGTGCACGGGATAGCTCTTGCGCATGCCGTCGGACAAGCGCGCCCGCGCGCGCGGTAAGCGTCAGCTGCGCCTCGCCGACCGCGCGCACGCCGACCTTCCAGTCGACGCGCGCCTGCTCCCCGGCGGCGATCGTCACGCTCACCGTCGCGGGCGAAAGGAGCTCGAGACCCTGCGCGACGAGCGTGATCTCCGTCTTCGCCGCCGCGTCGGTCTGGTTGTCGATCAGGCCCGAAAGCACGCACTCGTCCCCCACCACGAAGAAGCGCGGCGCGGCGAGGCGCGCGGTGAGCGGCTTCTTCGTGCGCACGCTGCTCGTCGCGAGACCGACCTTGGCGTCGACGCCCGCGGCGCGCGCGGTCGCCTTCCAGCGCGTCAACGAATCGGGGAAGCGCAGCTTCGCGCTCGCGCGGCCTTGCGCGTCGGTGACGAGATCGGGCAGCCACAGCGCCGTCTCGCGGAAATCGCTGCGCACCTGGATGTTGGGCGTCTCGCCGCCGGCGCCACCCGTCACGGCGGACTTCATCGTCGAGTCGTCGAGCCGAAGCGACTCAGCCGCGGCCATCGGCGCCGGGGCGGCGTCGCTCGGGCCGCGGAAGTTGCGCTTGCTCTTCGCGAGCTGGCCGACCTCGTTGCGCCCGCCCGCCAGGCGCTCGTCCTTCGCGCCGCGCTCCTTCGAATCGCTCTCCTGGTCGAAATCCGCCCCGGCGAGCTTGTCCACGAGCTCGCCCTGCGGTCCCCGCACGAAGGTGCGATATCCGCGCTGATCGACGCTCGAGCCGACGCCGACGCGATGCTCGCGCCGGTCGCCGTGGAAGAACTGCCGCGGATCGCGCGCGTACTCCGTCTGGAAGGCGAGCAAGGCTTCGTCGACGAGCGAGAGCGTCACCTCCGCGCTCACCGGTTCGCCGCGCGCATCGCGTGTGGTGACGCTCAGCGACGCTTCGTCGCCGGGCTCGTGCTCCGCACGATCGGGCGTGACCTCGACGCTCAGGAAGTTCGGGCGCGGCGGGACGACGAGCTCCTTCGTGTCCTGGAACGCCTCGCCGTTCTCCGCGGTCCAGGCCGAGAGCCAGAAGTTCGGCGCGTGCTCCTCGCCGATCGAGAGCTCGAGCAGCTTCGCCGAGCCGTCGAGGTGCACGACCTGGAACGAGTGGTTACGCTCGCCTTCGGCGGTGAGCAGCACCCAGCGGTTCGAGGCCGCGGTGGCGAGCATGACGTGCGTCTTGGCGCCGATCTCCAGCGTGTCCGTGTCGATCACGATCTCGACGCCGCCCGCGCGGTAGCCCGTGTCGCGCGTGTTCGCGTCGCTGACCCAGAACGACGCTTCGCTCGCGATCTGCGCGCGGCGATCGTCCCGACTCTTCCAGGCGATCGTGTAGTAGCCCTCGCGCGGCGCGGGGAAGCTCCAGGTCGCGTCTCCCTTGTCGTTCGTCTTCAGGACGGTGGTCGCGACCTCTTCCTGCTCGTAGCCGCGCTTGCGCGGACGCCAGCCCGGGCGCTGCTCGAGCGGCACGAGCGGATCGGCCGCGCGCGCTTCGTCGAGCGCCGCGCCGGCGAACTCGACACCGCGCGGGTTGAGCCAGATCTCGATCCAGCGCGAGCGCAGCACCTTGACGTGTCCCTCGGCGACGACGCCTCGGCCGTTGGCGTCGCGCGCCTCGAACTTCACCTCGATCGGATCGCCCGGCTTGTGCAGCGCGTGCGCGACGGTCGTGTGCACGTCGTAGGCCTTGCTCGTGACGCGGATCGTGCTCGACGAGCTCACCTCGCGCCGCGACGCGTCGACGACGCGCGCCTCGATCGTGTACTCCTGGTCCTGACCGGCGCCCTGCGGCGTGTCGAACGGAATGCGCACCTTGCCTTCGGCATCGGTGTGCAGCGTGAGGTGCAAGATCTGGCTGCCCTTGTTCCACATGCCGTAGCGCCAGTCGTTCGGCTGGTCGTAGAGCCACGGGAGCTCGCGCTCGCGCTCCCAACGGCGCCAGTACGGCCGCTGCCAGACGGTCACGTCGACGTCGGCACCCGCGACCGGCGCGCCGAAGAACGTGGCGGCCGTGAGCTCGGCTTCGACGTGATCGCCCAGGCGATAGAGCTTGGGCACGCCGTTCTCGAGCGGCGTCGCGACGCGCACCTCGAAGTCGGGCAGCTTGTACTCTTCGATCCGGAACAGCGTGGCGTTCGCCACCGTGCGCACGTGTCCGTCGACTTGCGCGTCGAAACGGATCGAGTACTCGCCGAGCGCCGCCTGCGCGCCGATCTCGAGCTCGGTCCAGGCCGAGCCGAAGCGGTTGAGCACGAGCTCGCCTTTCTTCGCGCTCGTGCCGCGCGGATCGAAGATCTCGTACGCGAGCTTGCTCGAAGCGGGCGTCGTGAGCTTGCCGTCGCGCAGCACGCGTCCGGTCACCTTCCACAGCACCTTGTCGCCGGGGCGATACGCGGGACGATCCGTGACGGCGTACAGGCGCCACGAATCGCGCTCGGGCTCCGCGGCCTGGTTGGAGACCTGAGCGAAGCACTGGCGCTCGCCGGCGGAGACGAGAGCGAGATGCTCGGCGTAGCTGCTGCTCGCCGGCGCGTCGAACGCGACGCTGCCGTCGGCGCTCGATTCGCCCTCGACGCGGCGCCAGCTCCACTTCCTGCCGTCGTAGAAGCGCGACCAGAGCACGACCTTCGCCTTGCCGAGCGGCTCGCTCGAGAGCGCGTCGCAGGTCCAGACGACGATGCGGTTCGACGCGGCCTTGACCACGGCGAGCGTGCGCCCGACGAGCAGCACGTCGCGCGACGCGGACGCGCCCGAGCGCGCTTCGATCAGGTACGCGCCGCTCGGAAGGGCCGGATCGATGGCGATCTCGCTGCTGCCCGGATCGTGCTTGCCGGTGTCCTTCGTTTCAAACGTCCACTGCCGCAGAGGCGCGCGGCCTTTCGTCGCGATCGTGTCGAGCCAGGACTGCGCGCCGCGATCGGCCGCGCCGTCGAAACGCACGTCGCTCGCGACATCGAGCGCGTAGAGCGAGAGCTCGACCTTCGTCGCGTTGCGCCAGCCGAGCGAGACGCCTTGCGCGGAGCCGGGCAGGAAGGCGCTCGGCACCGCGACCGAGATCTCGGTGCGCGTGATGCGCTCGATCGCGCTGCGCGCTTCGTCCCATTGAGGCACGCGGCCCTTGGCGAATTCCTCGGTGTAGCGCCGGTAGAGAGCGAGCGCGCGGTCGTAGTCCGGACGCGTGCGCCATTCGCCATCCTCGTCGACGTCGGGCTGTCCTTGCGTCTCGTACCACTGCGCGAGCTGGAAGAGCGCGTCGTCGTACCAGTCGGTCGACTTGCCGATCGCGATCGCCGCCTCGAGGTGCGCGAAGCCGCGCCGGATCTGGCCGTAGTCGCCGCCCTGATGGCGGCGCGCGACGCCCGCGAGGTACTGCGCGCGCGCGCGATCCGAATCGCTCTTCGCGATGCGCACCGCGTTCTCGAGCACCTCTCCGGGCAGATAACCCCAGTACCAGCCGCGCGTTTCGCGACCCTGGGGCCACATGACGTGCCAGACGATGCCGAGGTAGCGTCCGCGCGCTTTCTCGATCTCGCGCGCGCCCGACCACCACTCGAGCGCGTTGTTGTAGTGCGTCCAGGCCTGGCCCCAGTCCTGCGCGTTGCGCCGTGTCCAGAAGAGATCGCCGAGCGACTCCTCGATGCGCGCCCAGGTCTCGTCGCGCAGCTCGGGGCGATCGATCGCGGCCTGCAGCTTCTCGAGCTCGGCCCGCGCGGCCTGGATCTCCGTGTCGTCCGGGTCGTTCGTCGACGCGCGCGAGCGCCAGGTGCAATCGGCGATGCGGTAGCCCACCCAGCGCGCGTCCGCGGCAGCGAGCTCGCCCTTCCCGACCTTCTCCCACTCGCGCCGCGCGAGCTCCCATGAACC
>JBGATX010000297.1:0-2384 GCA_044228975.1 Planctomycetota bacterium | reverse complement strand
GATGCGTCTGCCGGCGGCATGGAAGCGCCGTGCGAAGGCGTGGCCGTGCCGGGACGCATCTACGTCTTCGCGGGCACGGACGCGAAGGGCACTCCCGCGGTGCCGACGGCGCTCGCGGTCGGGCACTGCGAAGGTGATACGTTCGACCCGTCGGCGATCCGACGCGATTTCACCTGGCCGAACGACATGTTCATCAACGCCAGCGCCGTCGTGGACGGTGACTTCGTCTGGATCTTCGGCACCGGAACCTATCGAGCGAGCTCGGTCTTCCTCGCACGCGCGCCCATCGCGCGAGTCGACGATCACTCGGCGTGGGAGTACTTCCAAGGAATGCAGGGCGGCGAGCCCGTGTTCAGCTCCAACCCCGGGGACGCGCAGCACGTCGTCTTCTCCAAGATGGCCGGAGAGCTCAGCGTGCGGCGCCACATGGACCTCGGATGGCTGATGCTGTACAGCGGCGACGAAAGTGACGTCGGGCGCGGCGTGCGCCTCCGACGCTCGGACTCGCCGTGGGGGCCGTGGGACCCGGCGATCAAGATCTTCGATCCCGACGAGGACCCGGGGTACGGCGACTTCATCCATCGCCGGATGCACGCGCCGCCGGGAGCGGTCGGAGACATCCCATTCGACGACGGACTCGCTGAGCCCGGCAGCCACGCGCTGATCAAGAGCGACGATTGGGCCGATGAGGCGTGGAGGGAAGGTCTGATGGGCGGCGAGTACGGCGCCTATCTCGTCGAACCGTGGTTCGAGGACATGAGCGACGGCGGCATGGGAATCACGTACACGCTCTCGACGTGGGTCCCCTACCAAGTTCACCTGTTGCGCACGATCGTGGCCTTCGCTGACGATCCGCGCCCCCAACCTCCGCTGCCGCGCGGACACGGCCTCCCTCCGACCAAGCTGGTCAACCCGGACTTCGCGAGCGGCGACACGCGGGGTTGGACTGCGGAGGGTGATCCGTTCCTCGTGTTCAAGGACTCCTCGAACGTGTTCGGGGGAATGAACTGGGTCACGACCTTCCCGCCCGGCCTGAAAGACGCGGCGCGCGGCAAGCTGTGGCAACGCTTCACCGTCGACAGCCAGACGAAAGCGCTGCACTTCTACGTCCACGGCGGCAACGCGCAGGTGCGTCTCTACCGAGGCGACACGCTCCTACGCAGCACGCGAGGTCGCAGCGGACACGCGGCGCGCAACGAGCCTGCGACCGAGGTGTGTTGGAACCTCGAGCTCTACGCGGGTGACACGTTGCGACTGTCGATCGAGGACGACGCGCAGGGCGGCTGGGGATTCATCGGCGTCGGGGGCTTCGAGTTCCGCAAGACCGCCTGCCAGTAGGCGCGTGCGACGCCGCGTCACGCCTCGGCCGCTTCCGGCTCTTCGGCGATGTCGCCGTTGTCGTCGGCGGCGCCGATGCCGTACTTGTCGAGCTTGCGCTGGAGCGCGAAGCGCGAGATGCCGAGCAACTTGGCCGCACGGCTCTTGTTGCCGCCGCACGATTGCAGCGCCGCTTCGATCGAGCGTTTTTCGAGGTCCGCGACCGCGACGCGGATCGACCCTCCGCTCTCGACCATCACACCGCCCGCCGTGCCGGTATTGACCAGCGAGCGACGTTCGAGCACCGACTGCGACAGGTGTTCGAGGCGCACCTCGTCGCCCGCGAGCACCACGATGCGGCGCATCTCGTTCTCGAGCTCGCGCACGTTGCCCGGCCAATCGTGGGCGACGAGCCCGGCCAGCACCTCGCGCGGCAAGACGGGCACGGGACGACTGGCTTCGCGCGCGGCACGGGCGAGCAGAGCTTCGGCGAGCAGCGGAATGTCCTCGCGACGTTCGCGCAGCGGCGGCAGATCGACCTTGAGCACGTTGACGCGATAGAAGAGGTCCTCGCGGAACTTGCCGTCCTTGACGAGCTGCTCGAGGTTGCGGTGACTCGCCGCGATCACGCGCACGTTGACCTTGACCTGCTCCTCGGAGCCGATCGCGCGGAACTCGCCTTCCTGCAGCACGCGCAGGAGCTTCTTCTGCATCTCGGGGCTCATGTCCCCGATCTCGTCGAGGAACAACGTGCCGCCGTCGGCCTGCTCGAGCAGACCCTTCTTGGCGCGGTGCGCGCCGGTGAAGGCACCGCGCGTGTGACCGAAGAGCTCGCTCTCGAGCAGCGTGTCGGGCAGCGCCGCGCAGTTCTCGCTGACGAAGGCCTTGGCCTTGCGCGGGCCGTTGAAGTGGATCGCGCGCGCGATCAGCTCCTTGCCGGTGCCGCTGTCGCCCTGGATCATCACCGGCAGCTCGCTCTCGATGATGCGGTCGAGCTGGTGGAACACGCGCCGCATGCCCTCGCTCGCGCCGACGATCGCGCTGTAGTCGTAGCGACCGCGCTCGCG
>JBGATX010000093.1:0-21601 GCA_044228975.1 Planctomycetota bacterium | reverse complement strand
CTGGCGGCGTTGCGCCTCCTCCGAGTATTGCAGCGAATACGCGTCGTCGGCGCGCCTTGCCAGCCTCGATCCAGCACGCCGTCTCGTCCAAGACACTCGTGGGGCGGGACACTAGCCGGGTCGACCGCGCGCACAAGCGCCGCGAGACGCTCGTACGGCTCCCTCACACGCGCTTGCGACTTGCGCAAGCCGCCGCGCGGCCCGCGACTGGGACGAAGGAACATCCGCGGGCTCAAGCGCGAGCCCGCGACATTCGATGGATGCCGCTCGGAGCGTCGCGGAGGTGCAGGCTGCGCGCTGCGCGCATCCGCACTTCTCCGACCTGTTGCCGTACGCACCGCCGCCATCGTTGGAGCCGCTCATGGACGCCGAAACCAGCCTCGATCGACCTGTGGTGTGGCGCACGAACGCTCCGAGTGCCGCGGAGCTCGAGCTCGTCTCGCGTCGCATGCGCGCGGCGCACGAGCTCGTGCGCGCGGCCCAGCTGCGACCGCCGTCGGCGCCGGCGTTCCTGATCGTCACGCCCGCGGGTCTGCGGCGCGAAACGGATCTGGAGCGCGAGCTCGCCATCCGCGGAGTCGTCGTGCGCGAGCGCCGTCCGCTGCTCGAATGGTCGCGCGCCGCTTCGATCCTGCGCGGCGGCGCGGCCGGTGAGGCGCGCGAGATGGAATCGGGCGCGCTCGCCAGCGCGCTGGCGCTCGAGGACGTGTGGCGCGGGCTCTTCCCGCGCGACGCGGCGCAGCTGTGGATCCTGGCCGACGACCGCTCGCTCGAGCGTGCGCGCGCGTGGCGCCAGCTCCTGCGCCGCTCGCTGCGCGGCGTGCAGGTGATCCTGCAGGGCGTGCACGACAGCCGCGAGATCGAGCTCGAGTCGCTGCACGTGCCGAACTCCGACGCCGTCGAGCGCGAGTGGAACGCGCTGGCGCTCGCCGTGCGCGCCGCCGCCTGACGCTTCCCGCGCGCATCCGCGTCGTGCGGCGTTGCAAGTGCGGGAACGGCCTCTCGCCTGCTCCCGACCGGTCAAGTTCGTCCGTGTTCCGTCCGAAGAACGCCCGGCGAACCGTTACCACGCACACCACGAGGGAAGTCAGACATGGCCTGGATCGACGCACTCTTCCAACGCATGATCGCCGAGGGCGCCTCGGACCTGCACATGACCTCGGACACCGTTCCGATGTTCCGACTGCACGGCGACATGCAAGCCGTCGAAGGCTGTCCGGTGATCACACCCGAGCAGATGCAGAACATCCTGTTCGAGATCACTCCGGACAACAACAAGAAGCAGTTCGTCGAGGAGAACGACACCGACTTCGCCTACGCGATCGCCGGGCTCGCGCGCTTCCGCTGCAACCTCTTCCGCGATCGCAAGGGTCCGGGCGCCGTGTTCCGCCAGATTCCCTCGGAGATCCTGACCTCCGAGAAGCTCGGCCTGCCCAAGGCGGTGATGGACCTGTGCCATCTCAGCAAGGGCCTGGTCGTCGTCACGGGTCCGACCGGCAGCGGCAAGTCGACGACGCTCGCTGCGATGGTCGACCACATCAATCGCACGCGCAACGACCACATCATCACGATCGAGGACCCGATCGAGTTCGTGCACGACGACAAGAAGTGCCGCGTCAACCAGCGCGAAGTGCACCGCCACACGCAGGGCTTCAAGCGCGCGCTGCGCGCGGCGCTGCGCGAGGACCCCGACATCGTGCTCGTCGGCGAAATGCGCGACCTCGAGACGGTCGAGATCGCGATCGAGACGGCCGAGACCGGCCACCTCGTGTTCGGCACGCTGCACACGAACACCGCGATGTCGACCGTCGACCGCGTCATCGACCAGTTCCCGGCCGATCGCCAGGCGCAGATCCGCACGATGCTCGCGTCCTCGCTCAAGGGCGTCATCGCGCAGACCCTGTGCAAGCGACTGCCCAAGGGCCGCATCGCGGCGCTCGAGATCATGATCGTGAACTCGGCCATCAGCGCGAACATCCGCGACGGCAAGACCCACCAGCTCGTCTCCGCCATGCAGACCGGCGCGAAGTACGGCATGCGCCTGCTCAACGACTCGCTCGAGGAGCTCGTGCGCAACGGCCTCGTCGACCCGCTCGAGGCCTACGTGAAGTCGATCAGCAAGGAAGACATGAAGAACAAGCTGGAGAAGCTCGGCATCAAGGTCGACCTCTCCGCGCTCGGCGAAGTGGCCGAAGGCGCAGCCGCGGCGCCGACGCTCGCGGCCGCGACTCCGGCAGCCGGTGGACCGCGCGGGCCGTTGCCCACGGGGACGGCTGGCGCGGCGGGAGCTCCCGCGACTTCTCCCGCGACTCCGGGTCGAACGACGCCGGGTCAGCCGGGCTACAACCCGTACGCCGGCGGACTCAAGAAGTCCTGAGCGGCGCGCTCGCTCGCGCCCGGCGCGGGTTCAGCGATCCCGCGCGCGTTTCCAGGCGAAGACGCGGTTGCCTTGCACGTCGAGGCGCTGCACTTCGCCGAGCGCCGTGTAGAGCGCGCGCTCGACGCAGCGCGCATCGGTGCGCCGCTGCGCATCGTCGACCATGCAATTGAAGAGCAGCCAGCCGTCCGGCGCGACGCAGCGCGCGACGGCGGCGGCGAACTCGTCGGTCTGCAGCGCTCGCGGCACGCGATCCTCGATGAACGCGTCGACGACGACGAGCGCGTACGCTCCGCGCTCCTCGCGCACCCACTGCGCCGCGTCGGCGACGACGAACTCGACGCGCTCGTCGCGCGCGTAGCCGAACCAGGTGCGCGCGAGCTCGACGACCTCGGGATCGATCTCGACCGCGGTGACGCGCGGATCGAGCGCGTGGCGCTGGCGCAGGATCTCGATCGCACTGCCGGCGCCGAAGCCGAGCATGAGCAGCGAGTCCACGCGGCCGAGCTCGATGCGCTCGAACGCTCCCGCGAGCACGGCGGCGAGGCCGCCGCCCGAGTGGTTCACGCCCCGGCCATCGAGCCTCCGCCGCCCGCGCACCTCGACGACGCGGAGCAGCGGATGATGGCTCGTCCGACGGCGCTCGAGCACCTGCGGACGCCAGTACGAACAGCAGCGCCGCACCCAGAGCCACAATCCCATGCGGCTCGAAGTGTAGTCGCTGTCGCGTTGCGCCGTCCGACGCGAGCAAGTCTGCGGCGCGAAGTGCGTCCGCGATATGCTGGCGCGCGATTCCATGGCACCCGCGCGCTCCGCCACCGTCGATCTGGCGTCGATCCAGGCCGCCGCCGACGTGATCGGCGCGCACGTACGTCGTACGCCCACCGTCTACTCGCACACCTTCAGCGAGGGCGCGGGCTGCGAGGTGTGGCTGAAGCTCGAGAACCTGCAGCGCACGGGCTCGTTCAAGCTGCGCGGCGCGTTGAACAAGCTGCATCACCTCGACGCGAGCCAGCGCGCGCGCGGACTCGTGGCCGCGTCGGCCGGCAACCACGCGCAGGGTGTCGCGCTCGCGGCGCGCCTGTGCGGAGCGAGTGCCACGATCGTCATGCCGCGCGCGACGCCGATCAACAAGATCCAGCGCACTGAGAGCTACGGGGCGGAGGTCGTGCTGCACGGCGAGAGCTTCGACGAGTCCTTCGCGCACGCGCGCGTGCTCGAGCAGCAGGGCGGCAAGGTGCTCGTCCATCCCTTCGACGATCCGCACGTGATCGCAGGACAGGGGACCGTCGGTCTCGAGATCCTCGACGAGCTCCCCGACCTCGACGCGATCGTCGTCCCGGTCGGCGGCGGGGGACTGATCGCGGGCCTGGCTCTCGCGGTGAAGTCGTTGCGGCCGCAAGTGCGCGTCATCGGCGTGCAGGCGTCGGGCGCGGACGCGATGGTGCGCTCGTTTCGCGCGCGACACCAGGTCGACCTCGAGAGCACGCGCACGCTGGCGGATGGCATTCGCGTCGGCCGCGTCGGAGCGTTGACGCTCGAGCTCGTGCTGCGCCACGTCGACGAGCTCGTCACCGTCGACGACGCCGAGCTGTGCGACGCGGTCGTGCAAGCCATGGAAAAGAGCAAGATCGTGTCCGAGACTGCCGGCATCGCCGGTGTCGCGGCACTGATCCACGGCAGGATCACCGGCGCGCGGCGCGTGTGCGCCGTCGTCTCGGGCGGCAACATCGACCTCAACCTCCTGGCGCGCATGATCGAGAGCGGACTTTCCGGCGCCGGGCGCTACCACCTGGCGAAGATGCGCGTGCCCGACGTCCCCGGACAGCTGGCGCAGATCCTCGACGTGCTCACCCAGCAGCAGGCGAACGTGCTCGACGTGCAGCACTATCGCGCCGGCTGGAAGGTGCCGATCGGCTTCGTCGACGTCGAGGTGCTCGTCGAAACGCGCCGCGCGGGACATGGCGCGCACATCGACGCCGCGCTCGGCGCGCGCGGCATCGAGGTGCATCCGTGAGCGCGACCGCCGCGGACGCCCGGCGCGACGACACGGCGACGAAGGGCGCGAGCTCGGGCGGCGGCGCCCCGGATGCGGCGGCCGCGAGCGACGCGAAGAAGCAGAAGAAGGTGCAGTTCGGCGCGGCGTGGCGCGAGGCGCGCACGCTGGTGCTCGAGAACCGCGGCCGGCTCGCGCTCGGGCTCGTGCTCCTGCTCTTGAACCGTGTCGCAGGCTTCGTGCTGCCCTGGACGTCGAAGATGCTCATCGACGACGTGCTCGTGCGGCGCGACGCGGACGTGCTTCTGCCGCTCGCGGCGGCCGGCGCCGCGGCGACCCTCGTGCAGGCGATCACGACCTTCGTACTCGCGCGCATCCTCGGCGTCGCGGCGCAGCGCGCGATCAACGACATGCGCAAGCGCGTGCAGGCGCACGTGCTGCGCCTGCCGGTGCGCTTCTTCGACGATCACCAGTCGGGCGTGCTCATCTCGCGCATCATGAACGACGCCGAAGGGTTGCGGAACCTGGTCGGCAACGGCCTCGTGCAGCTCGTCGGCAGCGTGCTCACGGCGATCGTCGCGCTCGGCGTGCTGTTCTGGATCAATGCGAAGCTCACGCTGATCATCCTGGTCGTGCTCGGCGCGTTCGGCGCGTGCATGGTGTGGGCGTTCAAGACCCTGCGGCCGCTCTTCCGCGAGCGCGGGAAGATCCAGGCCGAGGTCACCGGCCGCTTGAACCAGACGCTCGGCGGCGTGCGCGTGGTCAAGGCGTACGTCGCGGAGCCGGAGGAGGAGCGCGCGTTCGTCACGGGCGCCGACAAGTTCTTCTCGAACGTGCAGCGGTCGATTCGCGGGGTTTCGGCCACGACCGCGGCCTCCATCGCGATCACGGGCGTCATCGGCTGCCTGCTCACGTGGATCGGCGGCGGCGACGTGCTCGCGGGCCGCATGTCGGTCGGCGAGCTCGTGAGCTACCTCATCTTCGTCGCCATGGTCGCCATGCCGATCATCGGCATCGCGGAGATCGGCACGCAGCTCACCGAAGCCTTCGCCGGTCTCGATCGCATCCGCGAAGTGCTCAACACGCCGCGCGAGGCCGCCGGCGACGCAGCGCGCGCCGCGAGCAGGGAGATCGCGGGCGACATCGAGTTCCAGGGAGTCTCCTTCGAGTACGTCGCGGGCAAGGAAGTGCTGCACGAGGTCTCCTTCCGCGCTCCCGCGGGCTCGACGACCGCGCTCGTCGGCTCGAGCGGCAGCGGCAAGAGCACGATCGCCGGCCTCGTGATGGGTTTCCATCGTCCGACCCACGGCCGCGTCCTCGTCGACGGGCGCGATCTCGCGGACTTGAAGCTCGCCGACTACCGCCGGCATCTGGGCGTCGTGCTGCAGGACAATTTCCTCTTCGACGGCTCGATCGCCGAGAACGTGGCGTTCTCGCGCCCCGGCGCGACGCGCGCGGAGATCGAGGAGGTCTGCGCCATCGCGCACTGCGACGAGTTCGTGAAGCCGATGGAGAAGGGGCTCGACACGGTGGTGGGGGAGCGCGGCATCAAGCTCTCCGGCGGCCAGCGCCAGCGCGTCGCGATCGCGCGCGCGCTGCTCGCGCGGCCGCGCATCCTGATCCTCGACGAAGCGACGTCGAGCCTCGACAGCGAGAGCGAAGCCGCGATCCAGGCCGGGCTCGTCGCGCTGCGCCGCGACAGAACGACCTTCGTCATCGCGCACCGCCTCTCGACGATCCGTTCGGCCGATCAGATCCTCGTCGTCGAGCACGGCCGCATCGTCGAACGCGGGCGCCACGCCGAGCTGATGGCGCTGAACGGCCGCTACCGCGAGCTCCACGACCGCCAGTACCGCTTCGAGCAGGAGCGGTTCATCAACCCGGGCGAGGAGCTCGTCACCGTTTCCGACGAGGAGCCCGGCGCGGTCTGAGCGTGGTCGCGATGTGGGTCACGGGCAGAGCGTGAACCAGAGTGCGTTCGAAGTCGCCATCCCGCCGCGCGCGCTGGGGTCTCGGAACCACGCCTGCGCCCAGATCGTCGCGCCGCCCGCGAAGGGCGCGCCGAGCACCGCGGGATGGAGCGCGCGGAAACGATTCCAATCGAGCACCAGCGCGCCGTCGCAGGCTCCGGGCGTGCCGCCGGAGGGCGACATCCCCGTGCGCTGCAGGGGTTGGCGGATGCAGAGCGTGCTCGATCCGTCGCCGAACGGCGCGGAGTCCGCGCCGCCGACGCCGTAGAGCATCGTCGCGGTGACGCCGCCGGGCAATGGGTCCGCGCGGAGCGTGAAGCCGCTCGTCGCGCTCGCGCTCGGGATGCCGGACGCAGACATCGCGGCGAGACAACCGTGCGACGTCGTGCCCGCGCTGCAATACGTCGCGACCGTCGGCGTGCAGGTTCCCTGCTCGCGCACGTACGCGCCGGAGCCCGAGCCCGCCGGTCCACCGACGAGGTTCGTGCCGTCGCCGATGAACGCGACGAAGTGTCCGTCGCCCGTGATGCATGGAGCGGTCGAAGAACCGCCGGCCGCCGTGCCGTTCGAGGCGACGCTGATGCACCACGTCCTTCCGCTCGGGACGTGTCTCAGGAACACGTCGCGGAAGGAGTCCGTGTCGGGCGCCGCGAGGGGAGCCGAGCTCTCGAACACGATGGCTTCGCCGGTGGCCGAGATCGAGGCGTTCAGACTGGGGCCGTTGCCCTGCTGTTCGTCGTTCGTGAGGCTCACGCGTTGCGTCACGCCGGAGAGGAAGTCGTGCAGGAAGACGTCGACCGCGCCGTTCGTGTCGCCGGGAACCAGGTTCGTCGACCAGCTCTGGAACGCGACGTAGCGGCCGTCATCGCAGATCGAGGGCAGCAGGCTCGACTGATCGCCCTGCGCGCCGGCGCTCGTCACGCTCGCGCGCAGCGTCGTTCCGAGCACGAGATCGCGCACGAAGACGTCCGGCTGGCCGTTCGTGTCGCCCGCGACGAGGTTCGTGGCGTCGCTGTCGAACGCGACGAAGCGTCCGTCGGCGGAGATCGAAGGGCTGTTGCTGTTCGAATCGCCGGCGATCCCCGCCGAATCGACGCTCGCCTTGACGATCGAGCCCGTGACGAGGTCCTTGACGTACACGTCGTACGCGGGCGTGTCGCCCGGAACGAGAGCGATCGCCGTGCTGTCGAACGCGACGTAGCGACCGTCGCCGGAGATCACCGGACGCGCGCTCCAGCCGGCGACCGGCAGGCCGGCGGAGTCGACGCTCACGCGCCGGGTCTGATGCGTCACGAGGTCGCGCACGAAGACATCCGACTGGTTCGGGCTCGAGTCGGGCGTCAGGTTGCCCGCCTGCGACGCGAACACCACGTAGCGCCCGTCGTCGGAGATCGAGTCGCCGTCGGACCAGCTCCAACTGTCTCCCGGCGTGCCCGCGGGCGTGACGCTGATGCACACCGTCGTGCCCGTGACGCGGTCGTGCACGAAGACGTCGGAGACGCCGTTCGTGTCGCCGGCGACGAACGCGCTGCTCGAGCCGAAGACGACGTAGCGGCCGTCGGGCGTGATCGCGGTCCTGCCGACGCTCGAGACGGGAGAACCCAACGAGTCGACGCTCGTGCGCCAGGTCGCTTGCGCGTGCGATGGCGTCGAGGACGTGAGAGCGAGCAGCGCCGCGAGCGCGCTCGCCGTCCATGCGCGCGAGTGCGCGGTCGGTTCCGATCGCGGGGTGTTGCTGGATTCCATGACCCTTCTCCGTGGCGGACTTCTGCGTACGCCTTCAGGTTCGCGCGTGCATTGCACCCGAGCGCTCCGTGCAATCGGGCAAGGCGGGGGCGCGGAGTGCGTAGGCGGCCGTCAGCCAGATCGTCCGCGGCTGTGCCCGCGCGAATCGAGGTACTCGCGGCCGCGGAGCATCAGTGCGCGGAACTCGTCGAGGTCGCCGCGCTCGACGGTGCCCGCCAGACGCTCGACGGCGGCGCGCAGCGCCTGCAGCGATTCGCGGCCGTACGCGTTGAGGCTCTGGATCTCGAAGTAGAGCTCAGGGCTCTCGTTCGCCACCTTCTCCGCGATCGCGGCTTGCGCGTCGTAGGTGGTGCTCGAGAGCGACGCGAGGCGCGGCGCGGCTTCGCCGCTCTCCGCCAGCGCGGTGAAGAAGGCGATGTTGAGCGCGTGCGAGAGGCCCAGTACATAGGCGATCAGGCGATCGTGCTCGTCGAGGTTCATCACGACCTGCTGCGCGAGCGTCGAATCGAAGAGAGCGCGCGCCTCGCGCAGCGCGTGCGGCGAACCGAGGTCGATGAAGAGCACGTGGCGGCCCGAGAGCAGCTCGGTGCTCGGCCCGAACATCGGATGGATCGAGGTCACGTCGCAACCGGCGGCGCGCAATGCTCCGAGTCCGGCTCGCAATGGTGTCTTGAGCGAGCCGATGTCGAAGATCACGCCGCGCGGGCGGCGCCGCGCGAGCTCGAGCAGGATCTCGTTCGAGCGCTGGATCGGCGCGGCGACGACGATCAGGTCGTGGTCGATGGAGAGCGCGCGATAGTCGGATGCGTGCTCGCAGCCGTCGACCGCGCCCGCGGGGTCGGCGACCACGACGCGGAAGCCCTGCGAAGCGAGGAAGGCGCAGATCCAGCGGCCCATCTTGCCCGCGCCGCCGATGACCAGCGCCGCGCGCCACCGCCGTGCGGTGACGACGCGCGCCTGCTCCTGCGTCGCGACGTTGCCCGAATGAGCCGTTCGAGCAGCGCCTCGGCGAGCGCGGGCGAGAGCCCGAGCCGAGCCGCGTGCGCGCGCGCGCTGAGGATCACGTGCCGTTCGCGCGCGAAGTCGCGCACACCGATGCCGAGCTCGCGCTTCTCCTCGCCGACCGCGCGCGAGTTCACGGCACCGCGCGACGCTCGATCAGCTGGCGATCGACGTCGTCGAGTTTGTTGGCCGGCGCATTCGTCGAGGACATGGGGAGCTCGTGCGCGCGCCGGCGAGCGCGCGGGCAGCCGCGCTGGACGTGGCCGCAGGGCTGCAACGCGAAGCGGCGCCGGTCGCACGCAGTGCGCGATCGCAGGCACGTGGCGGCGTGATTCGGGTCCGCGTGCCGGTGAAGAGCACCCTGGAAGCGATCGCGGACATCGCGGCGCTCGCGGCAGCCTGGAACGGTCGCGGAACGCGAAGGCGCGCGGCTCGTCGGCGTTCCGCCGCCGTGGACGTGGACGTCGACGGACGCGGCGGATGCGCGCGCGCCGCGCCGTGCGTCGCGTGTGCGCGCCGCGCCGTCGGGTGCGCGCCACTCGTGCAGCAGCACCACCTCGAGCTCGGCGTTCCAATACCGAACTCCACTGAGTTCTCGATCGCGCCGGCGCGCGCGGCGCCGTGATCTTCGGGCCGAATCGCGAGAGGGAATCTCGCGCGACCTCGGCGTCGCGGTCCTCGCGCATGAACGCGCGCTCACGATCGTCGCCGTCGATCGACGCGGCACATGCGTTTCGAGCACGTGGAGCGCGTTGCACGATGCGCCGCATGACGCGCGCGCCACGAAGTCGTAGTCCGTGCGCGCACTGCGTAGCCGAGCGTTCGTCCATGGGCTCATATCCCCATGACGAGCTTGCGCTTATCCCTGGACACGGTCCTGGCTCGCTGGAGGTCTGCACATGAAACCGGTCCAACAAATCGTCGCCACGTCGGTCCTCCTCGCGAGTTGCGGAGGAGGAAGCGGCGGCTCCGTGTCCACCGTCGAACCGCCCGCACCGATCCCGCCGGGGAACTACCGCGTGCTCGCGGCCAACGATCTCGGCATGCATTGCATGGATCGCGAGTTCTCGAGCTTCTCGATCCTTCCGCCGTTCAACGTGCTGCGCGCGCAGGTCGTGTATCGCAATCCGTCCGGACAGCCGCGGTTGCTCAACGACCTCGAGGCCGACGTCACGTACGAACCGGTGGCCGATCCGCACGGCTCGATCAACTCGCACAGCGTCGGCAAGACCGATTTCTGGAGCTGGGCGCACGGGCTCTTCGGCGTGAACCTGCCGGCGGGGCAAGGCCTCACGGGCCTCTATCTTCCGGGCGATGGACCGAACCCCGGACCGCAAGCGATGGCGTGGAACTCCGCGAGCGGCATGTTCCAAGGCTTCGGCATTCCGATCACGCCGATCGACGACGCGGGCGCGACCAACCCGTATCCGCTGTTGCGCGTGCGAGCCAAACAGCACGGGACGACGACGACGCTCGCGACGGTCGATGCCGTCGTGCCCGTTTCGGGCGAGACCGACTGCCGCAACTGCCACGTGACCGGCCAGATCGCGGCGCGTCGGCCGGGGATTCCGTGGTCGACCGAGACCGACACCGATCTGCAGTCGAAGCACAACGTGATGATCCTGCACGACACGAAGCACGCGACGGAGCTGATGCAGCATCAGCCCGTCTTGTGCGCGAGCTGTCACCGCTCGCCGCCGCTCGAGCTCGCGCCCCCGCCTCCCGGTGCCTTGATGGCGACGCCGCTGGGCTCGCACTTCGAAGCGAATCCGATGGACGTGAATCCGCCGCAGCTCATGTCGCGCGTGATGCACGAGTTCCACGGGCGACAGCTCAACGACCAGGGCGGGCCGCTCTTCCCGCCGGGCGGTGACGCGCTCTCCACCTGCTACCAGTGCCATCCGGGAGCGATCACCGAGTGCCTGCGCGGTGCGATGCAGACGGGCGGCATGTCGTGCTTCGAGTGTCACGGCGACATGCTCTCGGTGGGTGGCGCCGCTCCGCTCCTCTCCGGCGGCAGCATCGACGGCACGAACGACGGACACGCGCGCCGGCCGTGGCAGGACATGCCGCGCTGCCAGTCGTGCCACACGGGAGACGCGCTCAACCACTTGAGCGGTCCCGCCTACGTCGCGGCCGCCGACGGCATCCGCCTGCGGCAAGCGTGGATCGTCGGGGACGAGTCCGCGTCCGCCATCTCCTCGCCGGCTTCACGCTTCGCGGAGGAGCCGAACAAGCTCTACCGCTTCAGCAAGGGACACGCGGGCATCTCGTGCGAGGGTTGTCACGGCAGCACGCACGCCGAATGGCCGGTCGCGCCGGGAGCGAACGACAACCTCGCGTCGCTCCAGATCCAGGGCCACACGGGCACGATCACCGAGTGCGCCGCGTGCCACACGCCGGGAACCCTGCCGTCGACCATGAACGGTCCGCACGGCATGCACAACGTCAACCAGGCGAACTTCGTCGACCACCAGCACTCGAACTTCTACGAGAACAATCCGACGTCGTGCCAGGCGTGCCACGGCGCGAACCTGCTCGGCACGGCGCTCTCGCGCGCGGCGGACGATCGCTCGTGGACCGTCGAGGGACACGCGGTGAGCGTGCCGAAGGGAACGCCGGTCGCGTGCAACATCTGCCACGGGTTGCCGGGCTCGGGCGACGACTAGGCGCGAGGCTCGCGCGTGCTCGCGTCTCGCGCTCCAAGGCGAGTTCGCGGGCGCGAAGCAAGCATCCGGGCCGGGTGAAGAACGGAACGGATGCGCCCGGGCGCCGACCGGCCACGGTGGCCACGCCGGTCGGTGCCCGGGCTCTTTCAGCTCGCCGGGGCGGTTGGACGATCATTCACAGCATGAATGATTATCATTCACGGCATGAATGATTGTCCCGTGCTGCCGCGGCTGCTGGAGGGGCCCCTCGCGAAGGCTCTGAAAGCGTCGCCCATCGTGGTGGTGTCCGGTGCGCGACAGGCCGGCAAGAGCACGCTCGTGCGGGATCTGGGGGATGCCCCGGCGCGCGAGTACCTCACGCTCGACGATGTCGAGCTGCTCGAGCGCGCGCGATTGGCCCCAAGATCTCTCGTCGAGAGCTCGCAGCGCGTGACGATCGACGAGGTCCAGCGCTCTCCCGACCTGCTACTCGCGATCAAACGCGCGGTCGACAAGCAGCGCGTGCGCGGACAGTTCCTGCTCACCGGCTCGGCCGATCTGTTGCTGATGAAGCGTGTCTCGGAGTCGTTGGCCGGACGCGCGTTGCGCCTGACTCTCTGGCCGCTCGCTCGCCGTGAGCGCCTCGGGCTCGGGCGGGCTGGCATCTGGGACGAACTGCTCGCCGCGAAGGACAAGGACTGGCTCGACATCGTCCGAGCCGAGCGCGCGGATCTGAGCGAGGAGTGGAGCGAGGTCGTCAAGCTCGGCGGCTTTCCGACGCCGGCGCATCAGCTCGATGATGCGGAGGAACGGAGCCTGTGGCACTCGGGATACGTGCGCACGTACATCGAGCGCGATCTGCGCGATTTCATGGCCGTGACGTCGCTGGTCGACTTCCGGCGGCTGATGCGCGCGATCTGCTTGCGACTTGGCAGTCTCGTCAACCAGGCGGAACTCGGGCGCGATGTTGGGCTCTCGCAGCCGACCGTGCATCGTCATCTCGCGGCGCTCGAAGCGACCTATCAGCTCGTCCGACTCGAAGCGTACTCCGTCAATCGGACGAAGCGCCTGATCAAGACGCCCAAGCTCTATTGGAATGACACGGCGATGGCGCTGCACCTCTCGGGCGAAACGACCTCGCGCGGCGCGCACCTCGAGAACCTGATCCTCAGCGACCTTCTCGTGTGGCGCGGCGCCAAAGTCGACGCGCCACGCATCCACTACTGGCGCACGACGACGGGAACCGAGGTCGACTTCGTGATCGAGGCGGAGAACGAGCTCCTCCCGATCGAAGTCAAGGCGACCAAGCAGCCGAAGCTCGACGATGCACAAGGGTTGAAGTTGTTCCGGCAGGAGTACCCGAGAGCCTCGCGTGCAGCACTCCTGCTGCATTGCGGCGCCCAGATGTCCTGGCTTGATGACGGCGTGCTTGCCGTCCCCTGGTGGCGGGTGCTGTAGCGCTGACTCGCTGCCGGACCGCTGGGACGAGGTCGGAAGGCGAACCCAGACTGCCGGGTCGCAGGACGTCGACCGAGCCCAGGGGTTGTCGGCCGCGCGTCTCACAACTCCAATTGCGACAAGGAATAAGGTGAGCTGTGGCAGATTGGAAGTTTGACTTCCAAAGTGCGCGGACGAAGCTGGGCGCTCGTGTTCCAGCGCATCCTCGGTTCCACGCTCCTCCAGCGTGCCGCGAACATGGGAACGGTCGCGGTGACAGGACCGCGTCAGTCCGGCAAGACCACTCTTTGCCGCGCCGCGTTCCCGTCGAAGCCATTCGTGAGCCTCGAGCTCCTGGACGAGCGCGCGCACGCCGAGGGTGATGCGCGCGGATTCCTCAAGCGCTTTCCGCAGGGCGCCGTGCTCGACGAAGTCCAGCGCACGCCAAAGCTCTTCTCCGAGCTGCAGGTCGACCTCGATGCGCGACATCGACCAGGGCGCTGGATCCTGACGGGCTCCCAGCACTTCGGCCTGCTCGAGTCCATCTCCCAATCGCTGGCGGGACGCATCAGCCTGCTCAATCTGCTGCCGTTGTCCCTCGAGGAGCTGGCAAACCAGCGACCCGCGACGCCATTCGACGCGGCCTTCGTCGGCGGCTACCCGCGTCTCCACGACTTGCATCTGCATCCGCGTGAGTGGCTCGCCGACTATCTCGCGACCTACGTCGAACGCGACGTGCGCCAGGTGCTGGCCGTGGGAGATCTCGCGACGTTCCAGACCTTCCTGCGCTTGTGCGCCGGTCGGGCGGGCCAGCTCGTGAACCTGTCCAGCCTCGGAGCCGACGCCGGCATCAGTCACCACACGGCGCGCAGCTGGCTTTCGGTGCTCGAAACGAGCTTCGTCGTCTTCCGCTTGCAGCCGTACTTCAAGAATCTCGGCAAGCGCCTCGTGAAGAGCCCGAAGCTCTACTTCCACGATACGGGTCTTCTGTGCCACCTGCTCGGCTTGCGCAGCGCGGACGAGTTGCGTCACCACCATGCGCGCGGAGCGGTGTTCGAGAACTTGATGGTCACGGAGATCCTCAAGTCGCGTCTCCATCGCGGGCTGACGCCGGATCTGTATTTCTATCGCGATCAGCGTGGGACCGAGATCGACCTCGTGCTCGATCACCCGCTCGAGCCTGTCCTGATCGAAATCAAGTCGGGTGAGACGTTCGTGCCGGAGTCGGTCGGCGCACTGGACGCCGTCGGCGAAGTGCTGTCAGCTCGCGAGGGCGCGCCGCGAGCCGTGCACAAGTTCGTCGTCTACGCCGGCGAAGACGAGCGCAGCGTGGGGGACGTCGTCGTCTTGCCCTGGACCGCGATCGGTTCACGATTCGTGGCGTGAACGGCGGCTCGCGGAATCGGTGGTTCAGAGCGTGAAGTACTTCGCGCTCGGATGGTGGCAGACGATCGCTGACGTCGACTGCTCGGGGTGGAGCTGCGACTCGTCGCTCATCGTGATGCCCAGGCGCTCGGCGCCGAGGAGCTCGAGCAGCGGCGCCTGGTCCTCGAGGTTCGGGCACGCGGGATAGCCGAAGCTGAAGCGCGAGCCGCGATAGCCCTGCTTGAAGAGCACGCTCATCTCGCGCGCGTCGTCGCCGGAGATGCCGAGCTCGCCGCGGATCTGGCGGTGGATGTACTCGGACATGCCCTCCGCGGCTTCGACCGAGAAGCCGTGGAGGTGCAGGTAGTCCTGATACTTGTCGGCCGCGAACCACTCGCGCGCGACGTCGCTCGCGCGCTGGCCGATCGTGACGACCTGCAGCGCGACGACGTCGGGCTCGCCGTCGCGCACGTGGAAGTAGTCGGTGAGACAGCGGCGCTGCTTCGCGGCCTGGCGCGGAAACGTGAAACGCGCGACCTCCTTCGAATCGCTCTTGGGATCGAGCAGCACGAGCGTGTCGCCTTCCGGCACGCAGCGCCAGTAGCCGTACGCCGCCTTGCAGTCGAGGATCTGCTCCTTGTCGCAGCGCTTGGCGAGCTCGAAGTAGAGCGGGCGCACCGTCTCCTTGATGAACTGCTTGTAGGGGGCAACGGCCTTGCCCTTGCGGCGATAGCCCCACTGGAACTGGAACAGCGTGGTCTCGTTGATGTAGGGGAGCACGCTCTGCAGCGGGATCTTCTCGACGAGGCGCGGACCCAGGAACGGCGCGCGCGGGTACTCGATGTCGCGCGGGACGTCGATCGCCTTGCTCCACGTCTTGCTCGCGTAGGACGTGCGCTTTCCGTCGACGTGCGCGAGCGTCGGCAGCTCGCGCGTCGCTTCCGACGGCGCCTGTGCTCGCGCGCGAGCGGCGACTTCACGCACTTGCGCGCTCGCCGTGCTCGCGACGGCGATCGACGACTCTTCCTCGGTGCCCTCGAGCACGTCTTCGGCAACGGGCGCGCTCGCGGCGCGGCGTGAGCTCTTCACTGCGGGCTTCGTCTCGCCCTCCATGATGCGCGCCATCGTCGCCAGACCCTCGAAGGCGTCCTCGGCGTAGTAGAGCGCGCCTTCGTAGCCGCGCCGGCAATCGTCCTCGACGTAGGCGCGCGTCAACGCGGCGCCGCCGAGGATCACCGGCGTCGTCACGCCGCGGCGGTTCATCTCCTCCAGGTTCTCCTTCATGATCACGGTGCTCTTCACGAGCAGTCCGCTCATGCCGATCGCGTCGGGCTTCACGTCGTGAGCGACGTCGAGGATGTGCTGGATCGGCTGCTTGATGCCGAGGTTGTAGACCGTGTAGCCGTTGTTCGTGAGGATGATGTCGACGAGGTTCTTGCCGATGTCGTGCACGTCGCCGCGCACGGTCGCGAGTACGAGCTTGCCGCGCGAATCGCCGGCCGCTCGCTCCATGAACGGTTCGAGGAACGCCACGGCGGCCTTCATCGTCTCGGCGGACTGCAGCACGAAGGGCAGCTGCATCTCGCCCTTGCCGAAGAGCTCGCCGACGACCTTCATGCCGGCCAGGAGATCGACGTTGATCACCTCGAGCGGCTTCTTCGATTGCAACGCGAGCTTGAGATCGTCCTCGAGGCCCGGCTTCTCGCCTTCGACGATGCGCCACTTCAGGCGCTCGAAGACGTCCGCGGGCACCACGCGCGCGGCCTTCTTCTTCACGTCGACGCCCTCGAAGAGCTTCAAGAACTCCTGCAGCGGGTCGTAGCCCTCGCGGCGGCGGTCGAAGATCAGATCCTCGGCGACTTCGCGCGCTTTCGGATCGATGCGGTGCAACGGCTCGATGCGCGCGGCGTGCAGGATCGCGGCCGTGAGGCCGGCCTCGGTCGCGTGGTGGAGGAAGACCGAGTTGAGCACGTGTCGCGCGGCCGGATTGAGGCCGAAGGACACGTTCGAGAGTCCGAGCAGGAGACCCACCCCCGGAAGCTCCTGCTTGACGAGTCGGATGCCGTCGAGCGTCTCGAGCGCTAGGCGCCGATCGTCCTCGTTGCCCGTGCAGATCGTGAACGTCAGCACGTCGAAGAGCAGGTCCTCCGGCCGCAGTCCCCAGTGCTGCGTGCAGATGTCGTAGATGCGCCGGGCGATGCGCAGCTTGTCCTCCGCCTTCTTCGCCATGCCCTGCTCGTCGATCGTCAGCGCGATCACTGCCGAGCCGTGCTCCTTGACCATCGGGAGCACGCGCTCGATGCGCTCGAGGCCGTCCTCGAGGTTGATCGAGTTCACGATCGAGCGTCCGCCGCAGAGTTTCAGCGCCGCGGCGAGCACCGGCGCCTCGGTGCTGTCGATCATCAACGGCACGGCGACGTCGGAGCGGTAGCGCGTGACGACGCCGGTCATGTCCGCGACCTCGTCGCGGCCGACGTAGGCGGTGCACAGGTCGAGCACGTGACTGCCCTCGCGCACCTGCTCGCGGCCCATCGCGACCATCGCGTCGAGATCGCCGGAGAGGAGCTTCTCGCGGAACGCCTTCGAGCCGTTGGCGTTCGAGCGCTCGCCCACGAACAGGATCGAGTTGTCCTGCTTGAGCGCGACGCTCGAGTAGATGCTCGTCACCGAAGGCACGTGCGCCGGCGTGCGCGCTCTCGGCGCTCGCGAGCCGATGCGCCGCGCGACCGCTGCGATGTGCGCCGGAGTCGTTCCGCAACAGCCGCCGACGACGTTGACGCCGTCCTCCTCGACGAAGCGTTGCAGCCAATCGGCGAGCTCGGCCGGCGTGAGCGGATAGTGCGGCTTGCCTTCGACGAGCTGCGGCAGGCCCGCGTTGGGGTACACCATGATGCTCTTGCGACAGGTCTGGCCGAGCAGGCGCACGTGCTCGCTCATCTCGCGCGGCCCGGTGGCGCAGTTGAGGCTCAACACCTCGATCGGATAGGGATCGAGCAGGGCGATCGCGGCCGCCATCTCGGTGCCGACGAGCATCGTGCCCGTCACTTCCATCGTGACGGAGACGAAGATCGGCAGGTCGACCTCGAATTCCTCGCGCGCGGCGAGCACGCCGTTCACCGCGGCCTTGATCTGCAGCGGATCCTGGCAGGTCTCGATCAGGAAGCCGTCGACGCCGCCTTCGACGAGACCGCGCGCCTGTTCGGCGTAGCTGACCTTGAGCGCGTCGTAGGTCGCGTGGCCGAGCGTGGCGAGCTTCGTTCCCGGCCCCATCGAGCCCAGCGCGAAACGCGGACGCTGCGGCGTCGAGAGCTTCGCGCACGCCGCGCGCGCCACCTGCGCCGCGGTGCGGTTGATCTCTCGCGCGCGCTTGGCGATGCCGAATTCGAGCAGCACGTGCGGCATCGCGCCGAAGGTGTTCGTCTCGACGATGTCCGCGCCGGCTTCGATGTAGCGCTCGTGGATCGCCTGGATGACCTCGGGGCGCGTGATCGAGATCACGTCGACGCAGTTCTCGTGGCCGAGGTAATCGCGTTCGAGCTCGAGATTCGCGGCATGGATCTGCGTCCCCATCGCGCCGTCGAGGATCAGCACGCGCGTCGCGAGCGCCTCGCGCAACGCGCGCACTCGTCCGGCGTCGTGGGCCTTCACATGTCCGTTCATCGCTTCGTTCTTCGCTCGGTTGTGGCCGGTCGCCGTGCCGTCGCGACCAGGGTCATGAAATTCGGTGGCTGCGGATCGCGCGCCGCGCGCTGCAGCGAGACGTCCTCGAAACCGGCCTGCTCGAGCAGCTCGGCGAGGCGCTGTTCGGTGAACCCCAGTTGCACGTGCTGGAGCTGCTCGCGCACCCACTCCTCGGTGTGCGCGAGCAGATCGATGACGAGCACGCGTCCGCCGGGAACGAGCACGCGCGCTGCTTCGCGCAAGGCGCGCTCGGGATCGCGCGCGTGGTGCAGCGCCTGGCTGGCGACGACGACGTCGTGGCTGGCGTCGGAGAGCGGCAGCGACTCGATGTCCGCTTCGACCGTCTCGATGTTGCGGATGCCCTTCGTCTCGGCGCGCTGGCGCAGTTGATCGAGCATGCGCGAGGAGAGGTCGACGGCGGTGACGCGCTCCGCGATCTCGCTCAGCATCAGCGTGAGCAGGCCGTCGCCGACGCCGAGGTCGACGTAGCGACCGCGCGGTGCGAGCTGCAGCAACGCGCGCGCGAGCCCTTCCCACGTGCGACCGGGCAGCACCTGCTCGCCGAACGCCGCGGCGACGCGATCGAAGTACGCGCGCGACTCGGCGCGGCGGCGCTCGCGCAACGCCTCGAGCCCGGCGAGATCCGCGACGAACTCGGGGCTGGTCTGGTTCTCGGCCAGCACCTTGTCCCACAGCGCCGCGGCCGGACCGGGAGCGATCGAGTACAGCGTGCGCCGGCCGTGACGTCGGTCGACGAGCAGACCCACCTCCTTGAGCAGGTTCAGGTGCGTCGAGACGCGGCTCTGCCCGAGGTTGAGGATCTCCATCACCTCGCTGCCCGAAAGCTCCTCCTGCGCGATCAGGTGGAGCAGGCGCAGGCGCGTCTCGTCGGCGAGCGCCTTGAGCAGTCGGGAGGTGCTGGTGAGACCGATCATGGTATCGGGATGAGATGATAGATGATCGTCGCCGGGTGTGGCGGAGCTGGACGTCTCGACCGCGCCCAGCGTCTCGGCCACGTCGTCAACCAACTGTCAGCAAGTGGGTTGTGTCCGGAGTCGATCGTCCTCCGGCCGGTCGAGCCCGCCGATGGCCACGCTCGAGACCCAACGGGCGAAACGTCGATCCGCGCGCCACGCGCGACGGCCTGCTGCTCCGCGACCTTCGTCGATGAGCACGCAGGCGATGAGAACGCTGGCGATGACGCCAAAGTCGCGGCGCGGGTCGGCCGATACATCCCTCCGAAACCCCGAGTCCCCGGGCGGATCGCCGGGGCGTTCATGGACTCCGATCGCGACCTCAACATCTGGGCGTTGGCCAGCTCGTGCCAGCGCCTCGCCGAGAAGGCGCACGAGATCTCCCGCACTCGCCGGACGGTCGACCAGTCGACGTTCCAGGAGGTCGGGCGGCTCGTCCTGCGCGCCCAGGACCTGCTCGAGGGCAAACCCGAGCCGCGTCCGGCGTTGCCGGGCGGCAAGGGCAAGATCGGCGGCCTGCTGACGCGCGTTCTCGGCGGCGCCGAGAACGACGCCGTCGCGCAGCCGATCGGCGATCGGCCGCCGAGCCCCAAGCACATGCTCTCGCTGCGCGGGCAGGAGCAGCTCATCCCGACGCCCGACCTCGTGCACTTCATGTCGAGCCAGCGCAAGACCGGCCTGCTCGAGGTCGTGACCGCGACCGAGGTCTTCGTGCTCGAGTTCGACAACGGCGACATCGTGCATGCCCAGAGCAATCGCACGCCCGCCGGACAGCGGCTGGGAGACGTGCTCGTCTCGCAGCGCGTCATCGAGCGTTCCGCGCTCGAGCAGGTGCTCAAGACCACCGCCACCGGGCGTTTGGGCGAGACGCTGGTCTCGATCGGGTTGATCACGAAGGAGCAGTTCCTCGATTCGCTGCGCCTGCAGATCCACTGGTTGTTCCAGCGCCTGTTCGAGCAGCCCTCGACGCGCTTCTCCTTCTGGAGCGGCCCGCCGATGTATGCCGAATCGAGCGTGCGCCTCAACGCGACCGCGCTCCTGCTCGACGGCGCGCGCGCCTTCGACGAGACCAAGGTCGCCATCGAGCGCAGTGCCGAAGCGCAGAAGAAGGATGGCGCGGTGGGGCCGGGCGGCACGGACGTCGACTGGCTCGACATCGCGGGCTCCTGATCTCGCGCCGACCTCGCGCCCGGGCTCGTCGAGCCGTGCGGTGCAGTGCGCGAGCTCTGCTGGCGCCGTGAGCGACTCCGGCGGCGTATGCTTCGCGCTCGAGGCCCGAGAGCTCTCGTCGCGCGCGGCGAGCACGTCGAAACGCCGTGGAATCGGCCCAAAGACACGCGTGGCCGAGCGGGACGAGCTCCCGACCGGCCGCGCGATCGTCGCGCAGTCCCGAGTCGAGCACGGTCGTGTTGCACACGCCGGCGCTCATGGTCGTGTGATCGGTCGACTTGTGGCGGGCAGACCGCGCGCGCCGCTCGCCGCAATCGGTCGGGCCAACCTGGTCGAGCTCCGCCTCGACGAGTCGATGCGCGCGTCGACAGAGCCCACGTACATCGGCGTACGTCGACACGCGCGCCCTGCGCCGACAGGATCGACGGAGCGACGCGCGCGCGACCCGCGCCGCACGTCGCGGAGGCGCTCGGTGTCGCGTGATCCGCGTGTGGCCGGCGGACGGTGCAACGCACCTGCGGATGCACGGACTTTCATCTCGCCGCGCTCGAACGGTGCCTAGGCTGTGAGCGGAGGCCCAGCATGCGAGGTTTCTCGTTCACGTTCTTCGCCGCCGCGCTCCTCGCGAACGCGCTCCCCGCACAGACCGCCGACTTCGACGGATTCGCCGAAGGTTCGCCGACGACAGTGCTCGTCGATGGAGGCCTGACCTTCACGAACATGGTCAACGGCCTCGGCGGCATCCCCAACTTCACGATCGAGCAGGCCGACGCGACGCTCGCGGGCGTCGCGGGGTTCACGTCGCCGATGGTGCTGACGTTCGGCGGCTACTCCCCGGGCCCGTACGCGTCGTTCGTTCGCTGCGTCTCGTTCGACATCACGTCGACCGGCTCGCTGGGCTCGGGGACGCTGGAGCTCTACACGCTCGCTTGCTACGGAGGCAATTCGATCACGCTCCAGGCCCTCTCCGGCACGACGGTCGTCGCGAGCCACACGATCCCGGCGCAGAGCGGCTGGACCGTCGCGCACCAGACGCTCTCGGTCTCGGCATCCGGCTTCGATCGCTTGCGCGTCATCGGCAGCGGCCCGACGGACATGGGCGCGTTCTTCGGCGTCGTCGACCACGTGGTCGTGACCGCCGCCGGCAGCGGCGGTGGCTCCGGCACGACGACACGCTTCTGCTCCGGCGACGGCATCGACACGAGCCACACGACTTCCTGTCCGTGCGGGAACAA
>JBGATX010000296.1:0-2403 GCA_044228975.1 Planctomycetota bacterium | reverse complement strand
ATTCGATGCCCGGGCTGCGGCAACCACGACGGCGTCACGCTGCTCGACCACGGGCTGAAGTGCCACCACCGTAGCTGCGCGAGCCGAGGCGTCCCGGGCCGACCGGGGTTCCGCACGATCGTCGATCTCGTCGCCGAAGCGCGCGGCCTCGACGCGCGTGACGCGCTCGAGCTGATCGCCCGGCGGTACCCCGACATCACGCCGCCAGCCTCGCGACGCGCGGAGCGAAGCTTCGACAGCCCAGCGAGCGCGGTCGCCGCGTGGCGCACGCCGAGCGTCGGCGACGCGTTCGACTTCAACGACACCGGGAACGCCGAGCGCCTCGTCGCGCTCCACGGCGTGGACGTACGTCATTGCGGCGCGTGGCGCCGATGGCTCGTGTGGGACGGCAAGCGCTGGGCGCTCGACGAGCTCAACCGCGTGCAGCTCTTCGCGAAGAACGTCTCGGCGCAGCTCGCGATCGAGGCGGAGCGCCCGGACCTCGATCCGGAGCGCGCGGCCGATCTCATGAAGTTCGCGCTGCGCGCGGGCTCGCGCGGATCTCGCGAGGCGATGATCGCGCTCGCTGGAGCGGAGGCCGGCGTCGCGATCACCCACGAGCGGCTCGACGCGCAGCAGATGCGCCTCTCGTGTGCGAACGGGACGCTCGACCTCCGCACCGGGACGCTCGGCCCGCACCTCCGCGGCGACCTCCTCACGAAGATGACGACGGTCGCCTACGACGCCGCGGCCGAGTGCCCGCGCTGGCTCGCGTTCCTCGACACCATCATGGGCGGCAAGGCGGAGCTGATCGCGTTCCTGCGTCGCGCGGTCGGCTACTCGCTCACGGGCGACGTGAGCGAGCAGGTGCTGTTCTTCCTCCACGGCTCGGGGTCGAACGGAAAGTCGACGTTCACGCGTGTCCTGCAGGACATGCTCGGCGAGCACGCGACGCAGGCGCCGCCGGATCTCCTCATCGCGAAGAAGAACCCGAACCATCCGACCGAGCTCACGAGCCTGTTCGGCGCGCGGCTCGCCGTGTGCCAGGAGGTCGAGGCGGGCGCGTTCTTCGCCGAGGTCACGCTGAAGCAGCTCACGGGCGGTGACCTGATCGCGGCGCGCCGCATGCGCGAGGACTACTGGTACTTCCGCCCGACCCACAAGCTGTGGATCGCCGGCAACCACAAGCCGAACGTGCGCGGCACCGACCACGCGATGTGGCGCCGCATCCGGCTCGTGCCCTTCGCGGTCACGATCGCCGAAGGCGCGAAGGACCCGCACCTCTCGGAGAAGCTCTCGGCGGAGCTACCTGGGATCTTGCGCTGGGCCGTCGAGGGCTGCCTCGAGTGGCAGCGCATGGGTCTCGCGCCGCCTTCGATCGTGCTCGCGGCGACCGAGGAGTACCGCGAGGAGCAGGACATGATCGGCGACTTCTTGTCCGAGCGTTGCGCGCTCGACTCGCTCTTCACGTGTACCGCTGCGAACGTGTACGAGGCGTACACCTCGTGGTGCGACGAGAACCACCACCGTCCGATGTCGCAGCGCGCCGTCGCCGAGCGATTGAAGCAGAAGGCTTGTGCTCCGTTCCGCGGAGGGCAGGGGCGGCGCATGTGGCGCGGCGTTCGAGTGCGCGACGCCGCCGAGCTCGCGCGCGCGAGCTATCGCGACTCTGCGCCCGATGCAGATCCAGAGCGGGCCGCGATTCAGGCCTACGAACGGGGCGCGGCGGAGCGGCAGGAGTGACCGGCGAATCTGCAGATACCGACTTGATGGGTGCCCGAACAGAAGCGTGTATGTCGCCCGCGACCCCAGAAAGGACGAGGACGATGACGGTGAGTGAGCTGATGGAACTGCTCGAGGACTGCGACCCGGACGCGGAGGTGCTGCTGATGAGCCAGCCCAGCTGGCCCTTCGAGCACACCGTCGCGGGCGTGACGATCCGAAGCGAGATCGACGACCGCGACGAAGACGAGGTGGACGACGACCGGGCGGACGACGAGGTGGAGGCCGAGCCGACGCGCAGCGACGGCACGCGCCCGAACGACGTGTTCATCCTCGAGGGCACGCAGCTCCGCTATGGCTCGCGCGACGCGTGGGCTGCAGCGAGCCGTTGAGGCAGCCCGGAACCAGGTAGAGGCGCGAAGACGCCGCCCAACGATGGAGCGGCGTCTTGTTCGAACTTCGTCCGTACCAAGAGCGCGCCGTCGCGCACGTGCTCGATCGCCGGCGCACCGGCGCCCGCCGACTGCTCGTCGTCGCACCGACGGGAGCCGGCAAGGCGACCATCGCCGCCGAGCTCGCGCTCCAGCTCGCGATCGCCGAAGAGCGCGTGCTCTTCGTCGCGCACCGCCGCGAGCTGATCTTGCAGGCGTACACGCGCTTCGCCCAGCACGGCGTCCCCGAGCGCGAGCTCGGCGTGATCAT
>JBGATX010000092.1:0-22743 GCA_044228975.1 Planctomycetota bacterium | reverse complement strand
CAACCGGACGGCGAGCAAGCTCCGTTGGAGCGCCGCACGAAGTAGGTCGTGTCGGCGAGCGGCGCGGGGATCGTCAGCGAAGGACCCGAGCCGACGTAGGTGCCGCCGCAGCTGTCGGCGTACCAATCGAAGTTGCCCGGGCCGTTGCCGACGACATCGAGCACGATCGTGCCGACACCCGCGCACACCAGGTTGGGCGTGGCGCTGGCGAAGGTCGGCGTGCTCGGCGCGACGTCGACCGTGACCGTGGTCCAGATCGGCGTCGACATGCTGCACGGCGGACTCTCCCACTGCGCGAAGTACGTCGTCGTGCCCGAAGGCGTGACGACGATCGAGGGGCCTTGTCCGATGCTCGGCAGCGACGTCGAGCCGGCGTACCAGCGCAACGTATCTCCCGACCCGCCACCCGCGGTCAGCGTCGTCGACGAGCCGGCACAGATCGAGAGCGGCGGAGTGATCGACGTCGCCCGCGTCGGCGGCTGGACGACGACCAGCGACGTGCCGAGACAACTCGACGGCGGGCAGGTCGCGCTGATGCGGCGCGCGAAGTAGAGCGTGTTCGTCGCCGGCGTCGGGATCGTGATCGACGAACCCGCGCCGAGGAACGTGCTGCCGCAACCTCCCGAGAACCACTCGAAGTTCGTCCCGTTCCCTCCGCTCGCGCCGAGCGTGATCGTGCCCGTTCCCGCGCACGGATTCATCGGCGTGACGGTGATCGAGGTCGGCGGCGAATTGGCCTGCAGCACGGTCACCGCGATCGAGGCCGCCGACGACGGCGGACACGGCGCGCGCTCGTAGTGCGCGTAGTAGGTCGTGTTCCCGCCCGGACTGACGGTGATCGGATTGCCCGTGCCCACGACCGGACCGGTCGGCGAACCGCTGGTCCACACGAGCGACTGACCGGACCCGCCGCTCGCCGTGAGCTGCGACGATTGTCCGGTGCAGATCGTCTGCGGATTCGCCTGCGCGCTCGTCGGCGGCGCGGGAGGCGGCGTCACGACGAGCGTGAACGGGATGCAGGCGGACGCCGCGCACGGCGGATTCTCCCAACGCGCGAAGTACGTCGTCGTCGACGCCGGGAACACGGTGGTCGGGGATCCGGAGCCGACGAGGGTTCCGCCGCACGAGCCCGTGTACCACTTCACGACCGCACCCGAGCCGCCGACGGCCGTCAGCGTCACCGGCGAACCCGCGCAGGGATTGGAAGGACTGGCGTTGATCGCGACGGGCGCCTGTGGCGGCACGCGCACGGTGATCTGGTGCGCGACGCAATCGGAGACCGCGCAACCCGACGTTCGCCAGCGCGCGTAGTAGATCGTCGTGGCGGTGATGTTGCTGAGGCTCAACGTGCCGCCGCTCCCGAGGATCGGCCCGTCGCACGAGTCGCGGAACCACTCGAGCACGTCGCCGCAGCCGCCCGCCGCGCTCAACACGGCGGATCCACCCTGACAGACCTCGGTGGGGCCGTTGATCGCGGTCGGAGGATTCGGATGGGGCGTTCCCTGGCACTCGGCGTAGATCTCGGCCGCATTGAGCGCCACGTTCCAGAGCTTGATCTCGTCGAGATCTCCGTTCAGCTGGCAGCCGTTGAAGAACTGACCGTTGCCGATCTGCAGCGGCCAATTGTTGGACGCGGGCAGGGGCGAGTTGGCCGGCAGCGTGGCCGCGCCGGCGAACAGGCCGTCGACGTAGAAATCGATCATGCGCACGTTGGCGTGGCGCACGAACGCCAGATGGGTCCAACGTCCGATCGTCAACGGCGTGATCGGCACGGTGACCGTGAAGTTGCCGCTGCCCTCGTTCTGGAACGTCAGGGCATCGTTGGTCGGCTCGATCTGGAACCAGTAGTTCCCGGCCTTCGACAGGATCGTCCCCTGCGTGCATCCGGGCACGCCCGCGTGCGCGCCGAGCGGGCGGACCCACGCACTTGCGCTCGCCTCGCCGAGCAGGTTGAGTTCCGCGGAGTCCGGAGCGCTGAATTCCTGCGCGTTGTTGGTCGGGTTGAAGTGCAGCGCGTTGCTGCACGGTCCGTTCACGGTCGTCGCTCCGCCGAGCACTCCGGTGTGTCCGTGTCCCGAGCTGTCGGCGCCCATGTTGCCGGCGTTGTCGAACTTGTAGTGGAGGATCGGTGCGTGCTGCGGAGCCAGGGGGCCGATCTGCAATCCGAACCCTCCACCCGCGGCGCCGGGGTAGCAACCGATCTGGACGATGTACTGAGCTCCGTTGACCACCTGGAAGTCGACGCGCGACTGCAGTCCGCAGAAGTCGTCGTTGCACGCCAGCGGCGCGCAGGTCGGACAGCTCGAGCCCTCGTACACCGCGATCTTCGAGTCGAAGCTGGCCAGTCCGCAGAGCTCGATGCTGGCCGTCCCCGTCATGGTCGATGTCCACGTGAACCACAGGTCGCGCGCGATGCCCGCTGTGCCGAACGCCATGCACAACGCGTTCTGTTGTCCTTCGGCACCGGTCGTGGCGGTCGAGTTGTCGCGGCTGTAGCCGAGCATGTCGGAGATCACCTCCGGCGCCGCGCACGAGTCCTGCGCTCGCGCTCTCGGTGCCGAGCTCGCGATCACGAACGCGGACGTGAGGAGCGCGGCGCAGGTGGGGAGGTTCATCGAGGAACGGAGCGACATGGACTCTCTCCAATTTCAAGTCGGGGCCCGAGGTCGAGGGCTGTTGCGCGGCGCGCCGCGAAGCGGACGCGGATTCGCGGAGAATGTGCTTGGCGCGCACGAAGAACGAAGCCGGGCCGGCTCTAGTCGAGCCGACCCGGCGCGGGATTCTCGAAGCGCGTCCGGCGCGGGAGCGGTGAACGCGCCGCGCTCTACGGCCGCCAGTCGATGATCAAGCCGTTGGTGCGATTCGAGGTAGCCGGCGGGCAGAAGGCCGAGGCCGCGTTGCGATAGAAGCACTGGTAGTAGCGCGTGCCGCCGGCGGGCGGGAGTTGTCCGCGCACGCTGACGAGCGGATCACCAGGAGCCGGGAAGGAGCTCGCGTTGGCGGTCACGGACTTCGTTCCCAGTCGGATGATCGGACCGCCGACGCAGCCCAGGCCGTCGTCGACGGTGAACTGCGGCAGCGCCGAGCCGCCCTGGAAGAAGATCGCCGTGCCGCCGGTCATGCCGCTCGCCTGCAGCACGACCGAATCGTTCGCGACGCGCGCCGCGCCGATCGCGGAGAGCTTCGCGCCCGCGACGACTTGCGAGTTGGCGCAGCCGCGGCCGTGAGCTCCGTTGTTGCCGCACGGGCAGAACTCGCCGGTGCCGTCGCCGAAGCAGTAGGCGGCCGCGGTGTTGTTGCTGCACTCGTCGGGGATGCCGTTGCCGTCGGTGTCGAGGCTCGTGCCTGCAAGCACGTCGATGACGTCGTCGAAACCGTTCTCGTTGCAGTCCTCGCCGGGCAGGACCTCGCGGTGGATCGACATCAAGGGCAGGAGGAAGGTGCAGTCGGTGCCGCTCGAGTCGACGAGGCAGTTGGGCGTGCCGGGGAACGGCCCGATCTCCAGGCGAATGCCCCAGCCCGGAGGCGTGGGACGCTCGTCGTAGGCGATCGAGAGCACGGGGAAGAAGAGCGAGGCGTACCCGGCGATGTGATCGCTGGCGCAAGCTCCCGCCGCGGTGTTGATGCTCGCGGCGAAGGCCTGGGCGATCTGCGTCGCCGACGCACCCGGCGGCGGGACGGCGGCTCCGCTGACGTTGCCCGTGAGCAGCGTCTCGAAGTCCGAAGGACCGGGGAAACCCGTCTGGTTCGAGCTGATGCGCCACGACCAGGCACTGCCCGAAGCCGTGCCGCCGAGCGTGAAGGTCGCCGCCGAAGGCACGCCGACGTCTTCGATGATCGTGATGAAGCCGACGCCGCTGGCGGAGCCGACGTCGCCGGCGAAGATCGTGTAGAGCTGGCCGGGAGCCGCCTGGAAGACGGCCGTGCCGATGCCGGTCGCGACCGGCGTGGTCGCACCCAGCGGATCGGTGTAGATGGCGATGCCTTTCTCGCTCGGCGGCGAGACGCTGACCTGCACCATGCCGCAGGCACTGATCGGCGCCATGGAGTTGTAGACGACCGAGCGTACGAGCGTGCTGCCGACGAGGACGTCGTCGTGCGCGCAATTCGTGTTGAAACGCCGCGTCTCGGCGACCAGCGTGATCGGGAACGAGGGGTCGTCGTTGAACGGCGTGGCCTCGGTGTCGACGGCGACGGAGATGCAACCGGACGGCGAGCAAGCTCCGTTGGAGCGCCGCACGAAGTAGGTCGTGTCGGCGAGCGGCGCGGGGATCGTCAGCGAAGGACCCGAGCCGACGTAGGTGCCGCCGCAGCTGTCGGCGTACCAATCGAAGTTGCCCGGACCGTTGCCGACGACATCGAGCACGATCGTGCCGACACCCGCGCACACCAGGTTGGGCGTGGCGCTGGCGAAGGTCGGCGTGCTCGGCGCGACGTCGACCGTGACCGTGGTCGAGATCGGCGCCGACAGGCCGCACGGCAGGCGCTCGTAGCAGGCGAAGTAGTTCGTCGTGTCGCCCGGCGTGACGGAGATCGACGGACCCTGATCGAAGCTCGGGTTGAAGATCGAATTCGCGAACCAGCGGATGACGTCCCCCGAGCCTCCCGAGACCGTGAGCGTCGTCGACGAGCCAGCACAGATCGAGTGCGGCAAGGTGATCGACGTCGGCGGCGTCGGCCGCGGCACGACGGTCAGCAGAGTGCTGATGCAGTCCGAAGGTGGACAGGTGTCGCTGATGCGACGAACGAAGTAGCGCGTGTCGTCCATCGGCGTCGGCACGGAGATCGACGAGCCTTCGCCTTCCCAGGTGCCGCCGCACGAGCCCGAGAACCACTGGAAGTCGGTGCCGACTCCGCCGCTCGCACTGAGCAGGACCGTTCCCGTGCCGGCGCAGGCTTCGCCGGGAGTGACCAGGATGAAGTCCGGCGGACTGTTGGGGGTGAGCACGACGACGGTCGTCGACGCGCTGGCCGATGCCGGGCATGGCGCAGCCTCGCAGTGCGCGAAGTACACCGTGTTCCCGGTGGGGTACACATCGACGTCGTTCCCGTGGCCGACGATTTCCCCCGTCGGACCGTCCTTGGTCCAGACCAAGCTTCGACCGCTCGGGGCGGTCGCGGTCAGCGTGGTCCGTTCGCCGGCGCAGACCGTCGGGGGATTGGCCACGACCGCCGTCGGCGGCGTGGGCGGATCCGTGACCGTGATCAGGATGTCCTTACAGATCGACGCCGAGCAGGGCAGATTCTCCCAGCGCGCGAAGTAGCGGGTCGTCTGTTGCGGATTCACCGTGATCACCGGAGTCAACGTGCCGACCGGCGTGCCCCCGCACGAATCGGCGTACCAGTGCACGGTCCCGTTGCCGCCGCCGACGAGCGTCAGTACGGCGGGGGAGTTCGCGCACACGGTGGTGAAGTCCGCGGTGACACCCGTCGGATCCAGTGGCTTGGGCGTGACGTTGACCTGGACGTCGACGCAGCTCGACGGCGCGCACGGCGGGTTCTCCCAACGCGCGAAGTAGTGCGTCGTCTGCGACGGCTGGACGGGGAAGATCGCGCCCGTGCCGAGCTCGGTACCTGTTCCGCACGCGCCGGCATACCAGTGCAAGGTCGCGCCGGGCGCGCCGCCGCCGAAGGCCTGGAGCACGACCAGCGTATCCGCGCACACATCCGTGTCCGTCGCCGTGGCCGCGAGCGGGTTCTGGGGCGGCTGAGTGACGACGACGGTGATGCCCGGACTGCACGGCGTCGCTCCGCAGGACGGAATCGCCAAGCCCGTCGGACCGCAAGGTGATTGCGTGAACTCCGGTCCGATCCAGCGCATGAAGTACGTCGTCGTGACCGACGGCGAGACCGTGATCGATCGACCTCCGATCGCGATGGGGTTACCGCAACAGCACTCGGAGAACCACTGAGCGCTCGTGCCCCAGCCGCCGACGGCCGTCAGCGTGACCGACTGTCCGCTGCAGATGCTCGTCGACCCGGACGCCTGGATTCCGACCGAAGGCATCGGGCACAGGCTGGCGAAGACGAAGTGCCCGTCATCGACTTGCACGCGCGACGGGCTGCCGGGGTAGCGTCCCGCATCGATGTTGTCCCAGTGATCCGCGTTGTAGCCCAGGCGCACCGAGGCCTCGTCGCCTCCGCCGATTCCACCGTGCGAAACGACATTGGTCGACCATTGGAAGTCCAGCCGGACCAGCTGCTGTCCTCCGGTACCGAATCCGTCGATGAGCGCAACACCCGAATACGTCGCGTTCGGGAACGAGATGTCCGTGTGCACGTCCGATCCCGAATCCGACTCGTTCGAAGCGCTGACTTGCGCGAACTCGAGCTGCGGCAGGTGGCCCCTGGGAACGCCATCGATCGAGTACGTAGCGGAGACGGGCGTCGACAGCTCGGCCCTGGCGTCGTTCCCATTGTCGTTGATGACGTTGCAGTCGCCGCGGAAGTGCGAGACGACTTTGAGGCGCCACGGCTGATTGAGCGTCTCGGTCACCCACAACTCCAAGAAATAGCTCGACGTCGCACCCTCGGACTCGGTGTTTCCCCCCGCGATGATGTCGATCGTGTTCGTGCTGATGTAGCGACAGCAGACGCTGTCCTGATCTCCCTGACCGCCCGAAGTGAGCGCGACCCCGCCATAGACCTCTCGCCGCGGTCCGTCCGTCGTGTACGGACCCGAATTCGCCCCGGTGACGGCGGCGAGCTTGTACTCGACGTCACCAGCGTGCGCGCCGATCACGGGCGCGATCGCGGCGAAGAGCACGCTCGCGGTGAGCCGTCGGATCCATGAAGAACGGGAGCGCGCGTGCGACGACTCCCGCTCGCTCTCCCGAGTCGCGCGGGTGTCGTCCGTTCGCACGACTGTTCGCTGCGTCGCTCGCGGATGGAGATCGAGGGCAGCAGGACGGGTTGAATCGGGGGCGAGTCCATTCTCCAACAACATGAGCGGCTCCTTGAAGGACGGCGGGTCGAGGGGAGGGCGAACGACTCGCTCGACTGCAGGTCGTGCTCCGGCTCGAGCCGGAGCGCGCGTGCGCGGTCGAGGCCGGCCGAACGGAGCGCGAGGTCGAGCGGCGCATTCGCCATGCACGGCCATTGCGGCGTCCGCGTGCGAGCGGACAGTGAATCGCGCGTTTCTCGGGCTCGCGCGTCTCGCGCGGCCCGCCGTCCGTGCTCGACGGCCCCGGCGAGCGCTACCTGGCCGCCTGGAAGGCTTCCATGAGCTTCCGCGGCTCTCTCGGCGCGCGTCGGCGTGCTTCGGCGGCGAGATCCGTGGGCCAGATCATCGTGACGCCGTCGCCGTAGGCCGTGACCAGCAGGCGGCCGTCTCGGCTGTAGCCGAGAACGTTCGCCGTGCTCGAGCGCGCCGGCAGGTCGACGATCTCCGCGAGCGAGTTCGCTTCGAAGATCCCGATGCGCTGCGTCCAGCTCGCGGCGAAGCGCGCATCGTCGGGCGAGCGCGCGATGCGCTCGAGCCGCTCGAGACCCAGGAAGCTCGAGCGCAGGCTCTCGGTCGAGTCGAGCGTGCGGAGCGAGAGCTTCTCACGCCACTTCTGGAGCAGGACCAGCGCGGTGCCGTCGGACGTCCAGACCACGCCACCGGTCGTCGCGTCCTGCAACGCGCGCTCGGGGTTCCAGTCGGGCGCGGCGAACACGCGCACACCCGACACGAGGCCGAACGCGACCGCCACCTTCCGGCCGTCGGGCGACGGCGCGAGATCGAAGACCTCGCGCTGCTCCGGCGCCTCGTCACCTTCGGGTTCGAGCGTCGTCGACAAGCTGCGATACGCGAGGTCCCACACGTCGACCGTCGTTTCGTGGGCGACGAAGGCCACCGACTCGTCGGGCGCGAAGCGCACGCACGAGACGCTCGTCGTCGAAGCGCGCAGCCGCGCCGTCGAGAGCGTGAGCTCGTCCGCGCCGGTCTGGGCGTCGAAGAGGCGCACATCACCGTTTCGGTCGCCCACGAAGGTCCAGCGTCCCGTTGGGCTGAATCCGATGCAGGTCGTCGGGCGCCCGAGCTCGATGCGCGCGATCGGTTCCGACGCCGATTCGCTGCCCCAGACCTCGCAACTGCGGTCGCCTCGGGAGATCCACAACCGATCCGCGCACGGATCGAATCCGGCCCAGAGCGCCGGGGGATCGTCCACCACGGGCCGGGCGATCTCGGTCGCCGTGCGGACGTTCCACAAGCGCAGCGTCCCGGACTTCGACACGGTGACCACGCGCTCCCCGTTCGCGTCCAGTTCGGCGCTGACGACGGGGTCGCCGAGCGAGCCGAGCTGGACGGGGAGCGCGACACGTTCGGCCGACCAGACGAGGATCGGGAAGCCGGCACAGGCCGCGACGAGGTGTTTCCCGTCCGAGGTGTAGCGGACGAAGATGCCCTCGCCCGGCAGTCCGCGGAGCTCGGAGAGCTGGCGACCGCTGTCGATGTCCCACGTGCGCGCGACGCCCGCGTAGTTGACCGTGGCCAGCTGCCTGGTCCCCGGACGGAAGGCGACATCGCGCACGTAGCGCCGATCCGGATCGAGGACCTTGGCGACGCGCGCTCCGGTCCGAGCGTCGAAGACGAGCGCGCCGGTGTGCGTGCACACGGCGACGAACTCGCCGTCCTGGCTGAGCGTCGCGGTCAGCGGGCTGGCATCGAGTTCCTGGCTCCAGTCCTCGGCTCCCGTGCGCGCGTCCCAGCAGCGCAGCGTCTTGTCGTCCGCGGTCGTGAACACGCGCGAGTCGTCGAGCGAGAACTCCGCGCCGCGGATCGCTTCCAGATGTCCGGCGAAGGTTGCGACGCGGGCACCGCGCGCCATCGGATGGACGCTCACGACGCTCTCGCCCGGGCGATTCCACAAGGCGCCCGTCAATTCGCTGCCGCACACCAGGAGCGCGTCGCCGGAGCGATTCCAGCGTGCGACCGCGAGCGGCGTCGAGCGCCGTTCGACGACGGACAGCTGTTCACCCGTGGCGGCGTCGAAGATCCGCGCGGTCCCGTCGAGGGAGGCCGTGGCGACCAGCGTCGCCGTGGGGTCGAACTGGATCGAAAGGACCGGTCCGACGTGGCCTTCGAAGCGCGCGGTCGTGCGGCCGGACGCGATGTCGACGATGCCCGCGGATCCGTCCGAGCGCGCGTAGGCGATGCGCGCTTCGCCGGCGTCGAGATCGATCGAATGGACGTTGTCGGGCTGGACCGGCGCCACTCCCTTGCCGCCGGGTGGTCCGAGCTCGATCGCGAAGACACGCGTGCCCGTCCTCGCGCTCCAGCCCAGCAGCGCTCCGCGGCGCGTTGCGACCACGACGAGGTCGCCCCTGCGCGCCAGCTGGATCGCCATCGGGCGGCCGTAGGTCGCCGCCGCCGCGGGCGAGGACTCGGTCGCCGCATCGAGCCACAGACGGCGCTCCTCGACCGGCCGCAGCAGCGCCTCGAGCAGCGTCCGGCTGGACTCCGGCGACGGATCGAGCTCGTGCGCCTCGAGCGCGAGCCACAGCGCGAGCGACGGGCTGCGCTCGGCGACGGCGCGTGACTGCTCGCGGCGCGCCACGCCTTCGAGCGTGCGCAGCGCGGCCGTCTTCTCCGCCGCGATCGCGCTGACTTCGAGGAACTCGATGCGCATGCGCGCGAGCTCGAAGGCCACGAACGCGATGCAGCCGACGAGTGCGAACGCGAGCACGCGGTTGCGGCGCACCCAACGAGCCGCGCGCACTCCCGCGCTCGGCGCCCGCGCGAGGATCGGCTCGTACTCGCAGATGCGTCGCAGGTCCTCCGCCAGCGCCAGCGCGCTCGGATAGCGGCGCGCGGGCCGCTCTTCCAGCGCCGTGGCGATCACGATGCGCAGATCCTTCGGCAGTCGCGCATTCACCGCGCGCGGGTCGTTCGCCGGGAGCTCGTGCGACGCGCCGCGCGGCGCGAGCGGGTGCGCCGGCGGGAACGGGCGCGCGAGCGTCGAGCATTCGTACAGCATCACGCCGAGCGCGTAGACGTCGGCGCGGCGATCCGGAGCGGCGGCACCCGGCTCGAACTGCTCGGGCGCCATGTAGGCCGGCGTGCCGACGAGCGCGCCGCTGCGCGTCAGGCTGACTTCGTCGGAGCTCTCGTCGCGGGCCAGGCCGAAGTCGAGGATCACCGGCTCGCCGGCGGGCGTGACCATCACGTTGCTCGGCTTCAGATCGCGGTGGATCACGCCCGCCTCGTGCGCGGCGTGCACCGCGCGTACGAGACGTTCGAAGAAGCGCAGGAGCTGCGCCAGCTCCTCGCGACGCTCGGGGAACAGCGCGACGCGCGCCGGCGACGGCGACGCCGGCGTCGCGCTCCGGCGCTCGTCCTGCGCGCGCTTGATCTGGGCGGCGAGCGTCTCGCCTGGCACGTAGCGCATCGCGATGAACGGACGCGCGAGATCGAGGCGCGCTTCGTAGACCGCGCAGATGCCCGGATGCTCGAGGCGGGAGATCGTGTTCGCCTCGCGCCGCAGGCGTTCGCGGCGCTCGGGCGAAACGTTCTCGAACTCGCTGGAGACGATCTTCAGCGCCACGTGCCTGCGCAGCGTCTCGTCCAGCGCCAGCACGACGCGCGCCTGTCCGCCGCGACCGAGCTCGTGCAGCACGCGGTAGCGGCCGAAGAGCTCGTGCGGTGCCGCGTCGGCCCGCTCCGCGCCGCGTCGAGCGGCGAGCACGGCCTCGAACTCGACCGCCACCTCGGCCTCGAATCCCGGAAAGCGACGCTGGTACTCCGCCAACGGGCGCCGGCGATCCTCGCGCTCGTCGACGCAGAGCTGCGCGCGCAGCTCGAACAGGGCGGCCTGCAGCTCGACTCCCTCGGGATCGCCTCCGGATTCCATGGCGCGTGGCTCGACGCTGCCTGCTCAGTTCGGGGCGACGAGGCCGTGATCGATGCCGCGTTCGCGCAACCGGTCGACCAGGCGTTGCCAGCGCTTCTGCGCGGCCGCGTCCGAGATCCCCAGGCGCGTGGCGAGCTGCGCGAGCGCGACCTCCTCGATCCCGTGGCCGAAGAACAGCGTGCGGTCGTCCTCGTCGAGCTCCGCGGCGTACGCGATCAGCGCGCGCACGCTCTCGTCGCGCTCGAGCGCGCGCGACACGCTCGTGATCGAGTCCGGACAACGCGCGAGCACGGCGCTCGGGTCCGCGTGCGCTGCCGCGCCGGTGCGATCGGTCGACCGGCGCATCCACTCGAGCATCACGAGCTTCGCGATGCCGATCAGCCACGCGCGAAAGCTCGCGCGTTCCGCGTCGAACGTCGTGAAGCGCGCCAGGGCGCGCGACCAGATCTCCTGGAGCAGGTCCTCGACGTCGAGCTGCAGTCTCAGCGTTCCGTGCACTCGCCCGCGCAGCCAGACGTAGAGCGACGGCAGCGTGCGCTCGTAGAGCGCCTGCATCTCCTCCGAGGCACCGTCGCGCGCGCGTTGAACGAGGAAGGCGGTCGCTTCCGGATCGCGCGCGTGCCCCGCGGGACCGGGGTCCGTGGCGTGCATGGCGAGCAAGCGTAGCACGCCCCGTTCGGTTTCCGGCAGCGCGCGCACGCGCTCGGGTCGGCGCGCGCTTCGCCCGGACGATGCGCGGCTTCTCGCGCGAGCGTGCTCCCGCTCGCGCGAGGGGTCATGCGACGGGCCGATGCACCTCGGCGGGCAGCGTGCGCCGCTTCACGAGGAAGAAGATCACCGGATAGACGAGCAGCTCCATCGCGAAGCTCACCGTGATGCCGCCGATCAGGGGTGCGGCGAGACGGCGCGTGACGTCGGCTCCGCTGCCGGTGGCCCACAAGAGCGGCAAGAGGCCGATCATGTCGGTCGCGACCGTCATCGTCTTGGGCCGGATGCGCTGCACCGCTCCTTCGTGGATCGCGGCGAGCAGATCGGCACGCGTCTTCAAGCGCCCCTCGGACTTCCAGCGATCGAAGGTGGTGTCGAGGTAGAGCAGCATCACCTGGCCGGTCTCCGCGTCGACGCCGAGCAAGGCGATGATCCCGACCCACACCGCGAGACTCATGTCGTAGTCGAGCCAGTGCAGGAACCAGAACGCGCCGATGAGCGAGAAGGGCACGGCGAGCAGCACGATGCCGACGCGCAGCCAGCTCTTGTTCGACAGATAGAGCAGCACGACGATCAAGATGAGCGTGATCGGGATCACGACCTTCAAGCGCGCGTTCGCGGCCTCGAGGTACTCGAAGCGCCCCGACCACACGCGCCGGCAGCCCGCGGGCAACGGCACCTGCTCGTCGGCGACGCGGCGCGCCTCCTCGACGTAGCCGCCGAGATCGCGTCCGGCGATGTCGACGAAGATCCAGGCCGTGCGCTCGCCGTTCTCGGTGCGGATCATCGGCGCGCCGGGCTGGATCGAGATCGTGCACAGCTCGCCGAGCGTCACCTGCGCGCCGCCCGGCGTGGCGATCAGGATCTCCTTCAACGCCGCCGGATCCTGGCGCAGCTCGCGCGCGTAGCGCACGTTGAGCGGATAACGCGCGCGGCCGTCGACCGTGATCGTCAACGGATGACACCGCCTCGAACGCGATCAACCCTCCTCAGTGGCGTTCGAGCGCTAGCTCGAGAGCGACGTCGAGCGACATTCCTGCCCTGATCACAGTGACGGTGACGTGTGCGCCTGCGCGCCGCCGATCCAGCGCGGCAGTCCAATCCGCACCTGAGCCAATCGACTCGCCGTCGATGGCCACGATCAGGTCGCCCAGTTCCAAGTCTCCTTCCGCATTGGTACGTGTGGCGAGCAGCCTGGCAACGTCCGCGGGACCTCCCGGCAACACTTCCATCACGAGCACTCCGGAAAGTCCCAGCTCGCGCACCCACGCGTCTCCTGCAGCCCGAATGCCGATCCCCGCGCGCTGCGCGAGCGCGAGGCCCAGGATCCGGGAGACCGATCGCCCGACAGCGCTCACGGGCACGGCGAACCCAATGCCCGCGAAGGACCCCGTGGGGCTGAAAAGCGCGGTATTGATTCCGATCAGCCGGCCCGCACTGTCGAGTAGCGGTCCACCCGAGCTGCCGGGATTGATGGCTGCGTCGGTCTGGATCGCATCGTGGACAATCGAGCCCGACTCCGTGCGCAGCTCGCGCCCGAGGGCGCTGATGACTCCGACGCTCAGCGTGTGATCGAGACCGAATGGATTACCGATCGCCAGCACTGTTTGACCCACGCGCGGAGCGAGGGTCGAATCGACCTCGATCGGAATGAGGGCGTCCTTTGGTGCGTCGATCATCAGGAGGGCCACGTCATATTCTGGATCGGTGCCCATGACCCACGCGCTCCAGGATCTCCCGTCACGCAGCTGCACGCGTGCCTCCTCACCTCCCCGAATCACGTGCAGGTTCGTGACGACGTGACCAGCGTCGTCCCAGACGAATCCGCTGCCCATCCCGACCGGAATCTCGAGCACGTTGAAGTGCGCGGGATCACGCTTGACCCCGAGCGCTTCGACGTGGACGACGGAAGGACATACGCGCTGAAAGGTCTCGATGCGGCGGACCTCTTCCGCGGACAGCAGTTCTCCTCGGTGCGAATCAGGCGCAGAGGCCTTGGCTGCAGTCGGCACCGGCGACGCACAACCGAGTGCGGAGAGCAGGAGCAGGTATGGCGCTGGTCCAGCAGGGAGTGCGCGCTGGGACATCATGAGCGCATGGTGCTTCATCGGGTGCGGTTCTCCAGGGCATCACGATCCGGCCAGAGCAGGACGTGCTCCGTCGTGACCAGGGTAGTTCCGCACTTCAGGCAACTGCCACGAGCGCTCTCGACGACTTCGGGGTGCATCAGGGAGATTCGGGTCCTCGTGGCAATGGGATTCGCGGGACTCGACCAGGAGTCGCTTGACGTGGAGCTGCTGCTGGTTCTTCCGCTGCATGCGTCCAGCGGTCACGCCGACGAGCGGCGGGAGGGTCAGGAAGTGGAGATGGTTCATATGCTTGCTCATGGATGACCCCCGGCCGCGGTGTTTCTCAACGCAAGGTCGGGCTCACTTCTTCTTGACCAAGTCCATTCCGCACTTCGGGCAGGCACCGGATTTCTGCTTCACGACGTCGGGGTGCATCGGACATGTGTACATCGCGCTCCTGTCCGCGGCTCCCTTGCCACCGTTTTCGATGGCGGGGCCGTCGAGCTTGGCCATGTACTTCAGCGGATCCTTGCCGAAGTCCTTCAGGCAGGACTTGCAGCAGAAGCGGATGAGCCGATTGCCCGCGACGTGGTCGATCGGTTCGCCCATGGCGCCCCCGAGCTTCTCGCTCGACACGACGCAGGTCGCCCTCTTGTATTTGCCCTTCTGGTGCTCGATCACGGCGGCGTCGAGCTTGCCGATGTACTTCGGGACATCCTTCAGGAAGGTCGCCAAGTGCTCCTTGCTCGACAGGCGCACGAGCCGGTTCCAGTGCACGAAGTCGTAGGACGTGCCCGGCTTGCCGAGCTTATGCCCGGACACAAGGCACGTTTCCAGCGGGTAGAGTGGCATCTGCTGGCCGATCAGCTTGGCGTCCACGGCCGGCAGGTACCTCTCCGGGGCAGCCTTGAACGCATCCGCATTCTGCGCGCTGGCGAAGCGGAACTCCCGCGCCTCGAGGACGACGATGACCTGCTTGTCCACGGGCCCGAGGCGCTTGCCCGAGACGGGGTCGGTGTCGAGCAGGTAGGGATCTCCGCTCGCCGTCTGATTGGCATCGGAGGCCGGAGCGGCATCGTCGCCGTGTCCTTCGTGGCCCTGCGCGGTCCAGGCGAGGGCGGAGGGAGTGGCGTGGGGGGACACGAAACCGAGCAGGAGCGCTGCATTCAGCGAGCGGGCGAAACGACGAAGCGACATGATCTGACTCCTTCGAAGGGGATTCGGAACGACGACGAGTGCACGGCTCTCGCCATGCGGCGAGATCGATCGCGCACCCGGATACGCGAGGCATTGGGGCGGGCGTCCATTTCGGATGCGCGGTTCATCCGTGTCCTCGCAGCGCAGGGAGTTCCAGGCTCGACACGTCGACCGTGCCGCGCTTCATGACGAAGCGCCACTTCCAGATGGCGTAGATCGCCGGATAAACGAGCAACTCGAGGATGAAGCTCGTGACGAGGCCCCCCATCATCGGTGCCGCCACGCGCTTCATCATGTCCGAGCCGGTGCCAATCGACCACATCACAGGCACGAGGCCGATGAAAGCGCAGGCAACCGTCATCATCTTCGGCCGGATGCGCTTCACGGCTCCGTGAACGATTGCCTCGGTGAGATCGCCAAAGGTTTTCATCTTTCCGGCGCGCACGCGCTCGGCGTAGGAGAGATCCAGGAAGAGCAGCATGAATACGCCGGTCTCCGCATCGAGACCCATCAGAGCGATCAGCCCAACCCAGACCGCGATCGACATGTTGTAGCCCAGGAAATAGAGGAACCAGATCGCGCCGATCGCGGAGAAGGGCACGGCGAGCATCACGATCAGCGCCTTCACCATCGACTTCGTGTTCATGTAGAGCAGCGCGAAGATCAGGAAAATGGTGATCGGGATCACGACCTTCATCCGCTCCGCGACGCGCAGCATGTTCTCGTACTGCCCGCTCCACTGTAGCGAGTAGCCCGAGGGCAACTGCAGCCGCTGGCGCACGGCGCTCTTCGCACGCTCGACATAGCCACCGATGTCGCTCTCGGCCGTGTCCACGAACACGTATCCGGCGCGCATGCCATTCTCATTGCGGACCATGGCAGGCCCGTCGACGAGCCTGATGTCCGCCAGTTCCTCGAGCGGGATCTGGGCGCCGGACATGGTGGGCACGAGCACGCGCTTCAGATCCGGGAGGTTGTCGCGCAACTCGCGCGCGTAGCGCACGCTGATCGTGTAACGCTCGCGACCTTCGATCGTCGTGCCGACCGGCTCGCCGCCGATGGCCGTCATGATCACCATCTCGGCCTCGGCGATGCTCAGGCCGTAACGCGCCAGGCGATCGCGCCGGAGTTCGAAGTCGAGAAAATACCCGCCCGCCGCACGCTCGGCGAAGGCACTCCGCGTGCCGGGCACGTCGTTCAGGATGGACTCGATTTCGGTCCCGAGCCGCTCGATCTCGTGCAGGTCATCGCCCAGGACCTTGATGCCGATCGGGGTGCGCACCCCGGTCGTGAGCATGTCGATCCGCGTTTTGATCGGCATCGTGAGCGCGTTGGCCACGCCCGGGAAGTCCAGCTTGCGGTTGATGTCCGCGAGCAAGTCCTCCCTGCTGATCCGGTCTGGCCAAGCGTGCCGCAGGGGCGCCTGCATCCACTCGGGCCAATCCGAGTACCAGCGCGCTGTGCGGCGCCACTCCGAGGGCGGCTTGAGCAGGATCGTCGTCTCCATCATCGAGAACGGCGCCGGGTCGGTGGACGTCTCGGCCCGACCTGACTTGCCCTGGACGCGCTCCACCTCCGGGATGCTGATCAGCACCTCGTCCATCTTCTGCATCAGCTTCTGCGCCTCGGTCACCGAGAGCCCGGGAAAGGTCGTCGGCATGTAGAGCAGGTCGCCCTCCCACAGCGGCGGCATGAACTCCGAACCGAGCTTCGTGAACACCGGAATCGTGCTCAGCACGAGCAGCAGCGCCCCGACGAGGGTTCCAGTGCGGTGCCGAAGCACGAAACGGCAGGGCCGCTCGTAGAGCTTGAACAGGATCCGGCTGATCGGATGCCGCTCTTCGGCGTAGTAGCGTCCGACGGCGAACTGGTTCACGAGCCAGGCGATTGGCCGCGGCCGGAACTGGAAGAAGTCCATCCGCGCGAAGAGCATTCGGATCGCCGGGTCGAGCGTGATCGCCAGGATCGCGGCGATCGCCATCGTCAGGTTTTCGTGTAGGCCAGCGGTTTGAAGAGGCGTCCTCCTGCTCCTCCAGCGCGAAGATCGGAAGGAAGGCGACGGCGATCACGAGCAGCGAGAAGAAGACGGAGGGGCCGACTTCCTTCAGCGCGGAGAGCCGGACCTCGTGGAAGTCTCCCTGGCGCCCGCCCTCGATCCAGAGCTCCAACTTCTTGTAGGCGTTCTCGACCTCGACCACCGCGCCGTCGACCAGCACGCCGATCGAGATCGTGATCCCCGAAATCGACATGATGTTCGAGCTCACGCCCATGAGATACATGGGGATGAAGGCGAGCAGGATCGAGATCGGGATCGTGAGGATCGGCACGATTGCCGACGGGATGTGCCAGAGAAACAGCAGGATCACGAGACTCACGATCACGAGTGCAGTGATCAGTTCGTCCTTCAGCGTGGAAATAGAATCCTGGATCAGCTCCGAGCGGTCGTAGGTCGGGACGATTTCGACGCCCGGAGGCAGGGACTGCCGGATGTCTTCGATCTTCTCCTTGACGCGCTCGATCACCTTGAGGGCGTTCTCGCCGTGACGCATCACCACGATGCCGCCGACCGCGTCCCCCTGTCCGTCGAGGTCGGACAGCCCGCGACGGATCTCCGGGCCTATTACGACGCGTCCGAGATTCTTGACCAGGATCGGGACGCCATCCTTGTCCGCACCGACGACGATGCTTTCGATGTCTCCGATCGAGCGTGCATAGCCGCGTCCGCGCACCATGTACTCGGCCCCGCTCATCTCGACCAAGCGCCCGCCGACGTCGTTGTTGCCCTGCCGGATGGCGTCGACCACCTTTTGGATCGGCACGCCGTAGGCGAGCATCGAGGTCGGTTCGAGGTTGACCTGGTACTGCTTCTGGAAGCCGCCGATCGACGCCACCTCGGCCACGCCCGGCACGCTTTGCAGCCAGTATCGCAGGCGCCAGTCCTGGAAGCTGCGCAATTGCCCCAAGTCGTTCTGTCCGCTCCTGTCGACCAAGGCGTACTGGTACACCCAACCCACGCCGGTCGCGTCAGGTCCGAGTTCGGTGCGCACCCCGTCGGGCAGGCGCGGCAGGATCTTGCTCAGGTACTCGAGCGTGCGACTGCGAGCCCAGTAGATGTCCGTGCCGTCCTGAAAGATGATGTAGACGTAGGAGAATCCGAAGTCGGAGAAGCCACGAATCGCCTTGACCTTCGGGGCGCCGAGCATGGCCGACACGATTGGGTAGGTGACCTGATCTTCGATCACGTCCGGGCTGCGGTCCCAGCGCGAGTAGATGATCACCTGCGTGTCGGACAGATCGGGGATCGCGTCGAGCGGCACGTTGCGCACGCTGTAGACCCCGATAGTGATCGCGACGCCCGTGACGAGCAGGACCAGGAACTTATTCCGCGCGCAGAAATCGATGATGCGCTCGATCATGTGGCGATCCTCGTGGCGCTGGACGAAAAGAGGGACCTCACTTGTCGTGTCCTGCGTGTTGGACCGACGATTTCTGTGTGCCCTGGAGGAGCGCGGCTTTCAGCCGACTCTCGGAATCAACGAGGAAGTTCCCGCTGACGACAACACGCTCGCCCTCGGAGAGGCCGCTGTCGATCAGGGCCTGGCCGTCGGCGTACTCGCTGACTTGCACGTCGCGCGGCTCCAGGTGGCCGTCCCCGAGATCCACGAACACGATTTGCCGTGTGCCGGTCTCGAGCACGGCCTGGTCGTCCACCACGAGCCGCTCACCGAGCTCGGCAGCGATGAACGCCGTAGCGTACATCCCGGGCTTGAGCTTGCGTTCCGGATTGGCGACCTCGACGCGCACGCGCACAGTGCGCGTCTCCTGATTCAGGTACGGGTAGACGAACGTCACCTTGCCGGTGTAGACCTCGCTCGGTTGCGAGGAGAGCTGGACTCGCGCCTCGAGTCCAACGTGCACGAGCGGCAACTCGTACTCGTACACATCCGCCAGAACCCAGACGATCGAGAGATCGGCCAATTCGTACAGCTCGCGGCCGGGCTCGATGCTGGTGCCCCGCACCACATTGCGCTTCGTCACTACGCCGTCAAATTTCGAAACGATCGTAGTGAGCCGCGGAACCTCCTGTTTCGAATCGAGTTCGCGGATCTGTTCCTCGCTGAGATCGAGCAGCAGCAGACGCTCGCGAACACTGCGCAGGGTCGTGCGCAGCATCTCGTCGCTTCCGGACGCGGGGGACCCCGCTGGCGCCAGGGCTTTCGAGGCCAAGAGGTAGTTGCGTTGCGCCTCGACCAACTCGGGACTGTAGAGGGAAAAGAGCCCATCGCCACGTCGCACCTCTTCGCCGCTGGACTTGATGAAGAGCTCCTCGATCCAGCCACCAACCTTCAGATTGACCGAAGACAGGCGCTTTTCGTCGTACTCGACACGGCCGACTGCGCGGATATTGCGCACTACCGCCTTGCGCTGCACGACTCCCGTACGCACGCCGATCATCTGCCGGCGCCCGGCATCGATAGTGATCTTGGCGTGCCCTTCCACTGTAGAAGCGCTGGGCGCTTCGTCTGACTTCGCTGGGACGAGCTGCATGTTGCAGATCGGGCAATCCCCGGGCTTGCTCGAGGTGTAGCTGGGGTGCATCGGGCAGAAGTAGGTCGTCGCGTCCTGGGACTTGGCCTCGATGCCCGCGCCCGCGGTTGGCGTCGCAGCGTCTTGTTCGTCTTCGTAGACGGGCACGAGATCCATGCCCATTGGACTCTTGCCCGGTTGGTCGGCGATGTAGGGCGGGTTCATCATCGGGTCCCACCAGTACTTCACTTTGCGCTCCGCTTCTGCCTGAGCCGCGCCTCCCTGATTCCCGTGCAGGCCTCCACGCCGGACGAGGATCGTGGCGGTCGCGCCCGCGACGAGGAGGATCAGCGCGATCACGACCATGCGTACTCGTGCGGTGCCTTCTGTACGGACAGCCGTTGCTGACGCCGCTTCGCGCTCATTCATGATGCTCAGTCTCCGTGTCCCGAAATGCAGCCGTCGTTTCCGTGGCAGTCCTTCCAAGCGTCTCGATGTCGAGGCCTGCGAGCTCCTCGATCTCAGCCAGCCGCATCTCGCGCTCCGTGCGAGCCTCCGCGATCGCAAGGCGTGCGTCGAGCAGGACGCGCTGCGCGTCGATCAGATCCTGAAAGCTCGCGAAGCCTGTGGCGTGCGCCTGCTGTGCCGAATCGAGGACCTGCTGGGCGGAGGGGACGACCTCAGCCGTCAGGAACTCGGCCTGGCGCTCGCTGAACCGAAGGACGTAGAGGTCGGCGACGAAGCTCGACAATCGGTCGTGCTTGGCCTGGCGCAATGCGGCTCGGGCAGAACGCAACATCGCCGAGGCCTGTTCGATCCCGGCGCGAATCTGGGGCAGTCGGGTCGGCAGGCTGAGGCCGACCCCTACACTCTGCTCCAAGCTGCCGGTGAATCCGACGAAGGGATTGAAGTCGGGGAGATACTGCAGTCGCGCGAGTTCGAGCCCATCCTCACGCGCGTTGACCGCGAATCCGAGTGAGCGCAATTCGGGATTGTTCTCGACACCGGCACGAATCAACGCCGTGTCGTCCGGCGGCAAAGGTCGCGGCTTGGGGATCGACCCGAGAAAACCAAGTCGTGCGTCGGGAGCGCGCGCCAGAAGTCCGTTCAATTGCGCCCGGGCCGCGCTTGCCTGGGCCTGAAGCTTGGCCTGCTCGATCTCCGCATTGCGGGATTCCACCTGGGCCCGGAGTAGTTCGCGCTGGCCACCATTCAGCGCGGCACGCTGGACAACGCTTTCGAAGGCAAGCCTGGTCAGCCGCACCCGTTCGTCCTGGATTCGAGTTCGCTCCTCTAGCAGCGCCAGCGTGAGCCAGCCTTCGAGAACCTTGCGCTGCAACCCGAACTTCGCGGCCGCGAACCGGCTCCCCGCTGCACGCGCGTCTTCGAGGGCGAGCTCGCCGGCCTTCCGTACCTTGCTCGGGAGCCCGAGGTTTTTCATCGGATCGAACCCGATGGTCACGGTCGTCCGATCCCAGGCCTTCATCTGATCGCCAGAGAACATGTAACTGAAGGAGGGCGCAAGGTTGGTGTCGGGCCACCCCGCGGCGATCGACACGCCGTCCAGCGCGGATTTCCATTCGAAGTAGTTGGCCTCGAGATCGCCGTTGGCGAGGAAGGCTCGCTGCAGTAGCTCTACCGCGGTCGGGACCTCGGGAAGCTCGGGCAGCTCTCGTTTCTCGAACGGTTTCGACCAAGAACTTCCGGCGAGCGCCAGTGCATGGCGCTCGTCGTCGAGACCGGGCGGAGCGAAGGTGCAGGCGCTCGTGATCAGGCACGCGCCGAGAGCGGCGCGCCAGCGGATGTCGGACATGGTCTCCTCGCACGAGGAACGAACGGAACGGACGTCGGATCGAATCGAACGGAGCGGCGGAACTCGAGGGGCTCCGCGAACGGGCGCAAGTCGCGCCCTCAACGGACCGCGTTTCGCGGCCGGAGGTTGCGGGTCGTTCGCCCGCCGCTCAGCAGCGCGCCGTGCGCAACGCGTTCAACGCCGCGCGCGCGCCGTGTTCGGCGGCGAGGCGGCGCAGACCGGCACCGCCGGGAGCGCTGCGCGGCGCGTGGCGCGCGGGATCCGCTCCCGCGCCGCCGCCGGAATCGTCGAGGCCCGCGCGCAACCACGAACGCGCGACGTCGAGCGACGCACTCTCGCAGCACAACGCGCGCAGCCCGCACGCGCCGTCCGAACCGCTCGCGATCGACTTGGCGCTGGAGCTCGCGCGGGTCCCCGAGTCCTGCGCCGTCGCGGGACGTTCCGGCAGCTCGAAGCCGCAGTGACACGCGCGCGGGTTCGAGAGCTGCGCGCCAACGGGCGCGGAGCTCGGCGCGCGCTCCTCGCAGCAGCTCGGACGCGCGGGCGCCGCGTCGCGACAGCAGCACTGCTGCGGGAAGATCTTTCCCACCGCCGCGCACGAGAGGCGCAGGGCCGCCACGGCTGGAGCAGCGAGCGCCAGCGCGAAGAGACACACGGCGAGGGAGTGGAGCAAGCGTTGCACGCGATCGGACCGTCGGTTCCAGTATCGGCGCTCGGCAGCCCACGGACAACCACGCAGGCGTACGGACCGCGCGCGAGACGGGGGTCGGGCGCGAACCGGGGGCTCGAGCGGGGCGCGCGGCGCGCGAGCGTTACGCTGGCTCTCCAGCAGCCCCGTTCTCGACCTGCAACGCTCGCGCGCCGCGCGCCCCGCTCGAGCCCCCCGGTTCCGCGCCCGCACCCCCGTCTCGCGCGGTCCGTACGCCTGCGTAGTTGTCCGTGGGCTGCCGAGCGCCGATACTGGAACCGGACGGTCCGATCGCGTGCAACGCTTGCTCCACTCCCTCGCCGTGTGTCTCTTCGCGCTGGCGCTCGCGTGTGTCGCGCTGTTGCCGCAGTCCGTTCCCGGCGTGCAGCGCAGCGCGACGCCGGCGCCGCAGCGTGCTCCGCTGCGCGTGCTCGTGCCCGCCTACTTCTATCCCGTGGCGAATTCGCCCTGGGTTCGGCTCACCGCGAAGGCCGCGCAGTGGCCCGGTCGCGTGTGGGCGATCGGCGATCCGTTCAACGGCCCGGGGCCGAGCTTCGATGCGACCTACGCGCAGACCTTCCAGGCGTTCCGGCAAGCGGGCGGACGGCTGCTCGGCTACGTGTCGACGAGCTACGGAAACGTTCCGGCCGCGCAGGTGCGCGCCGACATCGACCAGTGGATCGCGTGGTATCCGCTCGACGGCTTCTTCCTCGACGAGATGGACAACGTGCCCGGCGCTCACGAGGCGTACTACCAGGGATTGCGCGACCATGCGCGCGTTCGCCTGCCCGGAGCGCTCGTCGTCTCGAATCCCGGCACGTCGACGGTCGAGAGCTACCTCCTCTCGAGCGGACGACCCGTCGTCGACACGCTGTGCGTCTTCGAGAACAGCACGAGCTTCCCGGC